>JAEUQX010000587.1 GCA_016788625.1 Anaerolineae bacterium
AGCGATCTGGCGTTCATCCGCGAACGGGCACGGCTGGCAGGTGGGGAGGTGTGGGTGCGTGGCAAAGAATTGCACGTCGCGCCGCGTACCGCCGGCAAGCCCATCGATCTGGCCTATGGCGTAAGCCTGCTGGCTTTCAGCGCACGCGCCGACCTGGCGCAGCAGTGCACCGAGCTGTCCGTGAGCGGCTGGGACGTATCGGCCAAGAGCGCGATTAAGGAATCAGTCGAACCGTCCCTGGTCAAAAGCGAGCTGAACAATGGCAAGGGCGGCGGCGACATCCTCAAACAAGCCTTCGGCGCGCGCAAAGCCTCGGTCGTGCACACCGTACCGCTGACCAGCAGCGAGGCGCAGGCGGTTGCCAAAGCACGTTACCGCGAACGTGCCCGCCGTTTCGTTACGGGCAGCGGCACGACAGACGGCAGTACCGATCTGCGCGTCGGCGTGACGGTCAAGCTGAGCGGCCTGGGCAGCATGTTCGACGGCAGTTACTACGTAGTGCGCGTGCGGCATACCTACAACGCCGGACAGGGCTTCCGTACCGAATTCGATGTCGAACGCCCAGGCATCGGCTGATTGTAACCTCACCCCTAAATCCACTCGCCGAGGGGAGAGGGGAATAGTGAAAAGGTGCGTGGCGAATGTTGAAACAGTTGCGAAGCAGGAATAGAGCATGACGACACCTTTTGATTTTGAACGCGCTTCGACCGGGCCAGGCGGCCTGTTCTACGGCGTTTATCCCGCCCTGGTCACGGATCTGGTCGATCCCGATAAGCAGGGGCGCGTCAAAGTGAAACTGCCCTGGTCGCCGGATACGGGCAGCGAAAGCTATGAGGTCTGGGCGCGTCTCGCCGTGCTGATGGCGGGCAACAATCGCGGCACCTGGTATATCCCGGATGTGAATGACGAAGTGCTGGTGTCGTTCGAGGGCGGCAACCCGCGGCGGCCATACGTGGTCGGCGCGCTGTGGAACGGCGCGGACGCCCCGCCAGAACAGATGGACGGCGCAGGGCAGAACCAGCTCAAGACGATCTGCTCACGCGAAGGAATCCGTATCACGATGGATGACACACCCGGTGCGGTCAAACTGACCATCGAGACGCCCGGCGGACACTCGGTCGTGCTGGACGACGGCGGCATCTCCGTGACGGTGCAGGACTCCAGCGGCAACTCGATCAAGATGGAACCTTCCGGCATCACGGTCACAACCAGCGCCAAGCTCACCGTCAATGCCAGCACTGCCGAGGTCACGGCGGGCATGGTGACAGTCAACGCGGCCATGTCGAAGTTCAGCGGCATCGTCAAATGCGAGACACTGATCACGCAGTCGGTCGTCAGCCCGTTGTATACGCCCGGCGCGGGCAACATTCTCTAAGGAGCAGAACCGATGCCACCGAATGTGGAATGGAAAACCCCGGCACTGCTCTGGGAACCGCAATCCAGGGTTGAAGCACAACCACGCTTGCTGGAACTCCACAGCGACGAGTTCGTGCCGGAATTCCTGACGGCGATGGGGCAGCCCGCCGAAAAACAGAATGGGCAAACCATTGTGCCAGCTGCCAACTATATGAAAGCAAAGGTATGGCGCGGCACGCAGAATCCGCCCCGGTTGTATCTGCCGCTGCACCAGCGCTACTACCTCGTGACCGGGTCACTGATCTGTAAGGTTGTGGGAATGCCGGACAAGCTGCCGGATGCAAAAGCAGGCGAAAAGGTCGGTTTCGTCGTGCGGCGGCTGCGGAATAACAACGCCGCACAGGAACAGAGCTTTGTAGACGGCGATGGCTGGAAAGACAGTCTTCCGCGATCAGATGGACTCCTGCCGAACGAGGAACGCTTCCCACTGCACGCGGTCAAGGTCTGCACCGGGCGGGGCGGCGCGCAGTGCGAGCGCCATATCTTCTACGGCTACGTAGCAACGGGTGCGCGTGAGAAGTATTTGGAAAAGGCGGATGTCGGCAACGAGAATGACTCTCCAGAGGAGAAATTAAAGGCGCTGCATGACGGCATCAAAAATGATACGAGTATCGGCACAGGTCTTAGCGAAGAAAATAAGAAAAAGTTAATAGCGACGGAAAAAAGAGACTATCGTCTGACTGAATTTGATACGCGGGTCGTCGATTCGGTTGCAGCCCCTCCGAAGGTGCCTGCCCCTGATCCCAAAGCGCCTGATAAAGATAAAGCGAATTTCTATGCGCTACTCGAACTAGGCGATTTCCTGCGGCGAGCGCTCCCGGATGTGTGGGCGGAAATCGGCAGACTACCCAACGACGCAACCACGTCGAACATGTCCCCGGATACCTTTAAGAATCTGGTGAATCATCTGATCACGAAAGGGCTGGCGTTTCCGCTGCGCGATAACGCTGGATACCTGGGACTGGTACACGGCGAGGGGAGCGAACCAAGTTCATTTGCAGTAGTGGATGTTAAGACAAACATAGTGGGCATTGAGGACATCCTGACCGCCGCCCTGAACGCCGAGATGCGCCCGATGCTGCCGCTCACAGAGGAGGTAGGCGAGAACATCGCTGACATCCTGAGTATGGTCAAGAATGATCTGCCGGATAGTGCGCCGGGCGCGCACCGCTACGTCATCCGCCTGTTCTATGAATATGACCCGGAATGCCCGGCCATCCTCAGCACGAACAGCCTGCCGTTCGTCTTCGCCAGGCCGATGGAACCGGACGCCCCGGCACGGATGGTACGTATCGAAATGCCCAGCATCAACCAGATCGACCTGCGCAAGTTCAAGCACGGCGTCGGCATTCAGATGTCGAAGGAACTCCGTAAGGTCATGAGCGGGGTGACGCCGGGAATGCTCAAGGGCGATGGTCTGCAAGAGACCACCGAGTTCGATCTGCAAATGATCTGCACGTTCTCGATTCAAATCATCACGATCATTGCGATGATCCTGATGATGGTTATGGCAATCCTGCTCAACATCATCTTTATGTGGCTGCCCTTCCTGAAGGTCTGCCTACCCATTCCGAAGCCGAAGGCAAATACACCATGAGTACACCGTCACGCTTGTATGGACGCAGTTTGGCCTTCCCGCCGCGCGTAGGGGCGAACGGCCAGATGCTCTGGTCGGAGGGTGAGAGCAACGTGCGCGAGTCGGTGGAGATCATCCTGCGGACGCGCCCCGGCGAACGCATCCTGCTGCCGGACTTCGGCTGTGCGCTGGAACGCTACCTGTTCGAGCCGAACACGGTCAGCACGCTGCGCCTGATTCAGGAAGAGGTCAAACGCGCGCTGACCCGCTGGGAGCCGCGCATCCAGCTCGATGATGTGGTGGTGGAAACCAACGAATTCGACCCGCGCGTCGTGGACATCACGATCTTCTATACCCTGGTCGCAACCCAGGTGCGAGAGAAAGCCAGCCTCTCGCTCACACTGCAAACGTAGGGGGTGAACCATGCCGATAACTGTGCCTAATCTGGACGACCGCAGCTTCGACGAGATTCTGGCGGAGGCCGTTGCCCGCATCCCGGTACACACGCCGGAGTGGAACAACTTCAATGACAGCGACCCCGGCATGACGCTGGTGCAGCTTTTCGCCTTCATGACGGAGAACCTGCTGTACCGCAGCAACCGAATCCCGGAGGCCAACCGCCTCAAGTTCCTCTCGCTGCTGGGCGTTCCGCTGCGCCCACCCAGCGCCGCGCGCGGTCTGGTGCAGTTCATCAATGATCGTGGGCCACTGCAACCGCTGGTTTTTGACAGTGACTCGGAACTGCTGGCGGGCAAAGTGCCATTCCGCACGCGCACAACCGTCAACATCCTGCCGATCACAACAGCGGCGTTCTTCAAGCGCCCACGCGCCGCAGAGGCGGTTGATGAGCAGACCCGAAAAGATTATGAGAGCCTATATACAACCTTAGCCAGCAACATCCAGTTTTATCAATCTGTGCCGCTAGAAGAACCGCAGATCGGCAAGCCGCTGCCGGAGATCAACCTGGCGACCACCAACACAGAAACAACCGATCAATCGCTCTGGCTGGCGCTGCTCGCACCCAACAAGATCGATCCCGACGAGGTGCGCCGCGCCATCGCGGAACAGACGTTGACGCTCGGCGTTTACCCTTCGAGCAACATTATCCCTGACCCGCTCAAGCCGATCACGTTGGAAGCGCAGCAGGTGAATGATCCTGGCTTGATTTTCGAGATTCCTGCACCATTGGACAGTGAGCAGCGCCTGGATGTGAACGAGGCGCTGTTCCCGGCGCGTTATAAACGGCTGAGTGTGTATTATGCCGAGAACGTCTTGGAAATGCCCGGTATTGTGCAGCTCATCCTGCCGCCATATGACGATTTACGCACCTGGGAATTCGATTCCCTGGAAGAAGGTCGCGATGATTTCCCGCCTCTGCTGGAAGATTCCCGCCTGGCCAAACGCCTCGTCACCTGGATTCGCATCCGCCTGACGCCAATAGAATCGCCCAATCATCAGCAGAGTACGACGACAAATGCCGAGGAGCGCAGCACTTATCAACATACACGCCTGACCTGGGTGGGCGTCAACGCGGCGCGCGTGCTGCAAATCATACCAGTGCGTGACGAGCGGCTGGGGCTGGGCACGGGCACGCCGGAACAAAGCTTCAAGGTCGCCAATACTCCGGTGATACTGGAACCCAGCGGCCCCGGAAAAGAAAACTTCATACTGGAAATCGCGGGTGAGAACAGCGCGATGGAAAAATGGCGGCGTACCGATGACCTGTATGCTGCCGCGCCAACCGACCCGGTTTTCTACCTCGACGCCGAGTCCGGGCAGATCACCTTTGGCGACGGGCTGCGCGGCAAACGTCCACCCGCAGGCCATGTCATCCAGGTGAGCTACGAATACGGCGGTGGCACAGAAGGGGATGTCGCCATCGGCGCGATCAACAAATCGCCGCTGCTGCCAGGGGGCTTTAAGGTGAGCAACCCGGTACGCACCTGGGGCGCGGCGCGGGCCGAAACGGCGCTGGAAGGCGAGCAAAAGATCAGCCGTTACCTACGCCACCGTGACCGCCTAGTGACGACGGAGGACTTCCGCGATATCGCATATCAAGCACCTGGTGTGGAAATCGGGCGGGTAGAGGTTGTGCCGCTGCTCAATGCCGATGCCTTCGACTATACGATCATCGATCAATCGCAGTGGGCAGGCACGGTCACGGTGATGGTCGTGCCACAGCATCCGATTGAGCAGGAAACGCCTGCGCGCCCCGACCGCCTGTTCCTGGACGCGATCTGCGCGTGGCTGGAACCGCGCCGCCTGATCACGACCGAGATTTACGTGCGCGGGCCGCATTACGTCGAGTTCGTCGTGAGTATCGCGCTGACCACACTGCCGGGCTACATCCGCGAGGAAGTACTGCGCGATGTGCGCCGCGCAATTCGTGAATATCTTTCGCCGTTGATTGGTGGACTGACGCCGATGGGACGGAAGGGCACGGGTTGGCCGCTGGGCACGGACCTGCGCCCAGAGGACATCGAAGCGGTAGCAGTGCGCGTCGAAGGGGTACGACTGGTCTCCCAGGTGCTGTTGGGCGAGGTTAATGCCCAGAACAGCAGCGAGCGCAGCATTAATGCGATTACCGAGAAACGTGCGTTCCAGGGTCTCGAACTGCCCTGGCTTTCGCGGTTGAATGTGACTGAAGGCACAATCGCCATCCCACTGAGCGAATTGGTCGGACCGCCAAGCCAACCGGGAGACTCGGATCAACCACCTACATCGCTCGTCGTCCCGCTGCGACCCAAGAAGTGCTGAGGGAGCTATGGACGCTAACGGCGCACGTTTTCATCTGCTTTACACCCCGGAGGACTGGGGGACTCTGATTCAGGTCGATCAGGGGCTGCCGCTTGTCACGCTGTGGACAGAGCGCGAGAAACAACTACTGCATCAGGTCGAATGGAATCCCACCGAAGAGAACCTGCGGTTGCGCCCGCTGCCCCGCCGTTTCACACCACCGGACACCCGTTCAGATACGCTGGACACACTGCTCGAACGACGGCGCGGCGCGGCATATGATCGTCACTGGTACTGGATTGACGACGATGAACAGACCATCCTGTTCCTCGACCGCGACACAACCGAGGTGCGCGTGCTGTGGACAGCCGCACCAGACGTTCCGGCGCTCGATGCGCTCAAGCTGCAAGGGCTGACCGTGACCCCGCAGCACTTCCTGGTGGCAGGCGTGATCGAGCCACGAGAACGGCGCGGCGTGTTGATCATTGACCTGCATCGCGGCGGACCGCCCGTGCTGATGCTCTGGCCGAAGCCGGACGATTTCACACCCTGGGACTTCGCCGCCGACCCAGATGGTAGCCTGCTTATCCTGAGCCGAGAGAAGAAATGTTTCTGGGTACTCGACCGCAACCTCCATCTCCCGGTTGCCGAGGGTGAAACGATCACAGCCCCGGCGACGGGCTTCCAGCCGCTTAAATCTGCCACTGACCTGCGTTTTGCAGCACCTGTCATCACAGCTGCCAGTATCAACGGCTATCAACTGCCCGTCGAGTACGATCCGATCAGCATCGAACATAGCGGCAAGGGCACGGTTCTGATCCTCGCGGATGGGGTGGACAGCGCCGTCATCCTGCACTTCACACGCAATGGCGAGAAGATTGGCAAACCACTACCGTTGTTCAGCGAAGAAGAAGATGGGACGCCAGAGAAACAACTCATTCGTGCCCTGGATTTCGCCTACGTCGAGTGCTGCCTGACCGATTGCGGCGACGAGGATGATCGCTGTCTGGACGGGTTGATTGGCCTGGAACAGAAAGCAACACCCAAAGGCGCGACCAAATCGCCGCCCACGCGCCTGCTCTACGTGATGGACTCCAGCAGCAAGCAGGTGTTGGTCTACCAGATGAAGCACGACCCGCAGACAGGCATCCTGAGCGCGATT
This sequence comes from Anaerolineae bacterium, assembly GCA_016788625.1. GTDB lineage: Bacteria > Chloroflexota > Anaerolineae > Aggregatilineales > Phototrophicaceae > CFX2. Next base: position 6,891 of record JAEUQX010000587.1, read on the forward strand.
GTGCCCACGCCCAACTACCTGCGTGTGCGCCGCTGGGGTGGCAAGGCGCTGGTCGCTTCGCACGGCAATGCTTTCTATGATTTCCAGAAAGCATGGCTGCCGCTTGCCACGCTGCGGACAGCCCAGGGCACCCGTTCAGATATGCTAGACACACTGCTCGACCGTCGGCGCGGCGCAGCGCGTGATCGCTACCGTCACTGGTACTGGATTGACGACGATGAACAGACGATCCTGTTCCTGGATCGTGACTCGACCGAGGCGCGTGTGCTGTGGACATCCGCACCGGACGCCCAGGCGCTCGATGCACTCGAGCCACCGGAATGGGCCTATGAGCCGGAGGTCATGACGCTGCTGCCGGAGCCGCCTGTGCCACCAGAGCAGTCCGCCGGGGCGTTCCGCCTGCAAGACCCGACCACGATTAAGCGTCCGCCGCTGCCGCTCAGGCTGCAAGGACTGACCGTGACCGCGCAGCACTTCCTGGTGGCAGGCGTCATCGAACCGCGAGAAAGGCGCGGACTGTTGATCATCGACCTGCATCGTGGCAGACCACCCGTGCTCATGCTCTGGCCGAAGCCGGACGATTTCGCACCCTGGGACTTCGCCGCCGACCCAGATGGCAGCTTACTGATACTGAGCGTAGAGAAGAATCGTTTCTGGGTACTCGACCACAATTTCCAGTTCCCGGTCGCCAAGGGTGACACGATCACAGCCGCGGCGACGAGCTTCCAGCCGCTTACGCCTGATGATAACCCGCGTGTTGCAGCGCCCATCATCAACGTCCATAGCATTGACGGCTACCAACTACCCGCCGAGTACACCAAGTATGACCCGATCAGCATCGAACACAGCGGCAAGGGCACGGTTCTGGTCCTCGCGGATGGGGCGGATAGCGCCGTCATCCTGCACTTCAAACGCAATGGCGAGAAGATCGGCAAACCGCTGCCGTTGTTCAGCGAAGAATTCCGCGAGGAAGACGAGACGACGCCGGAACGGGTGAACATTCATGCGTTGGACTTCGCCTATGTTGAATGCTGCCTGAACAACTGCGACGATGAGGACGATCCCTGCCTGGATGGCTTAATCAACCTGGAGCAGGAGAATCCGCCCAAGGGTGAGGCCGAACTGCCGCCCACGCGCCTGCTCTACGTGGTTGACTCCAATGGCAAGCAGGTACTGGTCTACCAGATGAAGCACGACCTGGAGACGGGCATCCTGAACGAAATTGTGCCCACGCCCAACTACCTGCCGATGCGCCGCTGGGGTGGCAAGGCGCTGGTCGCTTCGCGCGGCAACGCCTTCTACGACTTCCAGAAATCGTGGCTGCCGCTGATTGCTTTCACGGAGTGCTTCTTCCACCAGGAAGCGCAGCTCATCACACCGCCAATATTCGAGGATGTGGACGGCCAGAACTTCGACAGTCGCATTGCGGGCTGCGTCTGGCACCGCCTGCTGCTCGATGCTGATATTCCCGTGGGTACGCAGGTGCGGGTGCGCGCGCGCGCCTCGGACAACGCCGATCTGCTGCCTGTGACGGCCTGGGTGCAGCAACCGCACCCCTATCTGCGTTCTGCTGGGGCAGAGATTCCGTTTTACGAACATCCCGCGCTGCGCCGTGTCCGCGTGACCGAGGAGAAAAGCACCGACACCGACCCGCGCAAGCGCCTGGGCACCTGGGAACTGCTGTTCCAGGAGGTGCAGGGACGCTACCTGCAACTGGAGATCACACTGGCGGGCACGGGTCGTTCTACGCCGGAACTCTACGCCCTGCGCGCCTGGTTCCCGCGCTTCTCCTACAGCGAGCGCTACCTGCCGCCGATCTACAACGAGCAGCCCGTGCCCGCATCATTTCTGGAACGCTGGCTGGCGAACTTCGAGGGTCTCTACACCAACCTCGAAGACATGATCGAACACCTGCCGCGCCTGCTCGACCCCCGCAGCGCGCCGCCGGACACGCTCGATTGGCTCGGCTCGTGGATGGGGCTGGTACTCGACCCGCTGTGGACAGAGCAGCAGCGCCGCATGTTCATCCGCTACGCGCACCGCCTGTATCAACAGCGCGGCACCCTGCGTGGGCTGTTGACCGTGTTGTGGTTGTACCTGGAGAAAAAACCGACCGATGCACAGATGCAGGAGATTCTTGCGCGCGCGGAGCAGATCGCCTTTGCCCGCAATGTACGCTTGCAGGAACAGTTCGCCCGCCGCCAGCTTGATGGCGACGACATCGACATCCTGAGCGCGTTCGCGCAGTCCGTCATCGTCACACTGACGCCGCCGCTGACGGGCGCGACACTGGCGGCTGCCATCCGCGACCGAGTTGACGCACTCACCCCGGAGGACGAGGAGGCGACCAACCCGTATCTGGAACAGCCGCTGCTGGGCACAACGCTGAAGGCATTAGCCTTGAAGTGGGCAACCTTCATTGAGGAACGCTGGCGCGAGACGCGCTTCGACATCGAATACGCGCCCAGCGAGGGCGAGTTCACGCCGCAGCAAAGCGCTGCGTTCATCGTGGATATGCAGGCTATCGACCAGCTTCTGAACCAGTTGCTCCGCGCAGAGATCAACACGTACAACCGTGTGCGAGATTTCGCCCACCGCTTTTCCGTGCTGATTTCCAACGACCTGAGCGAAGATGAGGTCGAGATGCTCGACCTCATCATCCGGCTGGAGAAACCCGCTCACACCAGCTTTGAGCTGCGCCGCGCCTGGGATGAGTTCGTCGTCGGCAGCGCGCTGTTGGGCATCGATACCATCCTCAGTCTGGGTATCGAGTTTGATCCCTTCATACTGGGCGATACGCACATCCCGCAGGGCTACCTCGTCTTCGCCTACCCACTCGATGTACTTGATCGTTTTGCGCCTGGCCGCGACATCCTCGGCGGGCACATGCCGAGATTGTGAACTATTACAGGGAGAGATGGATATGAATGCTGGCGTCAATGAAACCGTCCAGTTCAAGGCCGAAGAAGTCAGCACCGAGGATAAGAGCATCCTACCGAACAAGCGCGTCAACTATGTCAACGGCCTGGTGCTGACGGCTACCGACTTCCGGCAGGAGCAAACCTACCACCTGGAACGCGATTACCAGCATAACCGTGTGCTGCATGAATCCGGCGTGATCTCTGGCTTACGGGTTACCTGTGGCGACCCGACGGGGAGTGATGAACCGCCGCCAGCAGTCGCCGCTGATGATGCCGAACCACCGTCTGATATCAGCGAGTGCGACACGAGTGATGTCGATGACATTGCCATCCGCGTCTCGGCGGGCATGGGCATTGACTATCGCGGGCGGGTGTTCAAGGTCAGCAAGCCGATGTACGCCATGCTTGGTGAGTGGATTCAGGCAAACATCAAGGATCGCGGCGAGAATCAAAACACAGTGTATGTGGTCGCGCGCTACCGGGGCGTGACCGAGGGCACGACGATCATCGCGGGCAAACCCTGCACGCCGGGCAACGGCAACCTGGCCGCCTCGCGCATTCGCGACGATGTGGATCTATTCTTCACCTGGGCGGAACCCAAGTCGCCGCTGCCAGAAGGCACGACCCTGAACGAGGATGGCACTCCGAGCGACGACGAGACGGATGCGCTGACGGGCGATTTCATCGTCAGCGAAGCCAACAGCCCAATCCTGCTGGCGACTCTCACCCTCACCCTGGATGAGACCGTGACGCCAGTCAAGCTCGACAAGGTCGTCGTCTCGATGGCAGACCGCCCAACGGTGCCCAACCTGCGCGACATTGATGAGGCCGCCAGCGCGCCGCGCAGCGAGTTCGCCACGCTCTCGGTGATGGGGCCGTACACGGCGACGCTATGGGTACATCATACGCCCGCGCTGGTCTTGCCTCCCGCGCTGGACTTACCATCTGCGTCTGAGATAAATCTGAGCCTTAAGGTGAATGATGTGGCGGTGACGGGTGGCGTCGCGGCGGTCACGGGCGTGAACGGGTTGTTCACAATTACGACCGACGAGGATATCGAGGCCAATGCACGTCTGGTGCTGACGTTCGACATGGACGAACTGGTCAGACTCAATAGTGGGAGTAAACTCGAAGATTTCAGATACTACGTTGGCGCAGATGGTGGCAAATTGACGGTGTACACTATTGCCGCGCCGCTGCCAGATGTACGCCCGTTCGTCACCTATGATCTGACAGAAACAAGTGGTGCCAAGAAGGCATTGACCCTGTGGTTCCATGCAGGGGAGATCAATATTCCAACGACCTTGAGTGCTGTCAAGTTCGAGCGCAATGGCGTCGAATCAACTGCGTTCACCTGCCTGCCTCAACAGGGTAACAGCTCCAATCGCATCTACATTTTCACACCCACAACCGCCTTCGAAGATGGTGACCAGATCACAATCCGATTCAACAGCGACGAGATCGCGCTCGCAGGCAGCAGTCTACACGACCTGATGGTGAGTGAGCAATTTATCTTCCAGGGTTACGACGATACCTCCAAGATGATCAGCCTGCACGCCATCATCAACATCCCTGAACCACCGCCCGAACCACCGCCACCGCCCGATGTGATTCCGTTCGCGACATTCGATCTGATTGCAGCAGGCAATACCCGTGCAGCCATTCAGGAGTTGCGTGTCTGGGTCAACACAGAGAGAACGCTGACGATCACTAAAGAAGATGTGATCTTCAGGCGCGACGGCGGACTGGTCGCCACGAACCAGTACGAATGGCTCCCAGCCGGAGCTGATGTCTGGGTACTGCGATTGACCAACCCAACAGATTTATTCGACGATGGCGAGCTGGTTGCACTGAGCTTCAAGGCCAGCACGATTGAGGTCGCAGGGGCAGGGAAGCTGGATGCATTCATGGCGACGCAAGACTTTGTCTACCTGGGATATGACAAAGAGAGCAAGCAGATCACCCAGCCGACGATTATCGACCTGCCCGCGCCGGATGTTCTGCCATTCGTGGCCTACGGCGTCGAGCGCACGCCAAATTCTGTGGACGCAGCACTCATCATCTGGGTCAATACGGCGGTGGCGCTGACGATTGACAAGGCTGACATACAGTTCGAACGCAACGGTAGAGTGGTCACAGATTTTAGGTGGGCAAAGATTCCCGCAGCCGATGTGAGCAACCAGCAAGTCTGGCGATTGGTGCCCGAGGCCCCACTCGTGGATGGCGAACGGGTGATGTTGCATTTCGATGCGAGCGCGATCAATACGACCGGCGCGAACGTGAGAACGCTGATCAACTTGATGGACGAGGGCAGATTTATTTACGCGGGCTATGACAAGGACACCCAACAAATCTCGCAACCGACGATCATCTCGCTGCCGCCTGCGCCCCAACTCAGCATGGATGACATCGTGGCGCTAATTGACGAACGCATTAACGCGCTGCGGCCACTACCAGTGTTCGACGAACCCGGTGACGTGCCACTAGCAGCGAATCCAGAAGATGTGACTGCCAAGACACGATCCAGGCGCAAACGATAAGTCAATAGTCGATGGTCTTGAGTCGAAAGCAGGCTGCATGATGACTGAAGACTACACCATGAATAGTGAACAGCCGAAGATCGCACGCACGGATGAGCAGGGTAGGGAGACGGTATGGCAGAGCAGAACATTGTGAGCAAGATCATCGAACCGCTGACGGGCATCAAGGTGCCGCACTATGTTGCCGGGCGTCTCCTGACCCCCGATGACCTAAAAGCCGACCAGGCTGCAACGCTGCGGCGCGACGCCATCCTGGGGCAGGCGGTGGGCTACGGCATCATCGACGGCTTTTGGGTGACGGCGGAATATCCAAACGGCGGTACGGAGAAGGTATTGCTCAAGATCAGCAGCGGCACAGCTATTACCTACGCAGGCGAGTTATTGCAGCTCCACTCCGATGAGGGACATTCTTTTCCGGTGCGCGAGGATGTACCCAATAGCCCAATATTTCAGCCTTTCAAAGAAGTTGGTGCATACCTGCTGACGGTCGGGCTGGCACAGGAGTCGATTGGCAGCGTGCCGACTTTTGGCATCGAAAGCACGACGAAGAAACGCCGTATCTCGCGCTGGGACGACAACAACGGCTGCACCGAGCAATGGTTAATCGACGGCTTGCAGTTCAAGCTGTTCTATTTGGGCCGTAGCTTTCAGAACTCAGTGAGCAGCAAAACACGCAGTCATTTGGCGCATTGGTGCTTCGGTGGCGGTTCAAACGCCGGGCATCCCTTTGACCCCGTTCAAGGACTGCCTGGCATTGAAACCAACGCGCAGTTACTTGGTCTCGACCCGAAACGCGATCTGCCGCTGGCTGTATTCCACTGGACGAACAACACCATCGAGTTTGTGGACAATTGGTCAGTGCGCCGCCGCCTGGTGCGCCCCGACATCCCCCACACAGCGCATTTTAATGGCTCGATCTTGAGTGACAGCATCGCCGCCATGAGCGAGGCGCGCCTGCTACAGTTCCAGAATCAGTTGGGCGATGTGCTGGAAGACGTTGCTGATGGAGAGACCTTCAATGCTTACAGCTATTTTGATTATCTCCCACCCGCTGGCTATCTGCCCGTTGAGTTGAATGACAACCTTGTGAGCTTGATTCTCTTTGACCTGATCAAGCTCACATTAGAAACAATCTTGAAATATGTGTCCAAGGCAGTAGGTGGCGACAACAACATACCTTATGTGAACCATTTCACAGAACTGAGCGAAGAACAGCATAATCTGCGGGTCGATGAAACCAATATGGCCCTTGATAGACTGATCGAACGGCTTGATGCGTTTGCAGAGTCTTTGAAATTGTTAGACACGCTAAGCAGTACGCTCGAAACGCTCCAGGTTCAGATTTATGACGCGTTCATCAATTCCCAACAGGGGCACGCATTGAAAGAGCATATCCAGCCGCTCAGCGCTCCATCGCTGCTCGATACATTTTTTAGTACAGGTGAATCAGTTCAGCCATCACTGCGCCTGTCTTACGCCACACCGGGGCAGATGCGCGCGTTAGTAGGAGAAGCCAACCTGGCTGACCCCATCCAACTTATCGACCTAGAGGCCTACGCAGTTGACCTATATATTCCTGATGTGTACCGCGTGCATCTGTGGGCGCTATTGCTCTCTTATATAGACCAGAGTAATCACGATCTGTTTGACCCTCTATTAACAAACGAAGAGTTCAACGATGCCTGGTATGGTGAAAATCGTGCGAGATCTGAGATGTTCCAGATGCTTGGCGCTGATCCCCATGCCATCTTCGAGGGTTTTCAGAAATTCAGCTCAACATTGCCTTCGTTCTACATCCTGTTCGTCCGGCGTGGATCCCCAGAACGGGTCTTCCACTTCCAACGTTACTTCTCGCCGCCGGGTCAATAACCATGCACACCCCCACGCGCGACACGATTGAGCGCCTGACGCTGCGCTGGACCGCCAGCCCGCAGCAGGCGCATCTGCCCGCTACGCATTTGCGCGTCGAGCGGCTGCTCAATGCTGTCGAGTGGCAGCCGCGTGGGATGCGCCCCGGCGAAATCCTGCTCGTGCGCCACCTGCGCGGACTGCCCACCCTCAGCGACGTACGCGCCTGGCGCGAGCAGCTTCAACACCGCATGGACGATCTGTATCGCAGCGCCACGCGCCCGCATCGGGGACACATTGACCCGTCTGCCGTCAGCGTGCTGTTCCGCGATGCCGCCGAGTTCGTTGCCTGCCTGACGCGCGATGCCCTGGAACAGCCATCCGCCCCGGCATGGTTCTGGTCGCGTGCAATGGCTCAGCCGCTGCCGCTCAATCCAGGCACGCGCTTGGCCGCACTGTGGAGCGCGCAGCCGGAGGCGCTGCCCGCCGCACTGACCAGCTTCACAACGATAGAAGCGCAACAGGCTATCGCGCTGCTCACGCCGCAAGAAGTCGCGCGGGTGATCCATGCGCTGCACGCGGCCTACGCGCTGCCAGATACGGTGCTGCGGGCGTCTCCTCCGGCAGTAGGGATAGGATACATCCTGTCCCTACAAGAACAGCCTCCCGCACTCACTGTACCGCCGCGCATCAGTCCGCCCTGGCACGCAGTATTCCGTCCGGCTGCACAGCCCGCGCTGATGCCACCCGCGCAGTATCTGCTCGGCCTCACAATGATGCTGCGGCACGCGCCATCGTTCGCCCGCAGCATGACATTCGCGCAACAAGCGGCGGCATGGCTGACTGCGGCGAACGCGCCTAAAGCGGCATTTACGGCACAGCAGCGCGATTCGATCATCGTGACAGATGAAGGCCAAATTAGCGAGGCGGGACAGGCGCAGAGAACCGGCGATGTGCGCACAACAACACACGTGACGCCACCTGCCAGCGCCACAGCCATGCCCACCACAGCATCATCGTTTGAGCCGCCCGCTGAGCAGCACAGCACACCCACAGCACCTTCGGCTCCCACTGCTGTTCCACAGCACACAGCGCCAAAACCAATACCTGAGGCCGCTCAGAACATCGCTGAGCCGCTCGCCTGGGTTGATAATCCCGTCCTCGCGCCAGATGGCATCGCTACGCAGTACGGCGGCGTGCTATATCTGATCAACCTGTTCACGTGGCTGGGGCTGCCCGGCGAATGGGAGAACGACTTGGGTGCACATCTTTCCGGATGGGCACTGCTCGAGGCACTCGCGCGAGCGCTGCTCGGCAGCGTAGATGAGGCGGATGCGCTGTGGGGCATTCTGGCGCAGCTTGATCACCGCGAGACTGGCACTCCCATCGGGGCAGCATTCCCGTTGTTCGAGCATTTCCGCCTGCCACCGCGCGTTCTGGGGCGGCTGTCGAGCGGGCGCTGGCTGGTTCATGCGACGAATGAGCGTCTGTATCTGCTCGATGAAGCAGGGGCGTTCCTGATCACGGATGTGGCACTGAACGGTCAAGATAGTGTCAGCGTGATACAGGCAGAGGTGGACGCCTACGCCACGCAAGGCATCGCCGTTGAGTGGCGCTTCGCCACATTCGCACCGTTTGTTCCAGTTGATGACGCACGGCTTTCCCCGGCGCTGGCGGAATGGCTGGCGCATCTGCTGCCATTCGTCCGCGCGCTGCTCGCCCGTCAGATGCCTGGCCTGCCGCCCGCTGAGATGCTGCAAAGGCCAGGGCGCATGACTCTGTCACGCACGCACATTGACCTGTACCAGCCGCTCGATCAGATCGATATGCGCGTGCGGGCGGCGGGGCTCGACCGCGACCCAGCCTGGGTGCCTGATCTCGCTTACATCATCCTGTTCCATTTCGAGTGAGGCATTATGGCTGAAACCGCGCTCAAATCCCTGCCGCCGAACGCCAACAGCCACATGTTGCTGCTGTTCTACAGCCTGCTGGCACGACTGCTGCGCACCCTCGACCAGACCGGCGACACGCGCCTGCATAACCTCAGTGAGTCGCAGCCGTTCCTGGCGGGCTACCGCGATGAACTGCGCGGCTATCAACCTGCTGACCTGACAACAGCGGATGCGCCACAGTGGTGGGATCAGCAGATCGTGAAGTGGGAAGCAGCGGTTGACGGCCACTTACCCGCGCGTGCCTTGATGAGTGCCGCCCGCTTGAACACCGACCAGATGCGAATCCTGGTGGCGGCAGGCATTGTTGAGGAAGACATTCGGTTCGGCGGGCTGTATGCTGCGCTGCAAGAGCCGGTCGTCTCGCGCCGTCCGAGCATTGGCCTGCTCGGCTGGTTGCTCAGCACACCTGATGCTGCGCCGCTGGATGGCTGGCTGTACTGCCGCCCGCTGCTGGAGAACGGTCTGCTCATCGCGGAGAATCAGGGCGACTCGCGCGCCGAGTGGACGCTGCGTGTCCCGCCCGCCATCTGGGACGCGCTGCGCGGACGCCCCGCCGCCAAACCCGCGCCGGGCATGACGCGCCAGCCCGCCAGCAGTTTCCCATCGCTGGAGCATCTGATCCTTGATGCGCAGATCGCGCAGCAGGTCACGCGCGTGCCGCAGCTTTTCGCCAGCGGGCAAATCACCGCGCTGGTGCTGCGCGGTATGGGCGGCAGTGGTCGCCGCACAACGCTCGGCGCACTCGCCCGCGCGATGGGGCGCGACGTGCTGCTCTACGAAGGCGCGCTCAGCGACGACGCCCGCAAGCTGCTCGGCCCGCTCGCTACACTGACCAACGCGCTGCCCATCATCCGCTGCAACCCCAACCCCGGCGAAACTGTCGAACTGCCCACGCTGCCCTGCTTTGATGGCCCGGTGGGGGTCACCTTGGGCAAGAGCGGCGGGCTGCGCGGCGAACTGGTCGCCAACGCGCTCAGCCTGCACCTGCCGCCGCCGGATGCCGAGTCACGCCGCCGCTTCTGGCAGGCCGCACCCGCGCACATCACGCCTGACGACCTGAACGCCATCGTCGAGCACTTCCTGCTGACCGGGGGCATGATCGCCCGCGCCGCCGCCCTGGCACAGACCTACGCCGCGCTCGACCAACGCCTGAGCATCAGCGCGCAGGATGTGCAGCAGGCCACGCGCGCACTCAACCGCCAGACGCTCGACACGCTGGCGACTCCGCTGGAGGCTATCTCCGGTTGGTCTGACCTGGTGGTAGGCGAGCAGATCACGACCGAACTGCGCGCGCTGGAGTCGCGCTGCCGCCGTCGCGAGGCGCTGCGCCAGGAAGCAGGGCAGGCGTTTGAACACAACCTGAATCGTGGGGTGCGCGCGCTCTTCAGCGGGGCCAGCGGTACAGGAAAAACCTTGGCCGCCCGCGCGCTGGCCGCCGCGCTGCAAATGGACCTTTATCGCGTCGATCTGGCCGCCGTCGTCAACAAGTACATCGGCGAAACCGAGCGCAACCTCAACGAGGTCTTCAGCCGCGCCGAGGAACTGGACGTGATCCTGCTGCTGGACGAGGGCGACTCGCTGCTGACGCGCCGCACGGACGTGAGCAACGCCAACGACCGTTACGCCAACCTGGAGACCAACTATCTGTTGCAGCGGCTGGAGACCTACGAGGGCATCGTCATCATCACCACCAACGCTGCGCAGCGCATCGACAGCGCCTTCATGCGCCGCCTGGATGTGGTGGTCGAGTTCGCCAAGCCGGATACGGACGAGCGCCGTCAATTGTGGAGCGCGCATCTGCCGCCCGCACATGATCTATCCACGCCGTTTTTGGAGAGCGTGATCACGCGCTGCACTTTGACGGGGGGGCAAATCCGCAACGCCGCACTGCACGCCACGCTGCTGGCACTCAACAGCGGTGAGGCGCTGCATGATCAACACCTGGAAGCGGCCTTGCAGCGCGAGTACCGGGCGGCGGGCGCGTCCTTCCCATTGACCGCCGATACGAACGGCCAGAGCCACCTCGACCGCCTGCGGCGCTTCGCCGACGAACTGCGCTAGGGAGACGCACGATGCGCGCGCACCAGCCCAAGCCCGATAAGGCCACGTCTGCGCCTGAACCCGGCGTTCAGCGCAAGAAGGCCGAGTCGTCGGCGCTGCCCGCCTGGGCCGGGGCGCTGCCGCTGCAAACCAAGCTGACCGTCAACCAACCCGGCGATGTCTACGAGCAGGAAGCCGATGCCGTTGCTGACCAGGTGATGCGCGCCCCGCTGATGGTGCAGCGGCAGGTGGAAGATGACGACGAGCAGCAAATGCCAACTCCCGCTGCTGGAACTATCCAACGCCAGCCAGACGACGAGGAGGAAGACAAGCCTGCCGCCGGGGTGATACAGCGACAAGCCGACGATGAAGATGAAGAGGAAAAACCCGCGCCCGCTGCTGGCATGGTTCAACGTGCAGTACGTTCATTCATTCAGCGCGTCAGCGGCAGGCAGGCGCAGCCAACCGTCACGCCGGATGTCGAGCAATCCATCCAGTCAAAACGTGGGTCGGGTGAGCCATTGAGCGATGCTGTGCGCGCGCCGATGGAGCAGGGCATCGGCGCCGACTTGAGCGCGGTGCGGCTGCACACGGACGCAGGCGCCGACCACCTCAGCCGTTCGTTGGATGCGCGCGCTTTCACGACCGGGCAGGATGTCTTTTTCAAGCAGGGTGAATACAACCCGCACAGCGCTGACGGCCAGAAACTGCTGGCACATGAACTGGTGCATACCGTCCAGCAGGGCAGCAGTCCCTCAGTCGCCCGCGCGCCCGCCAGTTCCGCCGCCGCTACTGCACCACCGACGGCTTCGCCCCGCGCACCGACACCTTCCGCATCCGCACCCGGCAGCACAACCGCTCCGGGCGCTCCCGCCGCTGCTGCACCAGGCGGTGGCGCGGGTGGAGGAGAACAGAGTGTCGATCTGGCTGCCGAAACATTCACAGTGCCGACGGAGTTGGCTGCACAGATTGAGTCGCAGGGCGAAGTTCCGGTGCACTTTGGCAAACTGGCGCGCGGCAAACTTAAGGTTGAGAAATCCGGTGAATCCTATTCGACCAAAGGTAAGAAACAGCAGGGCATCGACCTGACACTGCCCGCTCTGGAACCGCTGCGCCAAGCAGGGATCAACCCGGTTCTAGCGGTCGATATCAAGGCAGGGGCAGTGTCCGGCTACCTGACCATTGCCACCGAGAAAGGCGCTGCTGGTAATCCGCAGGACTTGATGGAGTCGATCCAGAAGCACTCACGCGAGTTCGGTTGGGCGGGTATTGACATCACCAAGCTGCCCAAGATTGAGAACAAGCTCGAAGGCGGCAAGCTGAGTCTGAAGGCCAATGACATCAAGATCAAGATCGGCGGCTTCGTCGAAGGTGAAGCATCGTTCGGTCTCGAAAATGAGGCCGTGACCTTCGCTGCTAAAGGCCACGTTCGGCTGGGCGGCCTGACCGAAGCCGATGTAGACATCACGCGCGACGAGAAAGGCGTGCTGTCCGGTAATGTCGAAATTCCGGTGCAGT
>JAEUQX010000589.1 GCA_016788625.1 Anaerolineae bacterium
GTACTCACCCGCTTATGTTAGGCTGTGGATTTGCTCAGGTCTGAACCTGGCTCGGCTGCCCCGCCGTGACACGCGCAGGGCTGCGGCGCGCCAGACGCATCATCAGCGCGTCGCGCGGGCGCAGCGTGATCAGCGGCTCAACCGCGACGGACTGCCCCGGCACCAGCGAGAGGCGGTAGTGCCCGGCTAACCCCGCCAGGATCAGGCGCGCTTCCATCAGCGCGAAGCTGTTGCCGATGCAGATGCGTGGCCCGCCACCAAAGGGGAAATAGGCATAGCGCGGCAGGCGCTTCTCCAGGCCATCGGCCCAGCGCTCCGGGCGAAACGCCTCCGGCGCGTCGAAGTAGCGCGGGTCGCGGTGCATGACATACGGGCTGACCCACACCGTCGCGCCTTTCGGGATGGTGTAACCGCCGATTTCAGCGTCCGCGCTGGCCTGGCGTCCGTTCAGAATCCAGGCGGGCGGATAGAGGCGCATCGCTTCCTTGAGGACATAATCGGTGTACGGCAGGTTGGGCATATCGTCGAGTGTTGGCATCCGGCCACCCAGCACGCGGTCAACCTCATCGTGCAGTTTCGCTTCAACCTCCGGGTGCTGCGCCAGCAGGTACCAGGTCCAGGTCAGCGCGTTTGACGTAGTTTCGTGCCCGGCGACGAACAGCGTGATCACCTCATCGCGCACCTGCTGGTCGGTCATCGCGCCGCCCGTTTCTTCATCCTGCGCCAACAGCAACATCGAGAGCAGGTCGCCGCGATCTTCGCTCGTGCGCCGCCGCTCCTCGATGATCGGCAGCAGCACGTCATCAATCGCCCGAATCGTGCGGTTCAGGCGGGCATTAAACGGAATCGGCAGCCAGGGCGGCGTCAAAAATCCCTGGCGGAAGAAGCCGTTGCCCATCTCGTTCAGGTCATGCACCGTGTCGCCCAGACCGTTTGTACTGGCGCTCAGGTCAACATCGTAGAGCGCACGCGAGACGATCAGCAGAGTCAGCGTGTTCATCGCCTCGTGAATATTGAGCGTCTGGCCGTCCGCCCAGGAGTCGAGCACCTGCTGGCTGTAGTGCGCCATGATCTGCGCGTAGGCTTCGATGCGCTTGCTGTGAAAAGCAGGCTGCATCAGTTTGCGCTGTTCACGGTGGAATTCCCCGTTGATGCCGATCAGCCCCTGCCCGAACAGACGGTTGAAGATGCTGCTGTCCAGCTTGCTCTTGGGGAAGTTGGCCGCCTGCGTGACCAGCACCTCCTGGATGTAATCCGGGTGGTTCAACTGGTAGATGCGAAGATGAGCCAACCGCGTGTAGGTGATGTCGCCATATTCGCGAGCCATACGCAAAAGGAAAGCGAGTTGGTCGCGGCGGAACTCCGGGAACGCGCCCACAAGTGGGGCACCTTCAGGGCCAGGTGGTAGACGAAGCGCCATTATTCTCTCCGGTGCTGATACACAGGCACGCCCACTATAATCGAAAACGAAACAATCGGTCAAGTTGAGCCAGTGCCTGCTGCGTGCGCGATCATCGGAAATCGTGCTGGCCGAGCACATTCTCGATGATCAGCTTTTCGTAGATCAGCCCCATCAGTTCCGGCGAAGGCAGGAGGGCGAACACGCTGTTCGCCCCTACAGACCCACCTGCTTTTCTTTTCCTCTGTGCCTGCTGGTATCTCTATACAGGAACGGGAGGATATACGCGCTGCGCGCTAATCCTCCCCTACAGACCCACCTGTTTTTCTTTTCCTCTGTACCTGCTGGTATTTCTATACAGGAATGGGAGGATATACGCGCTGCGCGCTAATCCTCCCCTACAGACCCATCTGCTTTTCTTTTCGTCTATGCCTGCTGGTATTTCTATACAGGAATGGGAGGATATACGCGCTGCGCGCTAACCCTCCCCTACAGACCCACCTGCTTTTCTTTTCCTCTGTGCCTGCTGGTATCTCTGTGCGGGAACGGGAGGATATACGCGCTGCGCGCTAATCCTCCCCTACAGACCCATCTGCTTTTCTTTTCGTCTATGTCCTCTGTGTCTCTGTGGTGAATCTCTTGCCTCACCCTCACTCAATCTTGAAACGCGTGATGGCGAAGACGAAGAACACCGCCGCCATCGCCAGCATGATGCCCACCTCCGGCAGCACGCTCACCAGCGTCCCCTGCTCGAACAGCAGCTTGCGGAAACCGTCCATCGCCCAGGCAATTGGTGAGATATGCCCGACCACGCGCATGAACTCCGGCACAATGTCCAGCGGCCACCACGCCCCGCCGAGCGGCGCCAGCGACAGGCCGAGCAGGTTGAGCAGCGCCGCGCCCTGCATCTCGGTGCGGATCAGCGTGCCCATCAGAAAACCGAGCGCGGTCATACACAGCGTCAGGCTCGCCATGATCAGCAGCAGGCCGAGGGCATCCTGACCCAGGTAAAGCGGCGTGACATTCTCTGAGAAGTTTGAGAGGATCGTCGTGACCAGCAGCCCAAAGCCGAACATGGCGATGAACTGAATCATGCCCAGCAGGAAGTACATCAGGATTTTGCCCGCCAGGATCTGCGCGCGCGAAACAGGCATGGTCGTCAGCCGCTGCAGCGTCCAGTTCTTGCGCTCGCGGATCAGGTTGATGGCCGAGATCAGCACCGTGAAGGTGACGAACATGCTCGCCATGCCTGGCACAGATTGGCCGAAACCGCCCTGGCTGTTGGATGCCTGCGGTGCGCCCGCCGCTGCCACGTAGCTGACGCTGAATGGGTTCTCCGCCCAGAGCTGCGCCGCCTCATCGTAAGCCTGCTGGCGGAAGGCATCGCGCGCCGCGTCGTCATCGAACGGCAGCGCTTCCGCGACGGTGTTGGTCGCCACGTTGGAGGCTACCAACGCGCCGCCCATGCGCTGTACCACCGCCTGCACCGCTTGCAGGATGAATGTCGGCGCGGCGGCGTTCTCGTTCGAGCGGTACGTTACGCTGACGGGTTGGTTGGCCTCAACGCTGGCCTCGAAACCTGCCGGGATGACCAGCAGCGCCAGTGTGTCGTTGTTCGAGAGCCTGCCGAGAGAGCGTTCTTCGGTCAGCGCCGGATCGTCGCCCAGGCGGCAGAAGTCATCTTCGCTGTTATCCGCCGGGCACAGCACCAGCGCCGTGTTGGCCTGGCGCAGGTTGGTCAGGAACAACTGCGAGAGCGCCGTGTTATCGTTGTCGATCACATCGATGCGCACCTGGGTAGGGCCGTTGTTGCCGCTGAAGGCGAAACCCAGCACAACTGCGAACACCACTGGAATCAGGAAGGTGCCGATCACCGCGCCAGGATCGCGGAAATACAGAATCATGTCGTTGAACGTGATGCTGAGGATTTTTCGCATGGCTTGACTCCTACAGTCCACAGCTTGTAGTCGTTAGCGAATAGCGTTTAGTCGCGGCGCTGAATTCCGCGAGATCGTGCCAGCAGATGATGCTTTGCAACGCGAACCAGCGACCTGACCCAAGACTACCGACTACCAACTATCGACTGTCGACTTAAATATCCAGACGACGGTTGAAGAACCAGAAACCGATGGCGAACAGCCCGATGCCAAAGCCGAACAGCACCAGCAGGTTCAAGCCGATGTCGGTCTGGTTGGCGGCCAGCTTCTGGAAGGCATTCGTGCCCCAGTAGATAATCGAGAAACGCGAGATCGCTTCCGGCAGTTGGAAGCCGAACGCGCCGCCCAGCAGCGCCATCGCCAGGTTGATGAGCTGCGCGAAGATGGCACTTTGTTCCTGCGTGCGCGCGATGCCCGCCAGCAGCGTGCCCAGCCCGGTCGATGCGATGGCCGCCGCGATCAGCATCACGGCCACCAGGAACAGGTTGTTGCCCCAGATCATCGTCAACTGTCCGGTCAGCAGGCTGCCGACCAGCGTGAGGAAGACGAACAGCGCAATCATCTGCATCAGGCAGGTGACGAATGTGCCCGCCAGCTTGCCGATCAGGATGTACAGGCGCGGCGTCGGCGAAACGACCAGGCGCTGTAATGTCCCGTCACGGCGCTCATCGAAGATGCTCAGCACACCCTGCTGCCCGGTGAACAGCATGAAGAACATGGCTTGCGCCGAACCGAACAGGACCAGAATAGCGGCGGTGCTGTTCGGGCGCTCTCCCGCGATGGTCTGCTGGTCAATCGTGAGTACGTTGATCGCGGGCGTGAAGGCGCAGGCGATATTCTGCTGGAACGCTTCGCTGCCCGCTACCTGACCGATGCCCGCGAAGCCGTACTCCGCAACCACGCTGTCTACCGTCGTGGCGGCGGCGATGCTTCCCGTCGCCAGTTGGTTGCCGATGCCTTCGACGATGCTGCGGATGATCGCCGCGCCGACGGCTCGCCCGCTGTTGGCGTAGACCTCGATGGCAGCAGCCTCAATCGGGTCATTCTGACCGTAGCCGAGCTTGGCGGTGAAGTCCGCCGGGATGATGATCGCGGCGGTATAGGTGCCCGCGTCCACCCCTGCCCGCGCCGTCTCGACATCTGCTACCTCGACCGCTTCGGTCAGGTCGTAGAGCGTTGTGCTGCTGCCCGCGTTCGCGTCACTCGCGGCGTCGCTAGTTGGGCAGTTCAGCGCCTGCTGTGCCGATTCAGCGCCGTCTGCCGGGCGCACGAACGCGCTGACGAAGATGCTGCCGAAGTTCTGCTCGTTCGCGCCGCCTTCGTCCAGGTTGACGATGGCGACCGGGATGTCGCGCACCGGGATGTCGCCGCCCTGCCCGCCAAAAGCCAGCCCGATGATCGTGGCGATTGCCAGCGGCGCGGCGATCATGATGACCAGCAGGTTGCGGTCGGTAAATACGATATACAGTTCTTTCCAGGCCAGTGTGATGATCTTACGCATGATTTACTCCCGCAGCGCGCGCCCGGTCAGGTGCAGGAACACCGCTTCCAGGTCTGGCTCGCGCACCTCGACGGAGAGGATGCTCACGCCCAACTCGTCGGCGATACGCAGCAGTTCCGGCAGCGCCTTGCGCCCGCGCTTGGCATACACCGTGATTTCGCCATCCGTCACCTGCCCGGAGCGCACGATCTGCATCGTGCCTGTCGAGCGTTTCTCGACAATGATTTCGGCGGAGTCTTCCGCGCCCGCTGCCGGTTTGAGGTTGTACGATTGGTAGGTCGCGCGGGTGACGCCCGCCACCTGCTTGAAACGCTCCAGCACGGCGTTATCGATGTGCTGCTCGCCCACGTCGAAGATCAGGCGGTCTTCTTCGCCCACCTTCTGCACCAGCTCGCCCACCGTGCCCAGCGCGATGATCCTGCCCTGGTCGATGATGCCGACGCGGTTGCTCAGTTCCTGTGCTTCTTCCATCAGGTGCGTGGTGTACAGCACGGTCATCTTGCGTTCTTCGCGCAGGCGGATGACCGTATCGAGGATGCGGCGGCGGCTCTGCGGATCGACGCCGACGGTCGGCTCATCCATATAGACCAACTGCGGCTTGTGCAGCAGCCCGACACCGATGTTGACGCGGCGCTTCATACCGCCGGAAAAGGTATCCACGCGGTCTTTGGCGCGGTCTTTGAGGTCGGTGAATTCCAGCACCTCATCCACCGCCATCGCCAGTTCCTTGCCACCCAGCCCGTACATCCTGCCGAAGAAATCCAGGTTTTGCCGCGCGCTCAGCGTGGGGTAGAGCGCGATCTCCTGCGGCACGACGCCGAGCAGCTTCTTGGCTTCCATCGGCTGCCGGGTGATGGAAAAACCGCCAATCGTGGCTTCACCTTTGGTGGGCGCGAGCAGGCCGCTGATCATCGAGATAGTGGTGGTCTTGCCCGCGCCATTTGGGCCGAGGAAGCTGAAGACTTCCCCCTTGTAGATGTCCAGATCAATCCCCTGGACGGCGTAGACTTCTGTGCCGTCCTTGCGCTTATAGGTTTTCATCAGCCCGCGAGCTTCAACGAGTGCTTGTCGCATAAAATACCCCCGTGAAAACGCTGTAGTTACAATGTCACTTACGAAACCGGACAGCGAAAGTTGCGCTGATTGTGTCGAAATTCTAACCGCGCGGGGGAGGGGTTCGCAACACGAAGCGTTTTGGAATTTGTTGCGATCTGGATGCAGTTTGCCTGGCAGGGCAGATTTGCGCGCTGCTCACGCTAACCCGCCTAATGCTGCGAATACCGAATCTTCGGACAAGACAGAGCCATTGTGACCCCTATTGACACTGAATATGTTTTCGCATATAGTGATCATGCGGGCCGACGCGCGTGGGTTATCGCCTAAAATGCGTGGGGTCGGGGGTTCGAGTCCCTCCGCTGTCCACCTAGTGGACGGTGTAGCTCAGTTGGCAGAGCACATCAAACATCCACCGCACCCTTTGCCCGCACCTTGTTTTGAATATGACAATGACCGCAGTCGAATTCACTGACCCTGCCAACAGGTTGTATTTATTGTTAGCTAAGTATCCACTCCTCTCGGTGAAGTTTGGCTTCTGCTGCTACAATCTGAATTGGACCAGTGGGTGTTTTAATCACATATAGACGCAAATTATAAGGAGAATTCATTAATGCCTGCTTTGAAACATGTCTGTACCGTTCGATACGATTAAAGATTGCTAGAGTCTCCTCTGCAGACCCTATCTGAAAATCAACACTCTGCCAAGTCACTGGCCCAGAAAAAAACTCCACCGGATAAAACACCAAATAGAAAATGTCTGGCGGCTTGAAGTTACTTACAGCTTGAATGTGCAAAGCAGAATGCCCTGCAGAATACTTTCGTATGACGCAGGCATATTCTTGAGGATTGGCTATATCAAATACACTCGAGATCATAGTTTTCACCTAAGAACCTATACAGCCAAAATATACCCCGCCATTCTCGTCGAAGGTAGCATTTGCTATTAGCACAAGATCAGGGCGTATGTCACACTGTACCAAATATCTACTTCCCATCCTGACGAAAAGTAATCAGGGAGTTCGGACACACAGACTGAGGAAATGTTTTAATATTTGCGTATATCTAAAAGAGTTGGATACAAAATGAGGTCAAGGTGTGTCAAAGAGAAATGTAAAGAATGCAATTGGAGTAATCCTCCCTTTACTGGCTCTTGTTCTGGCAAACCTTGCTTGTGACCTAGAGCGAAGCGCGAGTGAACTGAACGGATCGCAAGTGTTTGAAGCAAGGGGAGGATGGGATTACAGTTGGTACGCACCAGTTGATCCCGGCAGAAAATATCAAGTTACAGTTTCATCGACTCAACTTGATTACACTGGTGGATTTTTAGTTTTAGAGATTGCAAATGGGTTGACATGCTCAGATTGTGCACTTTCTACAAGTGGTACGATTACACGCAATGGTATACGAACGACTTTTGTTGCCCCTGAAAGTGGCAGGGTACGAATTAATGCTTATGTTCGTGAGGGAACATATGAATGCAAGATTGAAATCAGCCCAATAGGGTCTTAAGTGATTTCCACATCAGCATACTCACGAACCGCTATAACGACACAATAGGATAATTGGAGACCTACGCATGACCTGGAGTGAGAGCGAGTCCGACCTCTATCGCCAGCTTGCCGCTGTCGCTGTGCCGCGCCGCGCCGAACAGATCGCCACACTGCTCACGCTGATTCCGTTTGCGCCCGATGCGCCGTTCCGCGCCGTCGAACTGGCATCCGGGCAGGGCTACCTCACGCAGGCCATCCTCACGGCCTTCCCCGCCGCGACGGTGCTGGCGCTCGATATGGAAGACTCGATGCGCGCCGAGACGCAGCGGCGCAGCGCGACCTATGCCGAGCGGCTGCGCGTCACCCCCTTCGACATGGCGCGCGACGACTGGTATGGGCTGGTAGACGGCGCGGATGTGGTCGTCTCCTCGCTGTGCGTACATCACCTCGACGGCGCGCAGAAGCAGGCCTTGTTCCGCGCGCTGGCCGGGCGGATGAGCGGCAGAGGCGCGCTGCTGATCGCCGATCTGGTGCTGCCCAGACGCGCGCAGAGCCGGGAATTGTTCGCCGCAACCTGGGACCAGTCTGTGCGTGAGGCATCCGGGGATACAGCGGCCTACCAGCACTTCCTGACGACGCAGTGGAACATCTTCCGCTATCCCGACGACTTCGACAAACCATCGCCGCTTTTCGACCAACTGGTATGGCTGTGGGAAGCAGGTTTTCACGATATAGACTGCTTCTGGCAGGACGCCGGTCACGCCATCTACGGCGGTTACGGCGCAGCGGCGGGGCAGGCTGGCATCGCTTATGACGCGGCGCTGCGAGTCGCTCAGGGCGTGCTGAGCAACTGATCAATAATCCGGAGTGGAGTAGTCGTCCATCAGGTACTGCTGCCAGGTGCGGTAGCACGCATCTTTCTGACTCAGCCAGAAAGCCTTTTCCTCGTCGGCGTTATCGCTGTGCAGCAGCCCCAACAGACGTGCATGGTTGAAGAAGGCTATCGGCACAACGCCTTTGGGCCTCACGGCGAGGGCACTGAGCATCGGTCGCTCGTGTTTGACCTCATTCTGCGAAATCACGACCAGGATTTCGCCCAGGCGCTTGGTCGTCTCCATCGTTTCGTCGCGAAATCCGCAGATGCGCGCCAGTTCAGGATACAGCACCATACCTCGCTGCCGCGCCGCCAGCACCAATTCGCTGTACATCAGGTGATAGCGCACTGTTTCATAGTCGCGATGATTCCTCATGAGCGGCCTTCCTGCCCAAGCAAAAGCGGCTGGTTTATGGCCTATTGTTGTAACACGCCTGCGGTCACATCGCACAAACTGCCTGTTTGGCAGTACAGGGCTGCTGCAAAATCGTCGTATCATTCATGCTGCTCGGCGATTTTCCTCTCTATAAACGCAGCGAAACGAGGATAGGATTCGCCGCTGTGAACCTTGCAGCAGCCCCGCCTGGTAGTACCTCTGTCCTGGTCTCACACAGCGCGCCACAAAATTGGAGTCCATTTTCACAGAAATCACAGGTGCAATTTTTAAAAAGTGTTGCTATACTCACAATCGGCCTCTCAATCTGGCTCAACTGCGCGAAGAAAAAAGTGCTTCTTTGAGCTGTCCAGTTATATCGTTTTCGATTAGCCAGATGGAGAGCCAGTTCCATGACATCTTATCAAGTCCTCGATAGCGTTCAGATCGCGCGCACTGAAGAATTCATATTCGCCGGTGATGGGGTGCGCTTGTCCGGTCAGATCGATTTTCCGATTCCTGCTCCTCGTCAGAAGACATTCCCACTGCTGTTCATCCTGCATCATGCTGGCTGCGCGGACCGCGAAGGTTACAAACACTTCGCACTGGCTGGTATCGCCGCTGGTTATGCCGTTTTCCGCTGGGACAAACGCGGTACCGGGCGCAGCGGCGCGGGTGGACGGGGTTCGACGACGCAAGATGCTGTAAACGCCTACGAGATGGCTCTCCTCCAACCCGGCGTTGACCGCAAGCACGTTGTCATTCTGGCGCAGGACGCCGGGACGGGTTTGCTCGGCGATTCGTTCGGCCTGTTCGCACGTGCGCAGCTTCCCTACGGCGTCGTGCTGGCGACCAATATGCTGGATGATCAGTCGGTTCTGGCGATCGAAACACGGCTGATGATCCTGATGGGTCAGCACGATTGGAATCCCTGGCAGAAGTATGGCAAAGCGGTGGCCGACGCGCACAATGCCGCTTACAAACATGGCGCTCTTTACTACGCCGCCCCTCATGCTGACCGCATGTTGATCGACCCCCGCACCGAACGCTTCCACTACGGCGCCGACAGCGCACTCCAAGACTGGTTGAAGGCCATTTGAGCCGCTTCACTGTTGATCTGCACGGTCAGACGGCCATTGTCACAGGCGCAGGCGCAGACGTGGGGCGGGCTACAGCGCTCGCCCTGGCCGCCGCCGGCGCGAACGTCGTCGTCAACGACATCAACCCCGACCGCGCCGAGCAGGTGGCCGCAGCGATCACCGAGCAGGGTGGTTCGGCATTCCCCTGGCAGGCGGACATCTCCAACCGTTTCCAGGTCGGCTCGCTGATCGAGACAGCGCGCGACCGCTACGGGCGCATCCACATCCTGGTCAACGCGGCGGGCGCGCTCAAGCTGGGCGCGATGGCGCAGTTGGACGAGTGGGACTGGCGGCGGTTGCTGGAGGTCAACCTCACAGGCGCGTTCTTCTGCACGCAGCTCATCGGACGCGTGATGGCAGACGAGGGCGGCGGCGTGATCATCACGCTGGCGGCCAGCGCCGGGCATCCCAACCCGCTGCCGGAGGGCGTCGGGTATGTCGCCAGCAAGGCGGGCGTGATCGGCATGACCAAGCAGTGCGCCCGCGAGTTCGCCCCGCTCGGCATCCGCGTTAACGCGGTCTGCCCCGGCAACGTCCCCGAAGGCACGCCCCCGGATACCCCGCCGAACAATGCCCAGCAGCGCTATGGCACGCCCGACGAGGTGGCCGCTGTCGTCCTGTTCCTCTGCTCAGACGCGGCGCGCTTCATCACCGGGCAGGCCATCAACGTTGACGGCGGCGAGAATATGCTCTAGCAAAATTCTTACCCCTTCCTGCAAGAAAGCTCTGTTAGGCAGCGTAGTTTGGGCGGGACCTGACACAGCTTTTCCGCGGGAGCAGCCTACCCAGGTGTATAATTATTATGGTCTGTATAGGGCTGGATATGCCTCATGTGGCGTGTTAAGCGCCAGTTGGCCGCTGTCAGGCAGCCGGAGGTGAAGCGATGACTGTTCTAGAGCAAATGAATCGCTTTTCCGAACGATTCGGGAAGAACATTGCAGTCAACCACACATCCTGGCACTACTACCGCCTCGGCACGGGCGCGCCCATCTTCTGGCTTACTGGCGGATTGCGTCGAGCAGCGCTCGGATTCGCCTTCATGGAAGGGCTTGCCAAATGCCATACCGTCATCGCCCCTGATTATCCGCCCGTGCAAACGATTGACGAGTTCTTCAGCGCCTTTGACGCCATCCTGCAAGCCGAAGGCGTTGACACCTTTGCACTGGGTGGTCAGTCCTACGGCGGACTGCTGGCACAGGCATATCTGGCGTACAAACCCAAGGCTGTCGAACGGGTCATCCTCTCCAGTTCCGGCCCGGCAGATTACGGTAAAGCCTGGTTGCCCGTGGAATATGTCTTCATCGTGCTGGCGCGCCTCCTGCCTGAAAAGACGCTCAAAAACCTGTTGGGTGGTGGGCTGCTCAAGGTTATCACCCTGCCCGAAGCCGAGCGCGCCGAGTGGCAGCAGGCCATCAACGTCGTGATGCAAAACGACCTGTCCCGCGCAGACGTCGTTTCGCATTTTGCTGTCGCCTCCGATGTGATCCGCAACGGCATCGTCACGCCTGCGGCTTATCGCAATTGGGCAGGGCGAATCATTGTCCTCAGTGCTGAAAACGACCCGACCCAAAGCAAAAAGGATATTCCGCGTTACGAAAGGCTTTTTGGGCGGGCTGTGGAGGTTGTCAGTATGGGCAATATGGGACATACCGCAGCGCTTTTCAACCCACACGAATATGTCGAACTGCTCGAATCTGCGCTCAACTGAGATGCTGCGTAACCTGAGTTTCGGATAATCTTGTATTTCTTCAACCTCACCCCGCTGTGCTGCGCTTAGCTTCCCTTCTCCACCTGGTGGAGAGGGGATCAAGGGGTGAGGTTCTTGAACGAAGCAAAACCTATCCAGAACTGAGGTTACTTATGTACGCTGCGGTGTTTGCGCTCCGAAGCAGATCAACTCCAGATTGAACATGCTCAGTCAAAATACGCCCGCACCGCATCCGGCGCGAAGATGCCCCGGTCGGTGACGATGGCGCTGATCAGGTGCGGCGGCGTGATGTCGAAGGCCGGGTAGTAGCCGTTGATGCCGTGTATCGCCGTGCGCACCGTGCCCTCCTCGCCCTTCGCGTAGAAAATCTCATCCGGCTTGCGTTCCTCAATCGGGATTTGCGCGCCCGTCTCGGTGGTCGGGTCGGGGCCGTCGTAGCCCAGCACGTAGAACGGTTTGCCGAAGTGCCGCGCGGCGATGGCGTGCTGGAGCGTGCCGATCTTGTTGGTGATGTGCCCGTCCAGCGTCACGCGGTCGGCGGCGCAGATGAACTTGTCGATGCGCCCGGTGCTCATCAGGTGCGCGGACATGCCGTCGGTGATCAGCTTGAAGGGGATGCCCATCTCCTGCGCGCTGGCGGCAGTCAGGCGCGCGCCCTGGAAGTAAGGCCGTGTCTCGCAGCCGATCAGCGTCACCTGTTTACCCGACTGTTTGGCCGTCCAGAGCATCCAGCACAGCGCCGCGCCCGCGATACAGTGCGTCAGGATCTGGTCGCCATCGCAGAGCAGCCAGGCGGCGTGCTGCCCGCACAGGCGGCTGACAGTGTTGCCGCGCTCGATCTCGGCGTTCACGGCGTCCAGCGTCGGGCGGAAGGGGTCGTGACCTTCGCGCAGCGCCGCCAGCGCCACGCCCAGCGCCATCGGGATGATGTGGTTGAGATCGTCGGCGGTCGGGCGCGTCGCCAGCAGCCGTTTCGCCACCTGCTCCAGGTAGGCCGCCTGCCGCGTCGGTGAAGCGTCCAGGTCGCGCGCGGCCATCGCCAGCCCCAGCCCGGCGACATAGGCCAGCGGCGGGCCGCCCTGCACGGTCATATCTTCAATCGCCTGTGCCACCGCTTCGACCGTCCGCAGCGTCACATATTCGACCTGAAACGGGTACTTGCGGCGGTTGAGCACGACGACGGCACGTTCGGCCTCGTCGTAGCGCAGTGTCTTAAAGCGGTCAGCCAGCAGCGCGGGGGGCGTCTCGATGATTGTGTCCACAGTGGTTCACCTTCTTTGTTGCGCAGACCATCTTACCTCACGCAGATGAGTCCGGGGTGAACCGTTCTGCCGGGTACGCACCCTTGATTCCGCATCACCTGTGGCGCGAACTGAGATGGGATTGTGTTCGAGATGGCATACCGCAGCCGCAGCGTGTACCGAAAGGCGTTTCTTCTGCAAATGCCGCCAAAGCCCTGCCTTGCGCTCAGCGATGCGCGTGTGAAAGAGCGGTAGGCGGCAAAGCTCTCAAATAGACGCGCGAGGACAAATCCCCCAAGTGAGCAAAAAATGAGCAGAAAATGAACTGTACATCAAATGTCGCTTGGCAAAATACTGATGATGACGCATTTTGGCGTCATGAGTTCGGTTTGAGGAGGAGTAAATATGCATAAAAGTCGTTTGATCAAGGTGGGGGTAATCGCGGCGCTGATGATAGCTGTGTTCGCCGCAGGCATACTGGGCAATCGCGGCAATCGTGTGATGGCCCAGGATAGGGCACACAACACCTATATGGTACAGGCTGGCGGATTTGGCGAAGCAAATGTTGAAGTGCTGGCCTTCGCCCCGGCATATCTGAAGGTGCATCGCGGCGACACGGTAATGTGGCATGTCACCAGCTTCCACAACATGCGCTTTGGCGAGCAGGACGAACCTTTCATCATTGTGCAGGAAATAAATGGCGCACCTACACCGATCGGTAATCCGAAAGTAGTCTTCCCCACCTTAGCAAATGGCGCGGCCTATACGGGTGGCGAAGCGAACAGCGGACTGCCCGATGTCAGCGACCTGAAGTTTCATTTCTCCCTGGTGATGGATGTTGAGCCAGGTCTGTACAGCTATCGCTGCGATGTGCATCCGGGCATGGCTGGCATCATTGAGGTCGTAGCCGACGATGAGGTTATCCCCAGCCCAGGCGAAGTCGCGTTGATGGCCGAAACAGAATTGGACGATCAGATCGACCAGGCAATTGGCGCTTACTTCGGCGCAGCGGCCACCGCGCCCACCCAGGCAGTTGACGGTGTCTTTACGGTCATAACCGGAGTCGGCGGCACTGGCAGAGCATCATCGTTGACGTTCAATTCACCGCTGGCGATGATCAAAGCCGGGGAAACGGTACGCTGGGAAGTTCCCGCCGATAGCCCTTCAGCACACTTCATCAACTCCCTTCCCTACGATCCGGTGGCGCTGCCCGATCTGATCCCGCAAGAAAATGCGGGTGGCCCGCCAACACTGCTGGCAGGGCCTGGCTTTTTGGGCACGACTGCGGATGGCGCGACCGTTGCAGCAGGAGAGGGTTTCAACAGTCGATTCCTGAATCCGGGCGAGTCCTTCAGCCTGACGTTCAAAGACCCCGGTGTTTACGCCTACATTTGCCATGTGCATCCCGGTATGGGCGGCGTAGTCGTCGTGCAGTGAGCTTTCGATAAGGCAAGGGCGGGCGGAATACTCGCCCTTGCACAGGATTGGTCGATGAAAACAGGATCTGCTTCGCCCACTGATCCCAACCTGTTGATGTCCGCGCTCGTCCTGGTCGGCGGCGTTACCCTCATCCTGCTGATCTTCCTGACTCAGCCGAGAAACACGCAGCCAGCGTCTGTTTCAACTGCTGTACTGAGTGAAGCAGCAATAAGCGCTGGTCGTACCCTTTTTCTGACCGTTTGTGCAGCCTGTCATGGCCCCCGGGCAACAGGCATTCAAGGGTTAGGCAAGCCGCTCGTGGACAGCGCGTTTTTCAACAACCGCACGGATGAGGAAGTATTGGCCTTTCTGCAGGTTGGGCGTCCTGTCGATGACCCGCTGAATACCACCGGAATCCCCATGCCCGCGCGCGGCGGACGGCTGAATCTGACGGACAGCGATCTGCTGAACGTGATCATCTATCTTCGTAGTCTGAACGGTGCAGCAACAAACCAATGATGCCAGCGAGCGTTGTAACAGATGACGCTCTTTCCACCAGGACAGCGGGGTCAAAATGTGCCAGCACCCCTCCCCTTTTCGCTGCGCTCATGGAGAGGGGAGCAAATC
>JAEUQX010000592.1 GCA_016788625.1 Anaerolineae bacterium
CATGAGCCTCGGACAGGGCGAAGACGCTGCCGTCAGGCCATCGTGCCCAGTTGTTCCGGCGCGCTCGCTTTGGCCTTGTCCGGGATGTGGCTCATGGCGTATTCGGCCAGCGCGGTGATGGTCAGGCTGGGGTTGATGCCGGGGTTGCCAGGCATGATCGAGCCATCAATGATGTACAGCCCCGGATAGTTGAAGACCTCGCAGCGCGTGTTGATCACCCCGTCGGCTTCGCTGCGTCCCATCGGGCAGCCGCCCAGCAGGTGCGCGGTGGCCGGGATGCCGAGCAGCGTCTCCGGCACGGTGTCCTGCGGGATACCGTTGATCTTCGCGGCATAGTCGTGCGCCAGCCCGTGCGCCATTTCAACGGGCGGGGTGATGCTCTCGCCGGGCACTTCGTGGCTGGTGACGCCGCGCCGGAAGGCCGTGAACAGGCCGCGACCAAGCTGGAAGCGCAGCGTGCTGTCGTCGGTCTGCATCATCAGCAGGATTGTCGTGCCCTTGGCCCAGCGGCGCGTGAAGTTGGCATAGAAGTAATCGCCGGGATGCCGCGCGATCTTCGCCAGCAGCTTGCCCAGGCGCGTCAGGACATTCCCGCCGCCTTCGATCATCGGCATCGCCAGCAGGCGCATGAACGAAGAGCCGTGCGGGTAACGTACCGGTTCAACGTAGGTGTTCTCGTTCAGCCGGAAGATCGAGGTGATCGCCGCGCCGCTGGTCAGGTCGATGTCCGCGTCACGGCTGGTAGCGCCGTTGAGCGCTTCGTTGTTGGTACGCACCATCGTGCCCAGGCGCTGCGAGATACGCGGCAGACTCTTGCTCACATCGCGGCAGTGGAACAGCAGGCGCATCGTGCCGAGGGCGTGCGCGGAGACGACGACGTTACGCGCGCGCACCCGCTGCCGGGCAGCAGTCAGCGGCCAGGCGGTCGAGCGGCGGTAGATCACTTTGTAACGCGCGCCGTCCGGCTCGCCAGGGGGCAGTGGGCGGATGTCGATGACTTCGCTCTCGGCGCGGATTTCCGCCCCCCACTGCTCGGCGAAGTACAGATAGTTCTTGACCAGCGTGTTCTTGGCGTTGTGGCGGCAGCCGATCATGCAGCCGCCGCAGCCC
Source organism: Anaerolineae bacterium (assembly GCA_016788625.1). Classification (GTDB taxonomy): domain Bacteria; phylum Chloroflexota; class Anaerolineae; order Aggregatilineales; family Phototrophicaceae; genus CFX2. The sequence goes on from JAEUQX010000592.1 coordinate 1,111, forward strand.
GTGCAGCCCGCGCGGTTCGGCCCGCGCCCGCCAAAGTACGGGTCGGGCACGCTCTGGCCTTCCTTGCCCGGCTCACCGAAGAAAACGGCCACATTCGCCAGGCGGAAGGTATCGGCAGTGCCGCGCTCCTCCGCGATTTTCTGCAGCACGTGATCAGGGGGAGTCGAATACGGGTGCGGCGCGACGCCGAGCATGTGCTTCGCCATGTCGTAATGCGGGCGCAGCAGCGTCTTCCAGTCGCCCAGGTCGCGCCAACCGGGGGCATCGAACAGGCGCTCGTCCGGCTCCATCAGCACGTTGGCATAGACCAGGCTGCCACCGCCCACGCCGCTGCCGTGCAGCACCATGATGTGCCGCAGCAGGCTGATCTCCTGAATGCCAAAACAGCGCAGCAGCGGCGCCCAGAGAAACTTACGGATGTTCCAATTGCTGTGGGGGAAATCTTCATCGCGGTAACGTTTGCCGCGCTCCAGCACCAGGACGCTGTAGCCCTTCTCGGTCAGACGCATCGCCGAGACGCTGCCGCCGAAGCCCGACCCCACCACGACATAATCGTAAGTACGCACCGTGAAAGCCTTTAATCAAATCAGCATTTGATTTCTATTGTAGCGCGCTTCAGGTGTCACTGCGAATACAGGTTGAAGCGGTGCAGCGCCACGCCGCCCCTAGAGCAGCACCGTGCCGTAGAACGTGCTGAGGTTGTCGAGCAGGTAGTCCGGCTGCGTGGCGGCCAGTTCCTCGGCGGGTGTGTACCCCGTTTTGACGGCGACGGCCACTGCGCCCAGCGCCCGCGCGCAGGCAACATCAGCGGGCGTATCGCCGATGACGACGACCTGCTGCGGGGCGATGCGTTCACCGAGCAGCCGCTCCGCCCGTTCCAGCGCCAGGAAAGGCAGCGCGTTGCGGTCGGCGGCCTCGCTGCCATACGCGCCCACCGCGAACCAGGCCGGATCATAACCCGCCGCGCGCAGCTTGATCGGCGCAGTGCTCGAAACGTTGCCCGTGACGATGCCCGGCAGCAGGTCGGGACGGCGGCGCGTCTCCGCGACGGCGTGATGCGCGCCGGGACAGGCCTCGACCGCAAAGCCGTCGATGATCGCTTCCAGGTGGCGGGCGACTGCCTGTTCATAGTCCGGCATCACGCGCGCCACATCGTCCGGGCTGAAGCCTTCTTCGGCCAGCAATTCGACCAGCGTGTACCAGTCGGTCTTGCCGCCGAAGTGATGCTCGTCAATGCGTCCGGCGGTATTGAAGATTTCCTGCATCGCCAGCTTGGTCGAGGCACGCCCCGCCCCTTTGGGCAGCATCAGCGTGCCGTCGATATCGAACAGGATCAGGCGAACGGTTTGTTTCACAGGCTGCACAGCGGCTGCTTTCTTGCTACATCATGACTGCGATACCAACTGTACCAGTTGACCACAGACGCGTTCAAGCTCCGCGCTGTGCTTATGGATCAACTCCTCGGCCAGCAGCTTGTAGCCCCGCATAGCCTCCGGCGAGATGTCGTCCATATCGGTGTAGCTTTCCGGCAGCACGGTCTGGAAGCGGTAGTAACGCCGCCCGCCGCCTTCTACAGCAGGCATCAGTTGGCGCATCTGATAATCGACGGTCTGGTTGACGCCATGCATCAGGATGTTGATCACGGGCAGCGCCCAGCCGATCAGACCCCAATGTGCGGCCTTCTCGTAGTACAGCGGGTTGTTAAACTCGCCTGTGCCCAACGAAACGACCAGGTAGTCGGTCGCGTCCGGGAAACGCGACTGCGCCTCGACATAGGCACACATCGACGGGTTATTGGCGAATACCGCGCCATCCACCAGGGCGTAATAGCCCGCAGCCCCATCAACCGGGATTTTGCAGGGTGGGAAATACGTCGGCGCGGCGGAGGTGGCGCGGGCGACGAAGCGCATGGGGAAGTCGTAGCTGGGGTTGGTCTTGGCGCGGCTGCTGCGGAAGAACCAGGGGATATTGCGCTCGATCTCGTAGCTGGTGATGAGCACCTCGGTCAGCGCTTCCTTCAGCCGGGTTTCACCAAAGTATTCGTTGAGCACCGCTTCGACCCCGCGTTCCGGGTACTTCGGCTCGGCCAGGTTCTCTGCCGAGCGCACGCGCTGCCAGATTGAACGGTCGAAGATGCGCCCGCCTTCCTGCTCATAGAGCTTGACGCCATCTTCGGCTGTGTAATGCGCGCCACCGTCCTCGCTGGGTTTGGTGATGCCCAGCGCCAGGATGCCGCCCGTCGATGTCCCCGCGATCAGATCGAACAGTTCGTGAATGCGCTTGTTCGTGCGCTGTTCGATCTCGGCCATGACCATCGCCGGGATGATGCCGCGAATACCGCCGCCGTCAATCGCCAGAATGCGTACTGTCCTAGACATACATTCCCCCTTTGGCAACGTGATTGATTCACTTCTCATGATAGCGAGAAATGTATTGCGCCGCACATCTCTCATGCAAAAAGGGTGAATTTCATCGTCGAAAACTTACGGGTGACCGATCTCGCTTCTTTGTAAGAAAAGCCTACGTTACAATGAAAACAAACCTTGATGATCTTCGACCAACATCTAGTCCGATGGCACTGAAGACCCTATGCCCGCTCACCCCGCCCTCACTGCCCAGATCAGCGCGCTGATTGAACGACGCACGGGCATCGCGCGCGGCGCCTATTCGCCCGCAACCCTCGACGCGGCGGTGATGGCCGCTGGGGACGGCGCGACGCTGCTGCACACTCTGGAAAACACCCCGGAACGCGAGCCAATCTGGCAGAACCTGCTGAACACGCTGTTGATCGGTGAAACCTATTTTTTTCGCAATCAGGCGCATTTCAACCTGCTGCGCCAGGTCATCGCACCACAGTTCAGCGGGCGCGAGCTGCGCGTGTGGAGCGCGGGCTGTTCGACGGGCGAGGAAACGTATTCACTGGCGATTGCGCTGAGCGAAACGCTGCCAGACCTCTCCACGCGTGGGCTGCGGCTGATCGGCACGGACATCAACAGCGCGGCGCTGGCGACCGCCGAACGCGGCCACTATCGTGAATGGTCGTTCCGCCAAACCGAGCCGAGTTTGCGCAGCCGTTACTTCACAGCGCAAACAGGCGGTTGGCTGATCAATCCGGCGCTGCGCGGGCTGCCCCGTTTCCAGCAGCACAGCCTGCT
>JAEUQX010000593.1 GCA_016788625.1 Anaerolineae bacterium
TTCTATACACAGGTTGGCAAGCGCCTGCCCCCCGGTCGGGCTGCGGCGCTCAACCTGAACGATCAACTCACGCCGAACGATATTCTTGCAAAATTGAACGACTAGCCATCTATCCAGAAACCTCACCCCCAGCCCCCTCTCTGAGGGGAGAGGGGGAGCAAAACGCAGACCGTGTGAGGCATAGGCAACAGTTGTTACAGACAGCTTCTTAAGTGAGGAATGCAGCATGAGCGACAAGCTAGTTGAATACCGCCACGCCGACCCGCCCCTGCCCGATCATAATACGATCTGGCCGCTGTACGGCGCTGGTTTCGAGAACCTGGGGCAGGATGGAAAACCTATCGAAGTGCCGCTGCCGGAGATCGCGCCGGATCAACTGCTGGTGCGCCACGACGCGGTGGGTATCTGCTTCTCGGACATCAAAGTGATCAAGCTCGGCCAGCAGCATCCGCGCATCTACCGCAACATGCAGACCAGCCCGGTTGTGCTGGGGCATGAGGTCAGCATGACCGTCGTCAAGGTGGGTGAACAGCTCAAAGATCAGTACCACGTGGGCGACCGCTTCATCATCCAGGCCGATGTCTACGTCAAGGGCGTGGGCTATGCTTATGGCTACGAGATCGAAGGCGGCTTCTCCAAATACGGCCTGATCGACCAACGCATCCTGAACGGCGACGAGGGCAGCTACCTGCTGCCGCTCAAGGACACGACGGGTTACGTCGAAAGCGCGCTGACCGAACCCTGGGCGTGCGTGATCGCGGCCTATCGCCTGAAGTACCGTACCACGCTGAAGTCCGGCGGCACGACCTGGATTATTGGCACGGACGCGAATGATGCGCGACCCTACACGATCAGCTCGGGCTTTGATGCCGCGTCACACCCGGCGCAACTGCTGCTCACCGATGTGCCAGCACATTTCGCGGAGTGGCTGCGGGGGCGCGCCGCTGAACTGGGCATCACCGTGACCATCGTCGATGACATCAGCCAACCGCCTGTGAGCGCGATTGACGACATCATCCTGCTCGGCGCGGATGTGGCGCGTATTGAGCAGGCCAGCCCGCATCTGGGGAATTTCGGCGTGTTCGCCATCATCGCTGAACAGCCGCTGTCGCGTATCGCCCAGGTCGATATTGGCCGGGTGCACTACAACCGCTGGCTGTACGTGGGCGGCGCTGACCCGGACATCGCGCGGGCATATGCCGACCATCCCGTGCGGTCAGAACTGCAATCCGGTGGGCGAGCCTGGTTCATCGGGGCGGCGGGACCGATGGGGCGTATGCATGTGCAGCGGGCGATTGAGGCACAGCAGCCCCCCGCTATGATCGTCTGCACAGACGTGAGCGATCACCGCCTGGAAGACCTTCGCCTGACGTTCGAGGCGGACGCGGTGGCGCGCGGCATCGAGTTCATCTGCATCAACCCGATGAACGCGGGCGCGGCAGAACGGCTGGCAGCGTTCAAAGAACGTGGCTTTGATGACGTCGTTGTCCTCGCGCCAGTGCCCCGCCTGATCAGCGAAGGCGCGACCTATCTGGCAAAAGGCGGGGTGATGAATGTCTTCGCGGGGGTGGCGCGCGGCACGATGGCAGCGCTCGATCTGAGCGACGTGTACCGCAAAGGCGCGCGCTACATCGGGCATTCCGGCTCGATGATGGACGACATCCGCATCACACTCCAGCAGGCCGAGTCCGGCGTCCTCTCCCCGATCCGTGCGGTGGCGGCGGTTGGCTCGCTGAGCGCCTTCCGCGACGGGCTGAAGGCAGTTGAGGACGCGGTATTCCCCGGCAAGGTGGTGATCTTCCCGCACATCAAGGAAATGCCGCTGACCCCCCTGCCCGACCTCAAGGACGTGCTGCCAACCGTCTACGCCAAACTGCGCGATGGCCGCGAGTGGACGTCCGAAGCCGAAGAAGAATTTCTCAAGTTAATGCTGCCCTGACGAGGTGAATGATGAACGCAATGCTGCAAGATCGAAAAGTGGTGGTGACGGGCGGCGCGCAGGGGCTGGGACAGGCGATCTGTCTGCGGCTGGCGCAGGCGGGCTGTGATGTGCTGGTGGCCGACCTGAACGAGGCGGCTGCCCAGGAGACGGCGGCGATGGTTGCCGAGCAGACCGGACAGCGCTCATTCGCCCTCAAGGTGGATGTGACACAGGAACAGCAGGTCTCCGGCATGATCGACCGCGCGGTGGCAGAATTTGGGCGGCTGGATGTGCTGGTCGCCAATGCGGGCATCCTGATCGCCGGAGATATTGACGAGTTCCCGGTCGAGAAGTGGCAGGCGGTGATCAACGTCAATCTGGTAGGCTACATGCTGTGCATCAAGCACGCAGCGCGCGTGATGAAACCGCAGCGCAGCGGCGTGATCATCCAGATCAACTCGAAGTCCGGCAAGAAGGGCAGCTACAAGAACTCGGCTTATGCTGCGTCCAAGTTCGGCGGCATCGGGCTGACGCAAAGCGCCGCGCTGGAACTGGCAGAATTTGGCGTGCGCGTCAACGCCATCTGCCCTGGCAACCTGCTCGACTCGCCGCTGTGGGTCGACTCGCTGTACAAGCAGTACGCCAAGCGCTGGAACATGACCGAGGCCGAGGTGCGCCAGAAGTACATCAATGAAGTGCCGATGAAACGCGGCTGCACCTACGACGACGTGACTAACCTGCTGCTGTTCCTGGCTTCCGACCAATCGAACTACATGACCGGGCAGGCGATCAACGTCACAGGCGGGCAGGAGATGCGCTGACGATGACATTGAGCGGGACGCGCACATTTCTGGGGTTCGGCTTCGGCGCGATACAGTCCAACCTGTTCCTGTACGAAGCGTTTCAGTCGGGGAATTTTGGGCGGCTGGTCGTCGCTGAGGTTGTGCCGGAAATGGTCGCGGCTATTCGGCAGGACGGCGGCATATTCCGCGTCAACATCGCCCACCCCGACGGTGTGCGGCAGGCCAGCGTCGGGCCGGTTCAGATCGAGAATCCGCAGCAGTCCGACGATCGGGCACGGCTGATCACGGCGGTGACCGAAGCGCACGAGATCAGCACGGCGGTACCCAGCGTCAGCTTCTATGCCTCGCCCGACGAGGGCAGCCTGCACCGCATCCTGGCCGAAGGGCTGCGGCAGAAGGCGCGGGCGGGTGGGCCGCGCGCGGTGATCTATGCGGCGGAGAACCACAACCATGCGGCGGAAATCCTGGAAGCGCGCGTCTTCGAGGCGATTCCCGAAGCGGAACACGCGGCGGTGCGCGCGCAGGTGCGTTTCCTCAACACGGTGATCGGCAAGATGGGCGGGGTGGTCACATCGGCGCAGGAGATGCACGACGCCGGACTCGCCCCGGTGACATCCGGCGGCTCGCGCGCCTTCCTGGTGGAGACATTCAACCGCATCCTGATCTCGCGCATCGCCTTCGGGGACGGCGCGCCGTTTGTGCGCGGCATCAGCGTGTTTGAAGAGAAGTCCGACCTGCTGCCTTTCGAGGAAGCCAAGCTCTACGGCCACAACGCGGCGCACGCGCTGGCGGCATATCTGGGTTGGACGCGCGGCCTGACGACCATCGCGGAGCTACGGCAGCAGCCAGGTATGATGGCGTTCCTGCGCGCGGCGTTCATCGATGAATCAGGCGCGGCGCTGATCCGCAAGTACGATGGACTGGACGCGCTGTTCACGCCCGCCGGATACGCGGCCTATGTCGATGACCTGCTGGCACGCATGACCAATCCCTACCTGCGCGATACGGTCGAGCGCGTGGGGCGCGATCCACAGCGCAAGCTCGGCTGGGACGACCGGCTGATCGGCACAATGCGGCTGGCGCTGCGGCAGGGTATCCGTCCGGTGCGTTTCGCGCTGGGCGCGGCAGCGGCGCTGGAGCTGCTGCGCGCCTCACAGTCGGGTGAAACCGATGTCCTGCTCGACGGTCTGTGGCGCGACTCCGCGCCGGATGCGGCAGAGCGGCAGGCTGTTCTGGCACTGATCCATGAAGCAGTTAATCGGCTGCGCGCGTGGCAGGCGGCAGGCTTCGAAATACCACTGGAGCATGTGGTGAACGGGGGATAAACGCTCATCGTGCCATTTTCATATAGCCTGATTGATCGCAAGAGCGTTTGAGTTCGCTTACCCCGCAATGCAGGCATAAAAGTGCTGGTGTATACTTCCAACTGAGAAGATTGGGATGGGGTCTATGCCAGCCAAACCACAGCGTACCCTTGATTGGGAAGCCGTCTGGAAAAGCCTGAACTGGGATGATGATACGCGTCTGCGCCACGCCGAAACAGAACGCCTGCGCCAGCGTGCCCAGCAGTATGCCGCGCCGCCGCCGGACTCCAAACCGCTCAACGAAGATGCCAGCGCCTATCTCACCTTCGACCTGGGCGCGGAACGCTACGGGCTGGATGTAATGTGCGTGCGCGGCGTGCGCGATAACCTGCGGATTGTGCCCGTGCCCGGCGTCCCGGCATTCTACAAAGGCATCATCAACGTGCGCGGCCAGATCATCACGGTGCTGGACTTGCGCCTGTTCTTCGGTCAGGCGGCAGGTGATGAGGCTGCTGCGCCCGACGAAGCGGTGCTGGCACAGGCGAGCGGTCTCTCGCTGGCGCTGCTGGCGCATCAGATCATCGGCATCACGCGCCTCTCGCCGTCGGAGATCATCGCGGTGGAGCATCTGCCGTTCGCCCAGGGCATCACCAAAGCGCGCGAAATCATCCTCAATCTCGAGCAGTTATTCGAAAATGAACGCCTGATCCTGGGTATGGGGCTGAGCGAATGAAGGATGAACTTTCTCAACCAGGTTCGCAGCACTTTCCTTGTCGTGATAGAGCCACCATCTGAAAATGGCAGCGGACATGGCAGCGCCGTGTCCCTACGAGCACTTGTCAAATGAATCCTGTTGTGCCGTTAGTGATGACAACGGTCTTGCCAGAAAAGCTATCGACTAAGCGCTAAAGACTTGGAACTGACCTATGAGCCGTATGCTGCAAATGATGACCAACCGCACCACGATCACCATGTCGCTGACTGCCGCGCTTCCTGTGCTGCTGATGGGATTTTCGATGAGCATGGAGACGACGACCATGCTGCTCTGGACGCTGGCGGCGCTGTTGGGCGGTTGGCTGGTGGGCATGGTCAGCCATGTGTTGTCGCGCCCCCGGCTGGAACGGCAGCTAAACGAGTATGCCGACGTACTGGAGCGCGTCGTGTTGGGCGACCTGCGCCAGCGTCTGCCACTGCCGGAGCAAGCAGGCAGCAGTATCGAGGAGCAGGTGCTGCACCGCATGGGCGACGCAGTGAACCGAATGCTTGACCGTCTGCAGGATGTCGTCACAGAAATTCACGGCGCCCTTCAGCGCGTCGATGCTGATACCAGTGAAATCCTGACCGCGACCATGCGCCAGATCGAGATGGCGAATGAGCAGGACTCGGTTGTCACGGAGACGACGGCGACGGTGAACGAGGTGCGCGCCACCGTAACCGAAACCGCCGAACGGGCGCAGAGCGTGGCGGAGACGGCGCAGGTCTCGGTCGATATTTCGCGCACGGGCATGGACTCCGTGCAGCAAACAATCAGCGGCATGGATGTAATTCGCCGCCGCGTGGAAGACATCGCGGACAACATCCTGGTACTTTCCGAGCATACGCAGCAGATTGGCG
>JAEUQX010000616.1 GCA_016788625.1 Anaerolineae bacterium
AACGCAGTTCCGCGCTGTTGTAGACCGCGATCTGTTTCCAGGCCTGCTCACGAATCTCAGCAGGAAGCAGACCATCCAACCCAACGAAATTATGCACGCCATGCGAGGCGGCGTTACGCGGCGGCTCCGGCGAGTCGAAGACAAGCACGCGCCTGCGCGTACGTGCCAGCATCAACGCGGCCTGCAAACCGGCTGGACCACCCCCAATGATGGCGACATCATAGGGTGTTTGATTCAATGTGTTCCCCTTCATCATGCCCTCTACGGCTGCCATACCGGAAAATCGTCCGGTAACAGTAATCCAATTGGATTCACCTCACGCGAGTTCATCGTTCGTCAGCGGCGCAGCCCAATCCGCTGCGAATCGTCGCTACATGCACTTTAATTGAGACAGTGTATCAATTCAAGGGTGTATTTGAGATGTGCTGCTCTGCCAAAGCGCCACTTGAAATGAGAGCGGATCGACCTATCCGCCGCGCATTATCAGTTTCGCAGAAGGAATGAGGGGCAGTGTATTGGAACTGGGCAGCATGGATGCCGGCGCGGCGGCGAGGGGATCGTTTGGCCTCAGTCGAGCAGATCGTCGCCTTCGATCTTGGCGATGGCGTCGGCGGGGGGAATGTCCGTGTACAGCACCGACATCAGGCCGGGCAGATAATGATCAACGGTTGAGACGTTGGCATAAACCAATTGGCGCACAAGCGGCAGGGTGAGGTCGCTGCCTTCGACATCGACGCTGGTCTTATAGCGCACCTCGCCGTCGCTGTAGTCCATTTCGAAGTTGCCAATGATCATGCCGCTGTTGGCGCGCGTGATGAACTCCGCGACGGCGGCACGGCGCGGCGGCGGCGCGTTGACGGGCAGCACGGAATAGAAAACGAACTGCTCCAGTTCCTCGCGCACGTGGGCGAAACACATCCACTTGCCGTTTTCGCCGGAGAAGCCCGTTCGAATGGCGGGCATCTCCTCAAGCTGGTCATAGGGCCAGTTGTCATCCGCAAAGAAGGCAATCATCGTGTCGAACATCAGGCCCATCGCTGCATTCCTTTTCACCAAACCGAGGCAGAACTTGTCGAATCGTCGGACTGCTTGGCCTCGTCCTCGCCCTCAGTGGTCAGGGGGATGCGCCCGGTAATGCCGCCCGCGTCATCGTCGAATTCGGGCAGCGTGCGCGGCTGCGGCGGCTCGTGCTGCACTTGTGGCTCGGCGTCCACGCGGGGCATAACCCCCGTCTCAGAGCCGGAACGACGCGGTTTGCCGGGATTGGGTGTCATCACACAGTCCTCTCTATGCCACCATCAGTTAGGCAGATTGTAACGTAGATTCGGCGATCTTCAACAGGCCGCGCCAGCCAGTAGGCCTAAAATCAAAAGGGCGTACTGCCGAACAGCAGCACACCCTTCTCGATTGTTCCGATGCACACCACGCCAGTCTCTAGTCTATAGACCAACGACTGTTGACTACTCGCTAGAACACTGGCTCCGCCGCATGATGGCCGTTCGTGTGTGGCTCTGGCAGCACGTCCAGACGTTCGTACTGCGCTTCCAGTTCGCTGCGGAACTGCTTGGTGTACAGGTTGTAGTAGTGCCCCTTCAGCCGCATCAATTCCGCGTGCGACCCCATCTCGCTGATGCCGCCGTTCTCGATGACCAGGATACGGTCGGCGCGGCGGATGGTGCTCAGACGGTGCGCGATGATGAAGCTGGTGCTGTTACGCATCAGCGCCTCCATACCGCGCTGGATGAGCGCCTCGGTCAGCGTATCAACGCTCGACGTGGCCTCGTCCATGATGAAGATTTCCGGCTTCGACAGGATAGCGCGCGCCAGGCTGATGAGCTGCTTCTGCCCAACCGAGAGCAGCACGCCGCCCTCGCCAACCTCTTCATCGTAGCCCTTCTCCAGCGTGTTGATGAAGTCATGCGCGCCCGCCAGCTTCGCCGCCTCGACGATCTCCTCGTCAGTCGCGTTCAGCCGCCCGTAGCGGATGTTCTCGCGGATCGTGCCGGAGAACAGATGCGGTGTTTGCAGCACCACGCCGATGCGCGACTGAATCGCTTCCAGCGTATAGTCGGTATAGTCGCGCCCACCGATGCGGATGACGCCGGACTTCGGCTCGTAGAAACGGCAGATCAGGTTGACGGTCGTGCTCTTGCCACCGCCCGTCGGCCCGACCAGGGCGATGGTCTCGCCGCGCCGCACCTTCAGGTTGAAGTTCTTCAGCACGGGTTTCTCCGGCTGGTAGTGGAACGTCACATTCTCGAACTCGATGTCGCCGCTGATGCTCTCGACGTTCAGCGCGTTCGGCTTGTTCACGATGTCCGGCTGCGTATCCAGCAGCGAGAAGAAGCGCTCCGCCGAGGCAACCGCCTGCTGCATATCGGCATACACGCGCGCCAGATCCTGCACCGGCCACAGCATGAAGGTGATGTAGGCGATGAAGGCCTGGATGCCGCCGATGGTCATCGCGCCGGCTTCCACCTGCAGGCCGCCGAAACCGATCACGCTGCCGATGGCGATCGCGCTGATCACCTGCACCGCTGGCAGGAACAGCGCCGAGAGCCACGCAGCACGGAAAGCGCGGCGATACATGTTGGACGAGAGATCATTGAACTCCTTCAGGTTCTCGCTCTCGCGGTGCAGCGCCTTGACGACGCGCACGCCGGTGATGTTCTCGTTGTAGCTGGCCGTGACCTTCGAGTTCAGCTTGCGAACCTCGCGGAACTCCGCCAGGATGCGCGCCTTGAACCATATCGCCACCTTGACCAGCACCGGGATCAGCAGCAGCACGATCAGCGCCAACTGCCAGTTGATGGTCGCCATGAAGAACAGCGCGGTGATGATGTTCATCACGGCCCAGGTCACGTCGAGCAAGCCCCACGTCACCAGATCGGCCATGCGCTCCGTATCCGACGTCACGCGCGACATGATCCAGCCGACGGGCGTGCGGTCAAAGAACGAGAACGACAGACGCTGCAGGTGATCGAAGACCCTCTTGCGCAGGTCGTAACGCACCTTCTGCCCCAGCACGCCTGCCAGGTAGATGAACGTGAAGACCATGACCGCGAAGAACAGGCTGATCGCGCCGTACAGCGCCAGCGTTTGCACCAGCACCTCGCGGTTGCCCGGCACGATGGCCTCGTCCACGATGATCTTGCCCAGGTAGGTGAAGATCGACTCCATGATGGAGACCGCCGCCACCGAAATCAGGAAGCCCAGCACCCAGCGCCAGTGCGTCTTTACCGCGCCCATGATGCGTACCAGTGTGTCAGTGTTGACCTGACTGGTGTATTCTTCTTCTTCAAACCGGTATTCCGACACGGGCGATCTCCTTTTCCACTTCTTCGTCAATCCGCATTTGCAGGTCGTACACCTGTCGGTAGATGCCTTCCTGCGCCAGCAGCTCATCATGCCTGCCGCGCTGGACGATCTGCCCTTTGTCCAGCACGAGGATCAGGTCGGCGTTCATCACGGTCTGGATGCGGTGCGCGATGATGAACGAGGTACGCCCCTTCATCAGCCGCAGCAGCGCCTGCCGGATGCTGTCCTCTGTCTCACTGTCCACCGACGATGTAGCATCGTCCAGGATCAGGATGCGCGGGTTCTTCAGCAGCGTGCGCGCCAGGGCAACGCGCTGCTTCTGCCCGCCGGAGAGCGTCACGCCGCGCTCGCCGACCAGCGTTTGATAGCCTTGCGGGAACGAGAGGATCACGTCGTGGATGGCCGCCGCTTTTGCCGCCTCGACCACTTCCGCGTCGCTGACCTCGCGCCCGACGCCGTAGGTGATATTCTCACGGATGCTGCGAGAGAACAGGAACGGCTCCTGCTCCACGATGCCGATCTGACGGCGCAGATAGCCGCGCGAGAATTCCTTCAGCTCGACGCCGTCAATCGTGATGCGCCCGCCGGTGTATTCGTAGAAGCGCGGCAGCAGACCGACCAGCGAGGACTTACCCGACCCTGTCGAGCCGAGCAGCGCTACGCTTTGTCCCGCCCGGATGTGGAAACTGATGTCCTTCAGCACCGGGTTGTGGCTGTCGTACTCAAAGCTGACGTTCTCGAAAGCCACGTCGCCGCGCAGGTCACGCGTCGTCGGCTGGCTGCCCGTATCGAGCGCTTCCTGCTCCTGGCGGATGACTTCCATCACGCGCGTGTAGGAGACGACACCCGTGGACATATCAACGATCAGGCGTCCCAGGTTGCGGATGGGGTTGATGATCATCGTCAGCAGGCTGACGTATGCCAGGTATGCCCCCAGAGACAGCGTGCCATCCATGACCAGCATCGCCGCCAGGAAGTAACCCGCAATGGTCTGCGCGAAGCAGATCACATCGGTGATCGGCCAGAACAGCGCGTGCATGATCAGGAACTTGCGCCCACGACGATACTGTTCGGCGTTGTCGGCCTCGAACTTGTCGCGCTCGAAGTCCTGGCGGTTGAAGGCGCGCACCACGCGCACCGCGCTCAGGTTCTCTTGCAGCGTGGTCGAAAGCGTCGCTTCCTGCTCTTGCAGCCGTTCATACGAGTCCGAGACGCGCTTGAAGAAGAACAACGAGATCACGCCGACGATGGGCACAGCGATGATCGAGAACAATGCCAGCGGCGGGTAGAGCAAAAGTAACGCCACAAAGTTGACCGTGAACAGGATCAGGATACGACCGACGCCAATCGCCTGATCGGCGAAGAAGCGCCGGATCGCGTCCACGTCTGAGGTCGAGCGCGAGATGAGTTCACCGGTCTGCATCTTGTCGTGATAAGTGAAGCTCAAACGCTGGATGTGGTCATACATGCTGTTGCGCAGACGCAGCGCCAACCCCTCTGCCGTGCGCGCCGCCAGCCGTCCGCTGAGGAAGCTGAACGTGCCTTGCAGCAGCGCCAGCACGACGAACCCCAACGCGACGATGGGTGCGAGCGAACGGACATCCGGGCTGGGCAGGATGTGATCGATAAAGTGCCGCACCAGCAGGAACGACGACGTATTCATGAGCGCGGAAATGCCCAGGGCGATCACCGCGCCGAGATAGAACCAGCGAAAACCCGTGACCAGCCGCCAGAAGCCGCGAAAGCGATTCGCGGATAAGCTCTGACGGATGTCATATGAGTAGGCTTGTTGCGGTATGGTCAAGACAGGCCTCCAAAGAGACGGAATACGCAGACAGAACAACGCCCTCGGCGGTATGCGTCGCCCAGGGAAAGATTTCCGTTGATGACTTGGGGAACGGAACCGGAATGTCAGCCGAACGCTTCTGTGATGACGATCTTCATGCAGCCAGCCTTTCGCTTTGTCGCCTGTTGAGGAGCAGAGTGAGTCGGGTGGTAGCGTGGACTAAACAGACGTCAATGGGTCACAAGTGATCATAGCAGATCAACCTTGTCCTGGCAAGCACGAGTTTGCGGGATGTTTGCTTGCCACCCATTCCAGTACGCCGAAAAACATCACGGGTGGCTCACGGCACAGCACATCCGCGGCACTTCTCGTCTTGTTATGTACTCCCCACAACGCGCACATCTCACCCAGGCTAATCAACTTAGCGGGTTAATCTAAGCGTACCATGAATACGGTACAGTTGTATCCGCCGACTGGACTGCTGCGGACTGGTCATTTGGACAGGGGGATTGCGTGGCGTAATTCCTTGACGATACGGTAAAGCTTAGCTGAGACGAATTTCGGGGCAGGGATAACGGTCAAAGTAGAGCAACAGAGTGCGCTGTTCGATACGTTCCTGATCATTGAGACGCAGAACGAACACCGTTGCACGTCCCTCAGCAGTCAATGGCTCAATGACCGGCCCATTCAATTGAAAGTGCTCATTCCAATGATGTCGACGCGGATGAAACAGGAAAGTCGGTTCATCAGTTAAAGGATCGGCGGCAGCGATGTTGGTGCCCTTCAGGAGGTTACATCGCAAACAGCTCAGTGCCAGGTTAAGCGCGAGTGTCTTTCCTCCATGAGAGATAGCAATAATGTGTTCGATATGAAACGAAACATCGCTGTATTCCTGGCTCACACGACAATACTCGCAGCAACCGCCTGCCCGGTCAATTACTTGCTCGCGTAGTTTTGCCGGAATATACGTCATGCCTTTCCACTCAACTTGATGTGTGCTTTAGTCTTCGCCAGACTCATCAGGTGCGAAACAGCCAGGATTTTTTCCAGTTCGCTGCGTTCATCGGGGGAAAGAACCGACTCGCGATTCCTCTCCAGCAAGTCGTCAATTCGTTCCTGTACCGCTGGCGACACCTTATAAGCGGCAATATCTTCCAAAGTGGGCTGTGAGGTCAGGAAATCCGCCAGTTCGGTGAAGATAGATTGTTGAACCTGAACCGTCATATCGATGCCTCCAACACCATTTGCCCCATTCTACCATTCAATGTTTTGCCCTGCGTCAGCAATCGTGGATGGGACGCACGGCTGCCCGCCCTCATGTCTCCTCTTTGTCCGGGTGGATCAGCAGCACAGGCACTTTGACGCCTTCCATCACCTTGCTCGCCACGCTGCCGAACAGGAAGCGCGCCAGCCCGGTGCGCCCGTGTGAACTCATCACCACCAGATCGATGCC
>JAEUQX010000194.1 GCA_016788625.1 Anaerolineae bacterium
CATCTATTGGCAAGGCATAGGAGATGAACCGCATGGCAAAAGGACAAGGCACGAAAGACGATCCCTGGGTGCTGCAAACGCCGCCGGGCACGTCGGAATACACGCTCTACCGCGACGAGACGCACAACCCGCCCGTGCTGGTCTGCCAGGTCGGCACAACCACGCTGCTCTACGATCTGCGCTGCATCGAAGACCTGCACGCCATGCTCAAGGCGCACGGCGACTGGATGGAACTGGGCAGCGCGGACGAGCAGAAAGAAGCCAAACCCGGCACGGTCGAGGCCTGGGGACGTTCACCGGATAACCCGCTTGGCGGCTGGTACGGCTTGAAGAAGGGGCTGCGCGGACGCTTTGGCATGTATATTCCGCCGCTGCTGGAGGCGCTGGGGCTGGCCGAGCTTGAGCACAACCCGCGCAACAACCGGATGCGGGCGATCTGAGTCGGCAGCTTTTAGTCGTTAGTTGTAGGACAACCTCTCAAAGTCCCCTCTCCGGCGGGAGAGGGGATATAGGGGTGAGGTTCACCCCGTCGCCACGAAGCTCAAAATTGCCACGTTCTGTTCGCAGCTTGTGCGCGTGGTCACGCTCACGGCGGGCGCGGCGGGCAGGCCGGATGCGTCCAGGAGCTGCACCGTGTAGGTCTGCTCCAGCGGCACGCCGTTGAGGAACAGCTCGAAGCCGCCCGGCCCGAAGGTTGGCGCTGCGCCGCTGAACACCGTCTCATCCACGTCACCGCCCGTAATGCGTACACCAAAGCCGTTCAGCGCCGCGCCACTGGCGTCCGTCACCGACCCGGCGATGCTCGACCAGTTGCAGCCTTCGCTGTTGGTGTTGGGCATGAACAACGCGCCGCCATTCGCCACGCTAAAGGGGAAGGCGGGCGTGGCGGTTGCCAGCGCTTCCAGCGGCAGCGGTGTGAAGGTCGCGGTCGGCTCCGGCGTGGGCAGGTCGGTAGCAGTGGCGGGCAGCGGCGTGGTCGTGATGAAGACGGGCAGCGGCGTGAAAGGCGGGAATGGATTGAGCGCCGAGTACGGATTCACGGTGATGATGGCAACCAGCGCGATGGCAGCTACCGTCGCCACCAAGAAGAGGATGGTCAGCAGGTTGTACAGGCACGAACTGCGGCGGCGCGGCGCACCGCTCGACAGGGAACGGGGCGGCGGCGCAGACTCGGTTGGCGGCGCGAGCGGCGGGAAGCGGTCGGCAGCAGCAGCGCGCGGCGCGGGTGTTTCGGGCTGCGGCGCGGCGGGCGCAGGTTCAGGGGGCGGCTGCACGGCCTCGCCTAGCACCGTCTCGGCATCGTCATCCCAATCCGGCGGAATCAGCGGCCCGCGCGGATCGAGTTTACGTTTGCTGTCCTTGCGACCGAAGCGCCGTACCGCGCCCGTCGAGCGTTCGTCCTGCTCACTCATCAGGCCGCCTTAGCGCTCGCGAACCTGGATGAAGTTGACCAGCGCCAGATTGCGCGCGCAGTCCGCTGGAAAAGTCACCGTGATGCGCGGCGAGATCGTCGTACCAGCGGCGCTGCGCAGTTCGACGGAATAGGTGAAATTGTTGATCTTGTTATCGACCGGGAACTCCCACCCGCCGACACCATAAAGCGAGTTCGAGCCGCTGACGACAGTACGGTCAAGCGCATTCGGCCCGACGATGTTGATCACCAGCCCAGTGAGCGGCGCGCCGTTGAGATCGAAGACCTGACCGCCCAAACCCTGCCAGGCACAGCCCGCTGTATTGGCGAAATTGGTGGTGAAAATCACCTCGCCTTCGCGCAGATCGAAGAGGAACGGCGAAAGGGTTGGTTCTGGCGTCGGCGAGGGGCCGGTGGGCGTCTCGGTTGGCGTTGCCGTCGGGCTGACCGAGGGCGTCGGCGTTGCGCTGGGTGTGTCGGTCGGGCCGGGCGTCTCGGTAATCGTCGGCGAGGCGGAGACGGTCGGCGTCGGCGTGGGTGACTCGGTCGGCGTCGGCGAGATCGTCGGAGTCAGGGTATTGGTCGCGGTGGGCGTGCGCGTGGGCGTGTTGGACGGCGTGATGGTCGGCAGCACCAGAACTTCCGGCAGCGTGGCGACTTCCTGCGGCGCTTCCGGCGCGGGGCCGAGCAGGCGCGTGACGACGAAGACGATCACCAGTACTGTGAGGACGAGGAAGATCAGGCTGATGATGTTGTAGAGACGGGTGTTCCCCATAGCTGCCTCGCTCCTTAAGCTGCCGGGCCGAGCAGCCGCACGACCACGTAAATGATCACCACAATCGAAAGCAGAACAAAAATCAGACTGATGAAGTTGTAGACGCGCGCGTTATTTTTACGGCCCATGATAACCAGCCCCCACTCCAGTTTCTTCAGGATGGCAAATAGCGTTCGATCACGGCGTTATCCAGCAGCGGGCGCAGCCAGTTCTCGAAGCGCGCCTGAGCGATGAACACACGCCGTTCCTCATCGACGGGACGGTCGGCCACCTCGATGGTCTGCACAACATGATAGCCCAGGCTGGTGCCAATCGGCCCGGCGATTTGACCGGGTTGCAGCGTGAAGGCCGCCTGTGCCAGTTCCGGCACGAGCAGTTCTTCCTGCGTGAACCAGCCCAGGTCGCCGCCGGATGCGCGCGTGGTTTCGTCGCGCGAGAGCGTCTGCGCCAGCGCCGCGAAATCTTCGCCCGCGTTCAGCCGCGCCAGCACGCTCTGTGCCTCTTCAGCGGTCGTCAGCAGAATGTGGCGCGCGTTGACCTGCTGCACGTTGCCGCCCAGATCAGCCGTCAGCGCGTCGCGCACCTGGTTGGTGAGCAGCGTGCCGCGCAGTTCGGCGCTGAATTCGTCCGGCGTGTACAGGTTGGATGCCAGCCAGCTTTCGTAGTTTTCCTGGCCGCCCGCCTGCTCAACCATCGACTGAATCTCGGCCTGGACTTGCTCCGCTGAAATAACGATGTTCTGTGCCGCCGCACCTTGCTCGATCAGCATCTGCTCGATCAACTGCCCCAACACCTCGGCGCGCAGGGCATCCACTGAGGCTGCCGCGAATTCGGTTTGACGGCGGCTGATGGCGCGCTCGAACTGTGCCAGCGTGATGGGCTGGCCGTTGACCGTCGCGACGAGCGCCTCGCCGCTGCTGGCGGTTGGCAATGTGCTGCTGTTCAGCGGTACATCGGTTGGCGGGGCTTGCTGAAGCAGCGCAGGGTCGAGCGGGTCGGGCGTGGGCTGCGCCGCGTCACCCCCGCAGGCGGCCAGGGCGAAAACGAGCAGCAGAGCGAATGGGCAAATCCAGATGCGGCGGTGAAGCAAGGTGTCGTTCCTTATTCAATGCGGGCCGTAAGCACGGGCGGGCTGCACCCCTTGTAATTATGCAGGCTGGCGTGTTTTGGGGCAAGTGACTATTGGGTAGTGTTGCGCGTTCAGAATTGCGACGGGCAATATCCCCTACATAGTGCTAAAATGAGGGCAATCCAGCGCTATTCATGACAGGAGCAGTTTTATGCCCCGATGGAACTCGTTCGATGCTTTTCTTGCCGACGCGCAAAAGGCTGCCAGCAACGGCCAGCGGCAGGCGCTGGTTGATGAACTGCTGGACGAACGCCACGAATGGCCCTGGGTAGAGGGCAGCCGCGCCACGTTCATCTTCCACAGCCTGGGGATGCGAAAAAATGTGGCACTGAACCTCGACACAATCAAAGCCGATCCCCCCTTCGCGCCCATGACCAACCTGCCCGGCACGACCTTCTGGTACCTGACGCGTGATTTCCAGCCGGATGATCTGCTCGATTATCTGCTGGCGATTGACGACCCACTGACGCCGCTCAAGAACGAAGCGCATATCGCCGCGCGCGTGGCCGCTCACTGGAAAGTGGATGCCAATAACCCGCTGCGAATGAACACGGGCGCGCAGGAAGTCTCTGTGCTGCGCATGGGCGACGCGCGACCCTTCCCGGACTGGGCAGGGCTGAAGAATGTGCCGCGTGGGCGCGTCTTCGAGCATCTGATGGACAGCCGTCAGTTGGGTTATCGCGGGCGCAAGCTGTGGGTTTATACCCCACCCGGATATGAGAACAATGCGGACGAGTACCCGCTGCTGATCTTCCAGGACGGCCAGTGGGCGAGCGGCCCGCTGCAACTGCCGCAGATCGCTGACACGCTGATCAAGCACCGCCGGATGCAGCCCGCCGTGATCGCGATGGTGCAGAGCGGCGGCCCGGAAGAACGTATCCGCGAATACACCAGCAACGATAAGCATTACGCCTCGCTGCTGCTGGAAGTGCTGCCGTTCGTGCAGGCGCAGTACCGCATCGACGCGACCAATCTGGGCGTGGGCGGCGTGGCGCAGGGCGCGGTGGCGGCGGCGCATACGGCGCTGAAGAACCCGGCAGTGTTCGGCAGTCTGATCATGATTTCGCCGCCGCTGGGCAAGGGCGCGAACGAAGATTTGCTCAGCCAGTACGCCTCACGCTTCGAGAAAGCCGAGGCGCTGCCCAAGCGCATCTTCCACTCGGTCGGGCGCTACGAGGCCAGGGCGCGCTTCCTCAAGCCCGCCGAGACGCTGCGCGA
>JAEUQX010000643.1 GCA_016788625.1 Anaerolineae bacterium
TTCCATCAAAATGAAATCGCGCATGTCGAGAAACAACCCACCTAGCGATGCACCGCCCAGCGCGATGCTTCCTCCGGGACCCCCTTCAAGGTAAACCACGGGATCAGGAAGCGGGGTATCACTGCTGCTTTTGAGAATCACCACCTGAAGTCGAAGTGTTGGGCTATTTTCATCCAGTCGATTTTCATAGACAATCAGGTGTCCGCATTCGGCGTTCAATCCAAACGTGTCAATCAGGCATGTATGCGGCTCAAAGTAGGGTACGGTAGGCTGTGCGATTGAGGTTATGGGCAAGGTAAGCAAGATAAGAAGAAAGAACGACCATTGTATTATGCGTGGAATCATGAACCGCTCCTTGCGCGTTATAGAAGCTCGTTGTGAGATATGCAGATGCTGACCGATGTACAACTCAACTCATCACAACCGGCTGGATAGTGGGATCGCTGATAGCCATCTATACAATATCGGTCAACATTGCTGTTGCCAATGTTGACTCCAAAAGCCATTATTCTAATCTGAGGCAATTGTCTATGACTTGCTAAAAATTGCTGAAAGCAAACAAACGGTTAACCTGCCTGTGCCATTGTCCGGCTAACCTGGAGTGGTTACTGTTATCATAGGTGTATAAATCTAAATGAGGATTGACCATCATCGTATTTTCAACTTGGCTGGTTTAACGTCACAGCCAGGACGGTAATCGTCAGCCATACGCCGCTGAAAGCATCCGTGCAGCACACTTCATATATTTGGGAAACGTACTCGGATTGCGTCCGATGTCCAGCGCTGCTTGGAGGTAGTCCTTGCCATCAAGCTGCGCTCGGATTGCTCCGGCAATAGCGCCCCTAACTCGTCACACATTTGCATATAACGATGCCTTTTCGAAAGGCGACTTTTGCAACTTTGGCAGTTTCTTCTGGGACATCGGGAATATAACGCGGATGCAGAGTCATGGCGCAAATCTTCTTCGCTCAAGTTGAGACAGAAAATGAGATTCAGTTGCCCCATTTTCCCTCAAAATCTATTCTACATCGATTCGCCAACAAGTCTGTCACCGGTGTCACGGGCGCAAATTCATCGGTTTAGAAGCGATTTCGGATACCCCCTATGATTCTGTATTTTGCAGCCCAAAAGCGATGCTGTGACAGTTACGCTGGTTCATCTGTGACAGTGATTTTAGAGTTGCCGCATAAGTAAGGGAGAGTGCCTATCTCAGCGTCACAGTGTCACACCTGAAACAGGCACTTTTATCCTCTATCGCTACGATGATTCGCAAAGCTATGCTGTCACTGAACCACCGTCACAGTCGTCACAGCCTAGAAAATCCGCTTTCAACTGCCAGAGGCGTGTGGGGATACCCCGGATGCGGCGCTGTACCGTCAGGTTGTTGGTGCCGGGGATCAGCCAACCATCTTCCTTCAACTGCGCACCAATCGCTGGTGTGTTGAACTTGAGCGGCTGCACCCGCAGAACGGCGCGGTGCGCGACATCCGGGAGCAGATAGACATAACGCTCGTCCAGATAACCGACAATGGTAGTTCCGGGTCGCGGTTCTTCCGGTTCACGCATATCGCGTGCCAGCATGAGTTCACCGCTGGCGAGAAGCTGCCCCAGTGTGTCAATGAATACTTGTCCAGCGCGTTCCTGTTGCACTGCTTTCACCGTTTCAACAATACTATCCTTCCACGAAGGTAACGCATCGTCGCAGTCCAATTCTGCCATGAATCGCCGGAGCATCTGGTAGGTCGTCACCAGCACCGCCCAGTTCTGCACCATACGTCCGGTGTTTGCCTGCCGCCCCAGCTTGCTGGCTAAGTTATCGCGGTAGCCCTTCACGTTCGACTCGAAGCGGCTTGCCATTTCTTTGGTCAGCGTTCCTCCATCTGTCTGCGCTGCAACCCACTGAATGAATTGTGTAGTGAAACCGGGGAGTTGGTCACGCACCGCTTCCAATTTCGCCAGCGCATCACCACCCGGATCACGCTTCTCCCAGGGTGGGATTTCCAGCACCAACATCCGCGACAGTATCGAGGCTTCGCCCTCAATTGTCGTCTCACCGGTGGACAACAGTAGTCCGCGACAGGGACGCTCCTGCCGCAGTTTTGCTTCGCGGGTCAGCCTGCCCCGTCCCATACCGCGCGAATAGCTCTGCAAAAAGCGGGTGAAAGTGCGCTCGTCGGCGTAGATGGTCTTGTAGTCATCGACCCAGTAGAGGGTATCCGCCAGCGCGTAGCCCAGCGCCTCAACGGTGTTGATGGTATCGCCCCACTGACCGGGTGGTGTGTCACGAGTGAACTGACCATAGAAACTGGTCAATAGTGATGCAATTTCCGACTTGCCGCTACCCGAAGTCCCCACCAGATGCACCGCTGGACGGGTCGCAGCGGCGGGAAAGAAGCGCTGTATAACGGGGAGCATCGCAAAAGCGATCAGTGAGGGTGCAAGGTGTCCGGGGAGCGTAGCAACCGCTGCCTTGAACGCTTCCAAGCTGTGTTGCCAGTCCGTGCTGCATAAGCGGTAGTCGCGCAGGCGGCTTTCAAGCTCAACCTCTGGTGGTTCGATGATCTGCCCATCGGCATTGACGCTCATTTCCGGCGAAACATACACCCACTTACCATTGATCTCTGTCCAGCCCATGAAACGATAGGTTTTCCGGCGCGGATACGTTCCCGAAAGTGCCAGAATTGCAGGAGCAAGGTGACGGATCATCCCTGCGCGGACGGTGAAGTTCTCCCCCGCATGTCCGGCAATAAAACGCTGCAAGGCATTTGGGTCGCCAAAAAGCTCACTCGGCACAGGCAGCGTCAGTGTTTCCTCGCCGCAGGTCAGTTCCAGCGCAGTCAGATGTTCGACCTGCCCATCATCGTCCATGCGGGAAGTACGCTCCTGCACCCGCCCAACCCATCCGGCAACGGTCTGGCGACTCGTACCGCGTTCGGTCTGTTTTTCAAAGACCATATACCCATCAGCTATGAGATACCGTTCCGTTGTTGGGGCGGCGGCAAAGGCAGCGCGGTCTAGTTCGCGCTTCGCTTCTCGATACAGCCGGTCAAGGTCAGCGATTTTCAGCCCATCACCACACAACACCTTGAGGCGCTGACGTTCGGCTGCCCACTCAA
Source organism: Anaerolineae bacterium (assembly GCA_016788625.1). Lineage (GTDB taxonomy): Bacteria > Chloroflexota > Anaerolineae > Aggregatilineales > Phototrophicaceae > CFX2. The sequence goes on from JAEUQX010000643.1 coordinate 3,117, forward strand.
CAGCATTGAGGTGAGCGCAGGCAGTCACAGCGGCACTGATCTGTTCCATCGTTGGGCGTTCACGTTCTGTCTCCGGCTGCCCAAAGCGGCTGACGAGCTGCTCCACCTGCTGGCGGGCGTTTTGTCGTGTCTCTGCGATGGGATCACGAGGCGGACGGCTGTAGGCGCTCTGGATGGTCGCCAGTGCCTCGCGCTCACGACTGCCATTGGCAAGGTGACGCGGAATAAGGTCACGCTCCGCGTCGGATTGACTGTAGCCCGCATCCCTCAGCTGGCAAGACGCTGCAAACAATTCAGTGTTACGACTGCCATCCGCAGCACCAGATGCCAGATAGGTCTCAGTGCGCGGCGGCAGTGGGTGATGTCCATTCCCGTTCGATGTGATTACATTCATTCCGACATATTTCTCGGTACGTGGCTGACTTTCCAGCCAGGCAAAGGTGTCCAGCGGATAACGTCGTTCCGGGTGACTTTCAACCACGCCCACCACAACCCCACCGCGCTCCGGCTTCGTATTCACCGAATCGGGGAGGCGCATGATACCCGCGACGGTTTTCACGTACTCCGGGTCGCCGCCTAATGCCGCGAACAATCCGCGCAGAATGCCTGCGATGTTCTGCCTGTCCGTTTCACCCTGAAGTTGGAACGGTTCGTCCAGCAACCAGTAACCATGGTCGGGTAGGCATCTGGCGAGCCACCTCATGGGCGCTTTTCCAGATGCCCCCCGCCGAACCGGACGTGAACCTTTCAGTTCATCCGGCTCTCCAGAGTTTTCATTTACGCAATCTGGGAGTAGATTGCCCTGCGTG
>JAEUQX010000729.1 GCA_016788625.1 Anaerolineae bacterium
CCGCCGCAGGATGAGCGCCCGCCGCACGACCCGACCTGCTACCTGTGTGCCGGCAACACGCGCGCGAACGGTGAGCGCAACCCCGATTACACGACTACCTATGTCTTCACCAACGACTTCGCCGCGCTGCTGCCCGATACGCCGGATGCGCCCGCGCCGTCGCACCCGCTGCTTGTGGCGCAAGGTGTGCAGGGCACCTGCCGCGTGATCTGTTTCTCGCCGCGCCACGATCTGACGCTGCCGCAGATGTCACCGGAAGATATTCGCGCGGTGGTCGATGTCTGGGCGGGGCAGACGGCGGAACTGGGCGAGCGCTATGCCTGGGTGCAGGTCTTCGAGAACAAGGGCGAGATTATGGGCTGCTCCAACCCGCACCCACACGGGCAGATCTGGGCGGGCAGCCGCCTGCCGAACGAGATCGCCAGCGAACACCGCCACCAGTCTGCCTACTACGCCGAGCATGGCAGACCGCTGCTGCTGGACTATGCCGCACTCGAGGCTGAACGCGACGAACGCATCGTCGTGCAGAACGACGACTGGCTGGCTGTTGTGCCTTATTGGGCAATCTGGCCCTTCGAGACGCTGCTGCTGCCGCGCCGTCACGTGCTGCGCCTGCCCGACCTGAGCGACGGCGAACGCAACGCACTGGCGGACATCCTCAAGCGGCTGCTGACGCGCTACGACAACCTGTTTGAGGTTTCGTTCCCCTACTCGATGGGCTGGCACGGCGCGCCGTTCATCACGGGTGAAGCGCTGGACGGCTGGCAGCTTCACGCGCATTTCTACCCGCCGCTGCTGCGCTCCGCCAGTGTGAAGAAGTTCATGGTCGGCTACGAGATGATGGCCGAGTCGCAGCGCGACCTGACGCCGGAGCAGGCCGCCGAACGGCTGCGCGCGCTTTCGGAGACCCATTACAAGGAACGCTGAAGTCAGATGGTTTCGACGCAGAGGCGCAGAAGATAAAGAGCACAGGGATTTTCGGAGCGGTGGGCGACAGAGAAGAAATGCTCGCTAGGGGGTGACGATGCCGGCTATCTTCATCACCGGTGCCAATCGTGGGATAGGTTTGGGGCTGGCAGCCTATTATCTGGCGCAGGGGTGGCACGTTTTCGCTGCCTGTCGCCAACCTGAGCAGGCCAGCGCGTTACACGAGGCTGAGCAGCATTATCCCGGTCTACTCACGCTGGTGGCACTCGATGTAACTGCCGACGCCAGCATTGATACCGCCTGGCAGCAGGTCAGCGCCAAGACGACGCACCTGGATGTGCTCATCAATAATGCAGGCGTTCTGCACCCGTCGGCTAAGGCTGACGATCTGACTGCTGTTATGCTGCACGAGGCGTTCGCTGTGAACACGATTGCCCCGTTCATGGTCGCACGGCGATTCGGGGATCTGCTTCATGCGGGCGCGAAACTGGTCAACATCACCATGCCGACGCAGCCGATTACACGTCTCGTGCGCCGGGAGAACCACGCCTATGTTGCCAGCCGCTACGCGCTGAACGCACTGACCAAAATGCTGGCGTTGGAATGGGCCGAGCGCGGCATCATCAGTGTTGGGCTGTATCCCGGCTATCTGCAGACGGACATGAACCAGCACGCCGCAGCAGCTAAACCACTGACCGAGGGTATCCCGCTTGTGGCGAACGTGATCGCCACGCTGACGGCGGAGCACAACGGTCTGTGCCTGCTGCCGGACGGCAAAGCCTACGAGTGGTGATCACGCTTTCCCCGACTTGTGCTGCGCGTATACAATGAAGCTGTGTTCGTACACCAGGAGAGCGACACTGCGCTGTCTACCATCATGCCCACGCTGGATGACCTGCTCACGTACATCTTCGACGGTCAGAATCCTGCGCTCTACGCTGAGTTCGAGGGATGGGTGCGCGAGTCGCGGCGCTATAAGGCGTTCGCCACGACCTATCGCAGCAAGATTCGCACGAAGCTGAAGCAGGCACACGACGAGGCGATGGTCAAGGATGTGCGCGCCGAACTGGAGGTCGCCGCCCTGCTGCTGCGCGAAGAACGCTTCATGCTGGAATACGAAAAGTACGCCGCCTCCAAACAGCGCGGCCCGGACTTCACGGTGATGTTCCGCACACATACGCCGTTCAACGTCGAGGTGCGCCGTGTGCGAGGTGTCGAGTTGGAGGACGGTGACGACGCGCGCATCACCAAACTGATGGCGGTGCTGTGCGATAAGGTCGGGCAGATGCCGCCGAGCATCGTCAACCTGCTGTGGCTGACCACCGAGCGCGCGCTCACCGAAGCGGATGTGGCACGCTCGGGGCGCACGCTGCTGCAACTGGCCGAGCGCAAAGAGGAGTTGTTCTTCACCCGGCGCGGCTTCGAGAGTGCGGCGGAATTCCTCAAAGCCTACCAGCGCCTGAGCGGTATCGTCGTGTGGCAGCCCGGCGCGCCCGTGCTGTGGCCGAACGCGCTCGCCCGCCATAAGACCCCGCCCGACATCATGACGGCGCTGCTGCGTGTGCTGCGCGGCGGGCATTGAGGGAATTCCGAAACCTCACACCCCTTTCCCCGATTTGCGCTGCGCGTGTACAATGAAGGTGAATACGTACACCAAGTGAGAGAGACGCTGCAATGCCTGATCACGTGATCGCCTGCGACGCCGGGAACGGGGGCGTGAACGCTATCCTCGCCAAGCCCAACGGTGGCCATAAGAGCTTCTACATGCCCTCGGTGCGTTCCGCCATCACGGGCGAACGGCTCGATCTGGTCGAGGCGCGCAGTATGAAATACACGTCCATTGAATGGAACTCGCACATCTACGTCGCGGGTGACGACGTGATTCACGTCAGCCGCCGCGCGCTGGAACGGCACATGGGCGCGAACCGCTACGGCAACGAATTTCACCAATTCCTCGTAGCGACCTCGATTGCCAACCTGGGTATCAAAGAAGGCAGCGTTGACCTGACGCTGTTCGCCCCGCCCGGCCTCTTCAACGAACTGCGCCCGTTCATCCAGAGGGCCTTCAGCGAACACGGCGGCGAAGTGACTATCAAGCTGAGCGGCGACAAGAAAAAGCGCCAGTGGCACTACGAGAAAGTCACCGTGCTGCCGGAGGGCATAGGCGCGGCAGGCTGCTTCATGCTCGATGATCGCGGCGAGACGGTGGTGAACGACGCGCTCTCCGGCGAGTCGGTGCTGCTCGACCTGGGCGCGCACACGCTGGACGCGCTCAAGTTCGTCAACGGCAACTTCAACCCGGAGTCGCTGGAATACGCCACCTGGGAGCAGGGCGGCGTGCATGTGCATGTGCGCGAGCCGATGCTGCGCATGGTCAAGAAACAGGGTGACGACTTCAGCATCCTGACCGTGGACGACATCGACCGCGTCATTCGGCTGGGGCTGGTGAGCGGCGACTACACGCTGCAAGCCGCCAACTACAGCATGGACACGCAGCCGCTGCTGGAGAAGTACCGCGAGCGCTACGCCGAGTGGATTGCCAACACGATCTGCGACGGCGTGTTCAACAACCTGCGCGGCATCAAGTCGCTGATCCTGGTGGGCGGCGGCGCGGTGCTGGTGGAAGACCACCTGCGCAAGTGGTACGGCGACAAGGTGCTCGACCGCAAGAAGTTCGACAGCACGCGCAAGCTGCACCCGGTCGATATGAACGCGGTGGGCGGCGTGCGCTTCGCCCTGGCGCGCATCAGGAAGGCTACTCCGGCGTGAGCTAATCCCGCATCATGCCCCCGCACATTTGGGGGTTCGCCGGAAACGCGACCTTTCACTATACTGTAGGGTGAACTCATAACATCCTGCGGAGGGCGCGTCAATGAAGCTGTTCCTATCGTATGCCCGTGACGACGACAAGGCTTTTGTTGAAACGCTCTACGCCCGGCTGAAAGCGGATGGTCACGACGCCTGGTTCGACCGCGAAAGCCTCCCGAGCCGGGGCGAGACCTTCCTGCAAGAGATTCGCAATACGATCTACAGCGCCGACCGCCTGCTGCTGATCGTTGGCCCGGACGCGGCGCAGTCGAAGTACGTGCGCTTCGAATACCAGCACGCCGAGGAATACTGCGTGCCCGTCATCCCGCTGCTGCGCGTGCCAAAAGGCGCTGCCCCCCACGATGATGACTACAAACTCATCCCGCAGCCCTTCGCAAAACTGCACGCGCCGGATTTCCGCCCGCCGCGCCCCTTCGATGAAGCCTACGCCGAACTGCTCAGCAAGCTAGGCGACCCGCTCAACCCGCTTGCAACGCTGTATGGCGTACCACCTTTGCCCGCCGGGTACATCCGCCGCGCGGAACTGGATGACCTGGAGACGGCCGTGCGCGGTGATGCCCTGACGCCCATCGTGATCACCTCCAAACAGCAGGTGACGGCGCTCTACGGCGTGGGTGGCATCGGCAAAAGCACACTGGCCGCCGCGCTGTGCAACGACTGCGATGTGCGCCGGGGTTTCACCGATGGTGTGTTCTGGTTGCCCATCGGCCAGACGCCCAACGTCGCGGCGCGCATGGGCGACATTGGCGCGGCCTTCGGCGATCTGCGCGAGGAATACCCCGACGAAGCGCGCGGTAAATCGCAGTTGAGCGCGCTGCTGGCCGAGAAAGCCGTGCTGATCGTGCTGGATGATGTCTGGGATCACCGCATCGGCCGGTACTTCCAACTGCCCGGCGCGCCGCGCTGCCGCGTCGTCATCACCACGCGCCTCAGCGACCTGGCGCACAACCTGGGCAGCGCGCAGTCGCAGCCGCTCGACCACCTCTCGACCGAGGAAGGCGTGGCGCTGATCCTGGCGCGCGCAAAAGCCCCTCTCCCCCCGGAGAGGGGTTGGGGTGAGGTTCTTAGGCAAATCGTCACCCTGCTGGGCGGGCACACGCTGGCCGTCAGCCTGGTCGCCGCCAAGCTGGACGAGAAGGGACTAGACTATGCCCCCGACCTGCAGCGCCGCCTGCAGCGCGCCCACGACGGCGAGCATCCCTTCAAACTGCTGGAACTCAAAGCGGGCGACAAAAACCTCAACCTGGAACTCTCGCTCAGCCTGAGCTACGACGACCTGACGGACGACCAGCGCCGCCGTTTCCGCGCCTTGGGCGTCTTCGCCGCGACGGGCACATTCGACAGCGCCGCCGCCGCTTATGTGTGGGGAGATCTGACGCCGGAACGCATCACCGATGAAGATAGCATCCGCGACGCGCTGGACGCCGCCGAGGACGCGCTCGACGCCCTGGTGCGCGCCGGGTTGGTGACGCGCGCAGCCCTCGTCCCCCAGCCCCTTCTCCCTCAGGGCGAAGGGGTGACAACGCCTCACGCCCTGCCCGCCACTCCTGGCGACGAGGGGGAAAAGGCGGCTCTTGAAGCCCCTCTCCAGCCGGAGAGGGGTTGGGGTGAGGTTTCGTCCCGCTTCGCCCTGCACCCCCTGCTGCGCGCCTACGCCCGCGCCCTGCTGCTGCGCGAAGGCGAACGTGACGCCGCCCAGGAGCCCCACTTCGCCTGGTATGCCTTGCTGCACGGCGCAAACCGCGACCACACCGACATTGACTACCTGCGCGCGATCACGCCGGATTTCGAAAACCTGGATGCGGCGCTGCGCTGGGGCTTCGATGCCCAGCCAACCCCGGCCTGCGACCTGCTGACCGCGCTCGGCAATTACCTGCGCGTGTATGCCGCGCCGTCGGTCTGGCGCGCCCTGCTCAACAGCGCCCTGCCCGCCGCTGAACGCGCCGAATACCCGGCAGGGCAGGCGAATACGCTGAAGGCCTTAGGCGATCTGAGCGTGCGCGAGGATGAATTAGCGGCGGCGCGGGGGTACTACGAGCGGGCGCTGCCGATCTACGAAGGCATCGGGGCGCGGCTGGGGCAGGCCAACTTATACGCCAGCATGGGTCGATTATTACAGCAGGAAAAGCTGCTTGATCAAGCAGAAGCATTCTTTGCCAAAGCCATCCAGATTTGCGAGGAGATTGGCGAGCTCTACACAAAATACACCACCCAGTTCTATCTGGCTGATGTGCTTGTGGAAGCCAAGAACTATGAGGGGGCATTGCAGACTTGCCTCGAAGGTCTGACATTTTTCATCGACCGCAAGCTTCCAGATGCCATTCGCATTGCTGTTAGTCGCATTCGAAGCATGAAGCAGCAGATTGGTGAGGCGGCCTTCGCGGCGGCCTGGTTGGCGGTGACGGGCGAGGACGCGCAGCCGGAGTGGCTGGAACCTCAGCCCCCGGCAGGAGCAACCCTCCCCCCTAACCCCGCTCCCTCAGGGCGAGGGGAACAGAGCACCCTACCGAGCGAGACGCTCAACCTGCTGGCGGGCAACACGGTGGCTGTGATGACCGATGCACCGGAGAAGCGCGAGGAATGGCGTGTGGCGCTGCGGAATTTCCGCGAGCAGGCGGCAGCCAATGG
>JAEUQX010000732.1 GCA_016788625.1 Anaerolineae bacterium
CGAGATCGTTGATGAGCAGGTGTTGATCGCCGCGTGCGACCAGATCAGCACAGGATAGGGCTGGCTGTGGCGTGGTCTGCGGCTCAGGTTCGAGCAGTTGGGGAAACAGCAGCGCCGGGCTGGGCAGATAGAGATACTTGCACTGGTCGCCGTTGATGTGCCGCAGCAGCGTATCACGATCTGCCGAGTTGCCGATACACACCTGCCCGCTGTCAAAGTGATTACCCGCATCCAGCCAGATACCATCGACTTTCGACAACTCGCGCCGTGCAAGATGATTGTCCACACAGCCAATCACCAGGTTGCCATGGCGCTCGAAGTGCCGCCGCGCATCCAGTGGCTGATCGATGGCAGCGATTTCAAGACCGAGGGCCTGATTAAAGCGACGGGCCAGCACCCAGCTTTTGTTCTGCCCGATGTCGCCTGCAGCAAACATCTGCCTACCAACATTTTTCTCTTCGACAACATCTGGGTCAATCAAGATGACTGACGGCGTATGCAGACGTGCGCGGCGCATATCGTAAATCATGCGCGCCAGGCTGCGCGCCACCTGCGACCCCGTACCGCCCAGGCCAACGACAGTCACGGTCTGGAGATGCGTGAAAGGGTCAAAGACATTCATGATGGTGTGCCTCCTGCCTCAGAGAGCAATTGGCGAAGTGCGTTCACAAGCGTTTCAAGATCAACGCGCTGCGGCCATGTTTTCAATACCGGGATAAGCTGCTGTCGTGATGGTGCCAGCAGGTTTTGAAGCACGCCCATTGCCTGGTCTAGCTGATGCAGCGTATTGAGTCGTTGAGCATCAACCCCGACGAAGAAACGCAGCCCGCTGTCGTAATCGCTGCTGTATGCCACCTCAAACGTAATGGCATGGCGCAGTGCAACCGGTTCCAGCAGGGCATATACACCCTCTTCATCCCGGTTGCGCCCTTCCCACTGAAAGTAAAGATGGTCGTCACCGACCTCGGATACCGGGAATACGCCCCAGCCCTCATCAGCTTCCAACACATCGAGAACCGCCTGCCCTGTAGCTGAGTCAGAGATTTGCGCCTGTACAGTCAGATAACAATCGTAACCCATCGTTTTTTCTCCTTTACTGACGATCATCACCCAGCACTTGGGCAAGGGTTTTCTTCACCGGAATCAAATCGGACTTCGGATACACCCGCGCTTTACGTCCTTCGATCTGGATGAGCTTCTGCCGGATGTCCTGCGGGTGGGATTTCGACTTGCCATTGCAGCCGTGATCACCGAAGCGACTGCCGAGGAAGATCGCCCAATCATCGGTCAGCGAACTGCTTTTCAGTGCGGTTTCAGACACGGTGGGTACACTGCCCCAGCAGATGCTGCCGCTGTGAAACACATTGGGCAGCGGCAGGTGAAACAAGGGAACATCCAGCTTGTGGGGGCGCTGCTTCACCGCATAGACCTGATACTGCGGCGTTTTGTCTTCTGCCGTCACGCGGATCATCAGCATTCCGGGCAGTGGCACGCGCAGCGGGGTTTCCGAGCCTTCAAAATACAACCCGGTTTTGCCCGGTGGACGATACTCGACAACGGTTTTCTTCACACCCTCACAGCGCACCAGCAGGGTGTTCCCGCTCATCAATCCCGTATCGAACCCGACTTTTGCCGAGAGCGCCAGTGCAATTTGTGCCGGGTCAACCGGGTATTCGGCCACCCGGTCACCGTCCCACTTTTCGAGCATCACCCCATAGCTGTAAAACCTAAGCACAAGGGCGGGCTGTTCGGTCAAGGCCCGATCCAACGCTCGGCCAGACACATCGAACGCGAGGGTTGTCATGGCGTTTCTCCTTCGGAAGTCTCTTCATGGCTCTGTAGATGCGCTGCACGTTGTCGCGCAGCGCGCTTGAAACGGTAGGATGGGTTTGCAGAAATTTCAGCCCGCTGAGGGCATGACCGATGATTTCATCCGCCTCGTGGATGATGGCAGCGGCGAAATCGATATTCTCACGCTCCCATGACAGCGGTTGGAATTCGCACAGGGTTTCATAATCGAAGTCGATAGTCGAGTTGCCCGAACACGAGAACAACCACTGCATCAACCACGATAGGTTGCGATAGCCTTCATCGGGGTGGTCTTCCAGGCTGGCGGCGATAGACTGTCCAGCGATATGAGCGCAATTCGGCACGTCAACCTGGTAGGGATGCGCGGTTGGATCAATCCCAAACGTCTGTACAACGGGAACAACATCCGCATGGCTTTGATAGAACTCCGGGTCTTCGAGGGTGACGCCGTAAGCCGGCATCGGAATGCCGTAGGGCATGAATTCGAGATTGTCGAGCGGGATACCCAGCTTCTCGATTTCGCCGCACACCAGGCGTTCGACCTCCGCCCACGAACTGCCGGAACGCAGCCGTTCAATCACCTGCACGTAGATGTCCGGGAAGGAGTCGCGCACCACGCGCAGCGCCAGGCTGAGAGTATCGCCGTCCTCACCATAATCGTCTTCATCGGCAAACTCGTCCCAGAACGGATCCAACCACGCCACAGCATTCGCCAGGCACAGCAGCGGATCGGCGTTCATGCCTCTAACGAGCAGGTATTGAGCCTGAAGTAAATCGGTCATAAGCCGTACTCCATCAGTTGCAGGGATGTCAGCGGCACGGAAGCAAGCTGGCTGATCTGTGAGGCGGCGTAAGCGCAGCGGCGGGTGTAGCCCACCAGTTCCGTGACCGCCTCGACCATCTGACTGCGAGGAATGCCGGTTGGGAACCAGCCGCCCTGGGGCTGGGCACTGCCCTGTCTGAGCAGTTCCATCCCCAGGAGTTTGACCGGTTCCACCTGTGCCAGGCACTCCCGCAGGCTCGTCAATGTGAAGCCTGCGCCGAACATCGCGGTTAGCCTTTACGCCCAGGCTGTGGGAGGAACTCGATTAGCGGCGTGCCGTCTTCAAGCTGGCTCGCGCGGATCGTCGCGTTGGCAACTTCCGGGTAGCTGGACTTGAGCAGCGAACGAACATCCTCGTTCGACAGGCCTGACATATTCGCGTCTTCAACGATTCGAACGGTTCCGGTTTTGAAAACACGTGGTTTGGAGGTGGTTTGTTCGGACATGAGATTGCTTCCTTTCATGAGATAAGTTAAACGAATGGGATTCAATGCGACTGGGCTATTCGGACTCGTCGTCCGGGTGAAAACCGTTGAACGATGCGGGCAGGGTGACGGATGCGACTTCAAGGATGTCCTGGTCGTCTTCGTCTGACATACTCGCCACGACATCGGCTGCATCCTGCGGCAGACCGCTCTCGCCAACCTGGACGAAGTCTTCGAGTGCGAACAGGCTCATCTCGCGCTCGGTCAGGTGCTTCATCTTCTTGGCGGTGGCATACACATCGGCGATGCGGATTGGCGACCCACCATCCCACAACCCGCCGTCGATAAGCTTCCCGGCGATCAGCACGGCCTGTTTGTAGGCTGCCGCGTCCGTTTCGCCGCCGACAATTTTGAGATGGCTGATTTTGACGGTCTTCATCCCCTTCTTCAGTGGGATGTCAATGGTTGGCTCTTCTTCAACCACTGGGGGCTGTGGCACCGCCTTTGCTGTAGTCTTCGGCTTTGCCTCCGCTTTGGGAGTTGTTTTCGGGGTTTCCGGAATGACAGGCGGTTCGGCCTCGACGGTGGACAGCGCGAGGTAAGCAGCCTTGATGACCGCTGCCATATCATTGACGTTGGTGTAGGTGAATTGGCGCATGTGCGCCAGGTCACCACGCTGGATGAGCAGAGTACCGCTGCCTTCGCTGTCGTCCTTCTGGGGCAGGGTGAGTGTGATGACGGTCGGCGAGGATGATGACTTCCTGGTTTTTGCGGACATACTGACTGACTCCTTTTTGAACTGAAAGCCTGTCACAACATGGACAGGCGCTCACAAGAGGGTGATGTCGTTGGGACCGACATCGGTGGTGACCGACTGATGAAACAGCGGGATGTTCTCTTCCGCTATCCCCGCTTCGCGCAGCATAGCGGCCAGTTCCGGCTCAAGCGGCAAGGCGAAGGGGCGCAGATCAAATTCGACGAACAAGGGTCGTCCTTTCTCGTACATCCCCGACTCCGGCGGGTGAAGCGCAACGATTTCACCTTCCGCACTGACAGGTACGCCTGCCAGGATGGGACGGATCAGCTTTACCCGGCTGCCGATAGGGAACGTCTGCTGCCAATTGGGCGGCAGCGGCTCGAACATCCGCCTGAGAATATCCAGTGGGTCAAACGCATCGTTGGGCAAGTTTCCTCTCCTTGGGTTGATAAATGCCGCCAAACGCGGCGGGATCGAGATGCAGTAAGGCGCACAGATCGCGCAGCAGCAGCCGTCCGTGTCTGCCAAAACACACGCCAACCCCGTGTGCCGGGTCGAAGTTGAAGTGTTTGCCCGGCGCATCGTGTTGGTGCCCATAGGGGCACAGCGCAGCGATATAGCCGTTGTCTTTGCCATAGCCGCCGTAGTCCCTGTATAGCGCAGTGGCGACTGCTTCAATCAGGGCGGGGTTCAGCGCGGGGCTGTCGGCATGTAGGGTATGTAGGGTTTGCGCGGAGCTGTATGGTTTTTCGCGCCGACTGGACTGCCGATTGACGGTAGGCAGCAGCGCCTCGAAGTCGGTGAGCGTGTAATGGCGGTACGAGAGATCAATCACATGGCATAATCCTCCTCGATGGGGTTTGGTGTTGCGGGTCTGGGGCAGGCGCAGGCTCTGGGCGACGGAGAGCGCGTCGCCTTGCAGCTGCATGGTCAACGTTTGCAGAATGCGTCCTGCCCGGTTGAGTTCAGCCGTCGGTTCGCCCAGCCACCAGTAGGCGTGGAAACCACCACCACCGCTGTCCACGATGCACGACGGCGGCAGGATGAAGGCTCTCAGCTTCGCCAGCGCCTGCGGGGTATGGTCGTCCAGGTCAACGAAGGGCGCGGGCAGCGCGAGGATGTCGTTCTTGCCGCCCCGCTGCCAGCGTCCCAATCCCTGCCGCCGCAGTCCCACTGCGAAGTATGCGCCCCATCCAAGCTGATTCGCGGCGTGTAACCGCTGAAGCGCTTCGTGCAATCGGTCAGGTTGGTTCAAGGGGAGGTGGCGTGACGGAGTATGCTCGCATCCATTCGGGTGGATCGCCGTCAGTGTCAGGCAGGCTGTCTCCTGATCGACATTACAGCGTCCCAACAGCGCGTTGATGAAGTTAATGGTTTCTATTGAAACATCAGAAGAGCGCCAGTTGAACCGGGCTGCCTTCGGTGTGTGGCTGGCGAGTGCGAAAGGATGGATGTGCGGGTAGAGCCTCCTGCGCCTCATCCGGGATAGCCAGCCGATCCATCCGGGTGTGTTGGACT
>JAEUQX010000022.1 GCA_016788625.1 Anaerolineae bacterium
TTTACCGTCAGCCGCCGCACCCGTGCTGCTTTTGCGCCTGGCCGCCGTTACCGGGTGTACTATGCACCGGGATCGCGGACAATCTTATCGGCGGAATTATCCGCCTGATCTGCTGGCGTGATGCGGAAATCGCTGTCTGGACTTGGGAAGCCTAATGCCCACGCCAGCATGGGTATGCACAGGAAGTGCATCATTTGTCCAATCTGCTGCGGGGAATAAGCCTGTCCCTTCTTGATCCACCAGTTCACCACACCAATCTCGGCGCCCGCCATAAACCCAGCAATCATCTCGATGGGCAGGCGGGCATCTACCCCATATTGTTGCAACGGTTTCAGCACGTCATCCTGCATCAGAGTTTCGATATATTCCAGCAGTTGGATCATGAAGCTGATCGACCCTTTGCTGCTCAGCATTGTGCGGTAGAACTCCATGTGCGAGGCGACGTGCTCAAAATCGCCGTAATCAATGCTGCTTGGGTCGACCATGCTCTGCAACATGTCTTCCATGGTGATTGCGCGCTGCTTAATGGCGAGATCGTCGTAGATCTCGCGCAAGCTGGTGAAGAGCAGTTCTTCTTTGGACTTGTAGTGCAGATAAAACGTCGGACGGGCGACATTGGCACGGTCGGTGATGTCCTGAAGCGTGATGGCTTCGTAGCCTTTTTCGACGATCAGGCTCATCAGGGCATCACGCAGCAGCTGCTGTGTGCGCTGCTTGCGACGGTCAATTCTGGGCGTTTCATCAGCCATAGTAGACACCTGTTCATTAAATAACACCATCGAAAATTTACTGATTGACAGTCAACTCTTTTTGCTTATCATCATCATTGTAATACACAGTGTCAATTAAATGCGAGAGTGTAAAGGAATATCACGTGCACGACCAGCATATCCCGCCTGGCCCGCCTCCTGCGAACAATCTCCTCGATCAGATCCGCCTGTTTCGTTCGTTCCAGCAGGACAGCCTGGGCGTATTCAAGCGCTTCAAAGCCGAGTATGGGGACATCTACGCTTTAGAAATCAACGGTATTCGCAATTTCATCATCAGCGATCCGGATGCCATGCACGAGGTCATGGTCACGAAGGCCAACCAGTTCTACAAAGACCGCGACCTGAAAGACAGTGAGCGCGGGCTGGCGCGTTTCCTCGGCAATGGTCTGCTGACCAGCGACGGCGAGTTCTGGCGACGGCAGCGCAAACTCGCCGCGCCCGCTCTGCACGTCCGGCGCATTGCCGCCTATGCTGGCACGATGGTCGAATACACCAGCGCAATGCTGAACCGCTGGTCAGACGGCGCAAACCTGGACATCAGCCGCGAAATGACCGCGCTAACCATGAAAATTGTCGCCAAAACACTGTTTAACACAGATGTTTCCAGTGAATTCGAGCGGGTTGGGCAGGCGATGGATGCGGTGCAAAGCCTGGGTGGGTCGCCATCGATGCTGCCGACATGGATACCCACGCCCTATGAACTGCGGCTGCGGCGCGCGGGGCGTGCCCTGGACGAAATCATCTATCGCATCATTGCCGAATGGCGTGAGGAAGGTGTTGACAGAGGTGACCTGCTCTCAATGCTGCTGCTGGCGGAAGATGATGACGGCAAGCGCATGACCGACCAGCAAGCGCGCGACGAAGTTGTGACGCTGTTCCTGGCCGGACACGAGACCACCGCCAATACCCTCAACTGGACGTTCATGCTCCTGGCGCAGCACCCCGAAGTTGAGGCAAAACTACATGCTGAACTGGATGCTGTCCTGGCGTGGGCGCGCGCCCACGCTGGACGATCTGGCGAACCTGCCCTACAGCGAGATGGTCATCAAGGAATCGATGCGCTTGTATCCACCCGCCTGGATTGTCGGTCGCCAGGCTATCGAGGATACCGAGATCGCTGGTTATACGGTGCAAAAAGGCGCACAGATCAATCTGGTCTTCTATCTGGCACATCACGATCCGCGCTGGTGGCCACAACCAGAGCACTTTATGCCGGAGCGCTTCAGTCCAGCGAATGAGGCCAACCTGAATCGCCGTGCCTACACGCCGTTCGGCGGTGGGCCGCGCATCTGTATCGGCAACAGCTTCGCCATGATGGAAGCTCGTCTGCTGCTGGCAACCGTCGCGCAGCGCTACAGGCTCGCGCTCGCGCCAGGTCAGCACGTCGAGATGAATCCGCTGATCACGCTCAATCCCAAAGGCGGCCTGCCCATGACCGTTTCTGTGCGCCAGCCCGCCCCCGCCCATACGCCGAAGCCTGAACCTGCCTAGCGCGGGAGATGGTTTAGAGTGACCAGATTGATCACACCGTGAAAACCGTGCTTTATTGGTCTGCTAGGTGAAACATCTCTAGAGGAAGGGGCACATGTCGCTGTGCCCCTCAAACTCTACGCCTGGGCGTTCGGCGGTTCGCCATACACGCCCGAACTGAACACGTAGACATAGTTGACTACACTGACATTTGGGTCTTCACTGGATGTTTGCGTACTCCAGTCATAGACCCAACGCGCATCACTGATACTCAGATTGACACAGCCGCGGCTGCGGCGATAGCCGAACAGATCGTGCCAATAGGTGCCGTGCAGGCTGATCGAACCGTCAAAGTACATCGTCCAGGGCACAGTCTGCAAATCGTAGGCATTCGGCGCGCCCGCCGCGCCGGACATACGGTCAGCAGGCAGCTTCGCCCAGATGGTGAACAAACCTTCATTGGTTTCGGTACGATCAAGGCCACTGGAAATCAGCGTTGCAAAAACAGGCTTGTCATCTTCATAGGCGATCAGCGTCTGCTCGTACAGGTCTACGGCTACCCAATTCCCGCCGACGTTCTCTGGCATAGGCGCGGGCTGAATCTTGGCGACGAAGGTCTGCTTGAGCCACTGGTTCGGGCCGATCATGTACCAGCGCCAGCCCTCGGCATCATAGGCTTCCGCGTAAATGTTGACCATATCGTAGCGCCGGGTCAGGTAGCCGCTTTCCGCTACTGAAGGACCGCCGGGCGTCAACGAGGCGTAGATGCCCGTGAGATCAAGTACCCAGGCGAACGGGTGATTCCAGCCTTCAGGCAGCAACACGCCTGTAAAGTAAGATGGCTCGACGTATTTGGCGGTTGTGCGCTGAATCCACTCCCCACCCTGGATTTGCAGCCAGTCTGCTACGCTCTCGTCTACTACATTGACGAAGTTGAATCCCGCCGGAATCTCACCGATGACGTTTCCGTTCGGAGCATCGAATTTGGCAACGGTTTCCGGCCCTACACGCCAGAAGCTGTACGAGCCGAGCGTGCTGCGGTCTTCGGGCACGCGCTCAAAATCGGGTTCGGGGTACGATGCCATCAAGTCCAGGCACGCCTGGCTGGTTGGCTGCCCCGCGACATAAGCACAGACCGAGAAGTCTGGCAGCACACTGATGCGCGTATCCTGCTGCGCAAGCGCGGTGAATGTGCTGATACTCAGCAGGAAAAGGAAGATTACGATAAATCCTGGACGTTTCATGGACAGGCTTGCTCCATCATTGACTATCGAGAACGCGGGGAATAATACCACAGCTTCCCGGCAATGTAGGCGCGCGTACCTGACGCTTGCCTGACGCTGCGAATCCGCTGAAAATGAAGGCTGGTGCAAGGCTGCTGGCATAGCCTGAAGGCAATTCAAAACAGCCACTGCCCGCGTTCAAATCGTATTCCGATGCCCTTAGCCGCTCGTATCGACTTGAGGAGCTTCATAACCCAACTATGGTGACACTGAACGAGATTCTACGCGACCTGTTTCGCGTTTTTACGACGGTTTCATCCTGGGTCTATGCGCTGGGATTGTTGTTGTTCGTGCTGTTGTGGCAGGTAGTCGGCGAGCGTTTCTGGCTGGCGGCTGCGGCTGGCAACTTCGCCCCTTACTGCTTTATGCCCATCATCCCGTTGGTGGTGCTGGGTATCCTGGCGCGTGCCCGTTTCGCGCTGCTTTCTACCATACCGTTGTTTGCGCTCGGCGCGATCTGGTTCGCGGGCTATTACACGCCCAAGAATCCCCCAACACCACAGGGCAGCCAGGTGAGCGTTGTGACCTTCAACGCCTATCGCAACAACGAGTCGCTGGAAGCAACCATCAACTGGCTGCAAACACTCAAGTCAGATTTCCTGATGATGCAGGAAGTACCGGAATGGCAGTATCTTGACCTGCGCAACAACCTGTCAACCGTCTACCCATATGTCACGATAAATTCGACAGTCGATGAGTCCTGGTCGAACATTCTCTTCTCGCGATACCCGATTGCCGAATCCTCCAACCTGCAAAGCGCGGATAACCAACATATGCAGCAGCGTTACCTCATCATGCACGATGAGATCGGCGAAATTGCGCTCTACAATGTCGATCTGGCGCTCCCAGTAGGGCGACCTCGCTTGAGTCTCTTTGCGGGAATTGTCGGCGATTTTCTCTTCGGTTACGATGACCGGGAACGCGATGCGGAAATCCGCTCACTGTTGGATCGTTGGCGGAACGAAGAACTTCCCTATGTGATTGCGGGAGACTTTGGCATGACCGAGTACACCGCGATTTACCGGGAAGTGGCTGCTACCGCATCCGATGCTTTCCGCACGGTCGGTCGCGGACTGGGGGGAACTTGGCCTGTTGGCGAGGTCGAAGGCGTGCTGCCCCGTTTTGTCCCCCCGCTCTTCCGCATCGATTACATCTGGTACAGTTCGCATTTCCGGGCTACGGGTGCATGGCTGGGGCCGAAACTTGGCTCTGACCATCTGGCCGTGCTGGCGACATTCGACTATGTAAGGGGTGCTTAACCACTGGAGCTGCCCTTTATCTCCCACAACACGATTTCTGGTGGGCACAGGAAGCGTGCGCGGGGCGCGCCTAACCCTTCTAGTCCGACGCCGCGCGCGGTGTAGAGCGTTGTGCGTCCCAGTTCATAGCGTCCCATGATGAAGCGGTTGCCCAGGTGACTGCTGGAGAATATCGGGCCAATTAACGGCAGGCGGATTTGCCCGCCATGCGTGTGTCCACACAGGTACAGGTCAATACCCGCGTCATTAGCTTCCGGCGCAATATCCGGCGGATGCATGAGCAGCAGGCGCAACCCGCTTTGGGGAGCACTCAGCATCATCTTTTTGAGCATCTCACGGTCGCGGGTCATGTCGTGCGTGACGACAATGCCCAGGATATTCAGCGCACCACCCGGCGTGTTGATGCTGATCCACTGGTTCGCCAGCAATTTGAGGTTGTCCAGCCCTTTAACGAAGCTTAGCACGCGCTCCATCGGCTCGACCAGGGGCGTGCCAGAAACGCAATACACACCCAGCGGCGCTCGCCATTCGCTGGTGATTTCGCGAATCGCCTGCTCCGATTCAGGGTCATGCGTGTTCGAAATATTCACGAAATCGCCGGTGAACACAATGACATCGGGCTGTAATTCCTTGACGAGGCGGTTGAGTTCACGCTCTTTGGGCGTGATGCGCTCAACGTGAATATCGCCGATCTGGAGCAACCGCAGCGGTGGAGCATCCGCGCGCCAATGCGGCGTTATATACGTTTGCCGAGTGATGCCCAGGCGGAACGGTTCAACCCATGTTGAGTAGTAGACAACCAGCGTCACGCCAAGCATGATAACGATAGCGAGCCACCAGGGTGCGCCTAGCACGCCAAGCAGTGCCAGCAGCGCCGCGCACAGGATTGTCAGCGCCATTACCGATGGTCTATCCGGCCCGTAACTGCGCCCAGTGTGGCGCAGCGCGAGCAGCACTCCCCAGTTGAGCAACACGCCCGCAACAAATGTTAGCGCGACCAGAACTCCTGTTACATCTCGGGGCCAGGTCGCGATTACGAGCAGAGTATTGAGAGCAATCAAGATGCCAATCACAAGCGGTGGCGTGGCCTGCAAGCGGTTGGTATTGACGAGCAGCGTGTGCAGCGGCGTGTGTTCCAGTGGATCGACTGTGTTAGCTTCGGTGTTTGTCATCGGGTGTATGCTGTGCTGTTTTAGGTCATGCTTGATGAAAGGTCATTGATCAACTGGCGAAGCTCCGCGCGAATGGTCTTCAACGCGTCGGGGTCATCGAGTGAATCCAGCAAACCTTCGACGATGATCGCCAAGCGATAGACATCTTGTGGTCGCGCGGCTTTCTGCTCCAGCATTGAATTCAACGCACGCGCGATGGGGTTCACGGCTTCGGTACGATTCGACTCTTGTTCGGCCATCTCTCTCACTTCCATAATGAATAAATCATTGCGCGTCACACAGACAATTCTAACGCCTTTTACTTACGGCGGCGATAACGGTTTAAGCGGGAAGTGCAGCGTAAAGGTCGATCCGCTGCCTAGCGCGCTGGAAACGGTGATGTCTCCGCCGTGCATCCGCGCGATTTCCCGCGAGATGGTCAATCCAAGTCCTGTGCCATCGCTCGTCTGACTAGCGCGGTAGAATGGCAGGAAGATGTTAGGAAGCAGTTGCGCGTCAATGCCAGTGCCGTTATCGGCTACGCTTATCTGCGCGCATTCTTCGCCATCAATCTGTACCGCTTCTGCCGTAATGCTTACAAGTCCACCGGCAGGCGTGTATTGGATGGCATTGCTCACCAGATTGGTGATCACCTGGATAATGCGGTCCGAATCGACCTCGGCTTGCAGCGGCTCATCAGGCAAAATCAGCGTCAGTTCGATATGCTTCTTATTCGCTTCAGGTTCTTGCAGTTTGCTCACCCCCTTTACCAGTTCTCGTACATCAACTGGATGCAGATTGAGCGGAATTTGCCCCCGCTCGAAGCGTGAATGATCAAGGAGATCCTCCACGAGATGGCGCATTCGCTGTGTAACGGAATCCAACACGTCAATGTGCTCCTCGAAGCGATCCGGTTGGCGGCGCATCAAATACAAGCGTGTCGTCAGGTTGGTCAGCGGCGTGCGCAGTTCATGAGAGGCATTCGCAACGAAGCGCGACTTCTGTTCTTGCAGCGCTTTCTCCCGGCTGATGTCGCGCAGAATGGTAACTGTACCCGCCGACCGGCCAGCCGTTGAGAAATACGTGCTGGTGATGTGAACATCCAACACGGTGTTCTGTCGCCCCATAATGCGATGTTCGCCGCGATACGTCCCTTCCCGCAGCATCATCTCAAAGATGCGAGTCGCCATTGCCTCGAATTCCTCTTCGGTCATTTCAGGCGGACGCAGCATATTGAAGGACCAATCATCAGCGCTTCTCCCGGTCATTTCAGTCAGGGCGGAATTGACGTATTGAACCGCAGGCGCGCCATTTTCATCGAAAATGACCCCGACGAGCGCATCACTCATCGCGTTGAGGATGGTTTGGAGGCGGAGGCGCTCTGTTTCCAGTTCTGCGGTGCGCTCGGCCACATGAACCTCGAGATTTTCGGCGTAACTGCGCGCGCTCTGGTACAACCGCGCATTGCGAATGGCGATACCAGCCTGGTTGGCAAATGTCTGCAGGTATTCAGCCTGATCATCGTTGAAACTATAGGGCTTACTGCTGTCCAGATTTAAGAATCCGATCACCGTGTCATCGATGATAACTGGCGCGCCGATGTAAGACTGTATCCAACTGTCGGTCACATTGTTTGCCCGCCACAGGATGTTATTGGCCGTGTTGGCAATTACGAGTGCTCGCCTGTTATGATACATCTGCTTGAGATTGGCGTATTGGTCAATCGCAAACCGCTGCTGGATGATCGCTTCCATGTCGAGACCGCGTTCGACAAACCCGCGCCCATGCACAATCTGCGCGGTGCCCGACTCGATCAACATCATTGATGCGGTTTCGTGGGGTATGATGGCCGCCAGATACTCGAAGATCAGTTCCAGCACCTCGTCCAGTTCAAGCGTGCTGCTCAGGGCGCTCGTGGAAGCGCTCAAGCTTTGTGCCAGAAGTCGTTGCTTGCGTTCAGCCGCCTCTGTCAGTTTGCGGCGGGTAACATCCCGATTAACCGCGATCACTCCTACCGGTCGATTGTTTCGATCCCGAATATGGCTGACTGATGACATGACGTTGATCGCTGTCCCATCACGTCGCTTCTGAAGGACTTCCCCTTGCCAGGAACCCAATACCTCGAATGATCGCATGACCTCAGCGGTGGTCTGCACATCGGTATATTCAGTAGAAACAATCTCATTGAAGTTCCTGCCGATAACCTCTTCTGCTCGCCAGCCGTAGATCGATTCGGCAGCCTGATTCCAGGTGATAATGTCGTAGGTCAGAGTCGTCGAGATGATGGCGTCCGAGACATTTTGCAGCAGACTGGCCTGATAAAGCAGCTGCTCCTCGGCCTGCAGACGCTCCTGAATTTGTTGTTGCAGCAGTTGATTTGCCTGCGAAAGCTCGATTGTGCGCTCCACGACACGACGTTCCAGATCGACATTGATATTCTGAAGCGCTTCTTCTGCCTGTTTACGCACTGTGATGTCACGACTAACACCAATCAGTCCCGTGACGTTTCCGTGTTCATCGTGCAGAGGCACTTTGCTGACCAGAAACCACCGCATCTGGCCGTGTTCATCTGGATAGCATTCCTCCGAGTTCAGGCGCGGAATCCCGGTTTCCATGATGTCCTGATCTTGCACAGTCCAGGCTGCGGCGATTTCCGTATCAACCAGGTCGGCGACAGTTAATCCGCGCGTTTTTTCTGGCACCGTCTTGGCAATCTCATTGGCGTGAGCCTGATTAGTGATGACATAACGCCCCTCACGATCCAGGACGAAGATGATGTCCGGCATTGTGTCGATGAGCGTGCGTAATAGATTTCGTTCCCGTTCCAGAACGCTCTGAGTCGCACTACGCTCCTGGATCGAGGCAGTCAGCCGCTCATTGGCGTTGATAAGTTCGGTCGTGCGTTCCAGCACCCGCTGTTCCAGTTCGGCATTGTGATGCTGCTCCAGCAAATTGCGATGCGCGGCACTTACCAGAATCAGGAACGATGCGCTCAGGTAATAACCGAATGCGATGTTACTCGTTGCCGATACTTCAGGATGCCGTGCCGTAATGGGCACTATGACGAACCACACCAACTGGCCGAATATGACGACCAACGTGAAGCGCGTGCTCATGACGATGCTGCTGATCAATACAGGAATGGTCAGGTAGGCCAGTGCAAAATACTGCTGGCTTTCTGTCGGATTAATCCACACGACAATCGGGACTGTACACGAACTGATGACGACCAGCAGGATGGTCGCCAACCGAAAATGACGCTGCCGAAGAATGCCGAATACCAGGCCAGCGCTCAATGGAGAAACCAGCGCCATATAGATATGAACATTCTGGGCAAGCGGTGTCGTTGAATTTGGGCTGAAAAGCACGGCCGTCGTGGCCAGGATTGCCATCAATATTACAACAACAAAGAGAAACTGCGTCTGCCGTCGTTGCTCGGCCTCCGATTTCGGCGTCGTCACATTGAACAGCACTCTCCACAGTTCCAGCAGATATGCGCGCAGGCGCTTTAGTGTCGATTGGTCGGACAATTATCTATTCCTCAGAATGCCTATCTGTTTACCTGCAGCAGTTTTGTATTCAAGGACAGGCTGCGCCGAATCCGGTATAATTCCTCTTGGAAGCGTCTTGGTTTCATCATACACATGTTTGCGTGCGATTAGGTTATAGGTTTATAGCATTGCGTTCACTATCCAGATTTTTCCGCGCCATACGCGCCCTCAATCCCGTTCGTGCTGCCCGTCACTGGTACTTCAGGCTGAAGAACTGGCGGCGCGGGCGCGCGAAGATCGATTACATCACTTTCATTATTCCATCGCAACTGCCGGTTCTGCCACAACCGCGCGATTGGCTGCGAAAACGCCTGCTGGGGCCTGCTCCCCTAAGCATTATCGAACTCGACCGTATCTTTGAGCGTATCGGCGCGGACCCTCGTCCTAAGGGGGTGATTCTGCATCTACGCGGATTCGCCATGCCGCTGGCGGATTTGCAGACCGTGCGCGCCAGCATCAAGCGATTGCGCGAACAGGGTAAACGTGTAATCTGTTTCACCCAAAGCTGTACCCTAAGTACCTATTATGTTGCCAGCGCAGCGGACGAAATCGTGCTGATGCCAGGCGGGGAACTGGATACCGTTGGGCTGCGTGCCGAGGCAGTCTTCCTCAAAGACGCCCTCGATCAAGTGGGGGTACGGCTGGATAGTATCGCCATTTCGCCCTTTAAAGGTGCTTTTGACAGCTATACCCGCAGTGAGATGTCGGAGGAAGGCCGCGCGCAGCTTAATTGGCTGCTTGACTCGCAGTTCGACATGCTGGTCAGGGGTATCGCCGAAGGACGCCGTTTGTCACCAGATGCGGTACGAACGCTGATTGATGACGCGCCACATCTGGACAACGATGCTCTCGCGGCGGGTTATGTCGACGCAGTACAGACGGAGGAAGACCTGCATCGCCGCCTCAACAGCGAGCACATTCTGACATGGAGTGACGC
Source organism: Anaerolineae bacterium (assembly GCA_016788625.1). Taxonomy (GTDB): domain Bacteria; phylum Chloroflexota; class Anaerolineae; order Aggregatilineales; family Phototrophicaceae; genus CFX2. Next base: position 10,422 of record JAEUQX010000022.1, read on the forward strand.
GGACAAGAAAGTCCGCAACATCTGGCGGAAGCCAGCGGAAAAGGTCATCGCGCTGCTCACCGTCAATGGACTGATGGTGCCCGGCGAAAGCGGCGCGCCCCCTGTTGACTTACCCATCCCATTCCTGGGTGGCGAGCGAACGGGCGATCTGACCTTCGTACAGCAGGTGCGTGCTGTCATGAAGAACAAATCGGCGGCGGCAGTAGTCCTCTACATTGACAGTGGCGGCGGTTCGGCGCTGGCCTCCGAGGCGATGACATCGGCACTGCTTGAACTGGCAAAAGATCGCCCGGTCGTGGCTTACATGAACGGCGTTGCGGCATCCGGCGGCTATTACGTCGCGACTCCCGCGCAGTGGATTGTAGCTCAGCCAGGTACGATTACCGGATCGATTGGTGTGATCGGCGCGAAAGTTGTCACCAATGGGTTGTTCGATCGGCTGCGCATCAATCGCGTCGAGGTGACACGCGGTGCGAATGCCAACTTCCAAAGCGATCACGCGCCTTACACGGACGATCAGCGGGCGCGAGCCTTTCGTTCGATTGAGCATATTTATCAGCAGTTCATCCGGCATGTTTCCCGCAGCCGGCGACTGACACTGGAAGCCGTTGACGCTGTTGGCGGTGGTCGCGTGTGGACGGGAGAGCAGGCGCTGGCGCACGGTCTCGTTGATGAATTGGGGGATTGGCGCGCGGCGCTTAGGAAAGCTCGCGAACTGGCGAACCTGCCTGACCACACGCCGCTGGTATGGGCGCGCGGCAAGACCAAACCCCTGCCAGCCCAATTGGCGCAGTCGGCGCAGCCTGCCGCTGTGCTAACCTATCTCGCCGAAAATCTCGATGTGGTCGCCAGTGGAGCGCCCCAGGTTATCATGCCGTTCGTCTGGACGAGCGAATAACCTTCTCAAATGGAGATCAAATTGAAAGCACTGATTACAGGTGGCACGGGGTTTGTCGGTTCACATGTGGCGCGGGTGCTGGCCGAGGCCGGGCATGAAGCGCGTGTACTGCACCGTGCCTCATCGCGCCTGGATGCGCTGGAAGGCATTCCTTACCAGTCCGCGTTAGGGGACATACTCGATGAAGAAGCCCTACGCGCTGCCTGCCAGGACTGCGATTGGGTTTTTCATGTCGCCGCCGTTGCGGACTATTGGCGCGCGGATGTTTCCCGCATGTTTCAGGCGAATGTCGAAGGCACTCGCCGGGTGCTGCGAGCCGCGCGGGAAGCAGGTGTCAAGCGTGTGGTCTTCACCAGCAGCGCAGCGGCCATCGGTCTACGCGCGGACAACCAACCCGCAGATGAAACGGTTGCCTTTAACCTGCCGCGCGAGCGCTTCCCTTATGGTTACAGTAAGGTGCAGGCACAGCAGGTCGTCGATGAAGCGGTGCAGTCCGGGCAAGATGTCGTCACTGTCAACCCGGTTATCATCATGGGGCCAGGTGATCTCAACATGATCTCTGGCACGTACATTGCCCAGGTTAAGCGCCTGGGGATGCTGGTGCCTGTGCCTTCTGGCGGTGTATCTGTCATCGATGTGCGCGATGTCGCTCGCCTGCATCTGGCCGCCGCCGAACGTGGACGAACGGGCGAACGTTACATCCTCGCGACAGCAAACTATACTCAACGCGAATGGCTGGGCATGATTGCCGATGTTGTCGGAGTACGCCGCCCGATACTGCCCGCGCCCGATTTCGTGCTGCCCATCACAGCAGGATTGATCGAGCTGGCGCGCCGCGTAGGTATTCAGACGCCTATCGACAGCAATCAGGCGCGGTTGGGGGCACGCTTCATCTATTTTGATGGTCGCAAGGCCTGGGACGAACTGGGCAAACCGCAGGTGGATATGCGCCAGAGTCTCCAGGATACCTATGTCTGGTATCGTGAGCACGGCTACCTTTAGCCGTCTTTCAGATAGAAAGGTCAAGCAATGCGAACACTATTGAACTGGAAACGCATTCTCGCGCTGCTGCTGCTCATCCTGCTGCTGGCTGCTGGGGGTTTCTTCGTCTGGGCCAACACCCCCCTACCCGCCGCAAGCGAAGCCCTGGCAGCACTGGAATCGGATGATCAGATCGAAGTCACCCAGCAGAACGGCTGGTATGTCTTTAATGCCTGGGGACAGACGCCGACGACGGGTTTCATCTTTTACCCCGGCGGCCGCGTGGATGCGCGTGCCTATGCCTCACACCTGCGGGCGATTGCGGCACAGGGCTATCGCGTCGTGCTGGTTCCCATGCCGCTCAACCTCGCGATCTTTGGACTCAACGCAGCTTCCGATGTCGTTAAGGCTTTCCCGGAAATCCAGCACTGGGCAGTGGGTGGTCATTCGCTCGGCGGCGCGATGGCAGCGCGTTTCGTGCAGGGGAATCCTGGCGTTGTGCAGGGGCTGATTCTCTGGGCTTCATATCCCGATATTGACCTCTCGCAGAGCGGCATTAGAGCGGTATCCATTTTTGGCACTAACGATGCGGTCGCACAACGAGGAACGATTGAAAGCTCCGTCAGTCGTCTGCCCGCTGACGCTCAGTTTGTGCCAATTGAGGGTGGCAACCACAGCCAGTTCGGTTGGTACGGCTTGCAGCCCGGCGACAACGTACCCGGCATTACGCCGCAGGAGCAGCAGGCAGCGGTGGTGCGTGCGACGACCGACTTGCTGGCGTTGTTGACGGAATCGTAACAGTTGTAACGGAAGACCATACTTCCTCAACTTGATCAAATTTAGGGGGCGTGGTACTTTTAGGTGAGACATATACGCGCGAAGAGATCTGGCGACCGAGGCCTACTGGAATGCAAACCGACGTAAAGACGACCAATTGGCAGGACTGGACACTGCTTGCGCTGCGCTTTGTCCTTCTGCTGTTTGCCGGGGCGCTGCTGTTCTTCAGTCGAACTGAGGATGGTCAGCTGCTCTACGCCAGCAACAATATCGTAATCGCGCTTGTGGTTGCCACCATCGCCACCATTCTGCTGGCAATCCCCGCCCTCTTTCCCAGTTTCAATCGGGTATTACCGCTGATCGTCAGCCTTGGCGATTGGGCGATGATTGGCATCTTCACCTATGTCGCGCAGGGCAGCCCGACGGTCGTCGTTGCTATCGGCGGCCTGCTGATTATCTCTGCGGCGCTGCGTTTGGGAGCACTGTGGGGCACGGTCAATGCGCTCGGCACGTTGATTGTCGCCACGCTCGTGCTGGTCTTCATCTTCGGTTTTGATCGCCTTGATGATTTGCTCGCGCAGAACGGACTGGCACTGCTCACACTGCTGATCTTTGCGGTGGTTGGCATCGCCTGGGCGCTCACGCTGCGGCAGCATCTGGAGACTGCCGAGAAACAATTGGTCGAAATTCAACACTCGCGCGCCTCCCAGCTTGCCAACATGAAGGAACGCACGCGCGCCATCTACGATATGGCCGCGACGATGGGATCTACGCTGAATTATCAGAAGATCCTCGACTCGGCCATGAATGCAGGTTGGCTGGGCTTACGCGATATGGCGAAGCAGCGCAAACAGGGTCGCTTGGTCAGCATGGTCATGCTTTTCCGGGCGTCGGATAATCAACTGCATGTGTCGGTCAGCCGTGGCCTTTCGCGCAGCGATGAGAACCGCGTCACGCCCGGTGATGAAGGTATCATCGGCCAGGCGCTGACGGACTGCATTCCCATCATTGGCACAAACGCTCGCCGTGACCCGGAGCTGAAGGAGTTTATCTCGTTTCAGAGTTCGCGCTCGCTCCAGATCATCCCGCTGCGTGCGGGCTACGATAACTTCGGCGTGATGGTCTACGGCAGCGATCATGAAGATGCCTTCACCGATGAGCATACCGAACTGCTGACGGCCATCGGCACCCAGGCGACGATTGTGCTGCAAAACGCTGTCCTCTATCAGAACCTGTTATCCGAACGCGACAAGATCGTTGCGGTGGAAGAGGAAGCGCGCAAGAAGCTGGCGCGCGACCTGCACGATGGCCCGACACAGGTTATCTCTGCTATCGCCATGCGCGCGAACATCATCCAGCGCATGTTGGAGAAGTCCCCCAAGGAAGTGCCTGCCGAATTGAAAAAGGTCGAAGAACTGGCGCGGCAGACCACCAAGGAAATCCGCCATATGCTCTTCACCCTGCGTCCGCTCGTGCTGGAGAGCCAGGGTATTTCAGCAGCGCTGAACCAGTTTGCCGAAAAGATGAAGGAAACGCATAACCAGGAAGTCGCCGTACGGATTGGTCCGGATGTCGAGCGCATCCTTGACTCGCACCAACAGGGGACAATCTTCTACATTGTCGAGGAAGCGGTTGGCAACGCGCGCAAGCACGCGGAGGCCAGTCTGATCACTGTCAATCTCATGCGCCAAGAAGATGTCGTCCTCGTCGGTATCGTCGATAACGGCAAGGGATTTGACCTTAGTGCGGTTGAATCGAATTACGACAAACGCGGCAGTCTGGGTATGGTAAACCTTAAGGAGCGCACGGAACTGGTGGGTGGCACGCTGCGCATCGACAGTCAGATTGGCAAAGGGACATCGATCACCGTCCTCGTGCCCATCAAGGACGAACTACTGCGCCCATCCGACCGTCGTTCACGCCGCGCTGCCGCAACCGGCACGACCAGCAAGCTCGCCGCACATGCGGTTGACCGTCTGCGTGCCGCCCAGCAGAATACCGACATCTACCAATAGCATCTCAATAAAACCTGCGGAGGACATTTTATGCCCCGCCAAATCAGAATCGCGGCAACGCAGATGGACGCTGCACCTGCATCCACTGATGAACGCTTGCGACGCGCCGAGTCGTTGGTGCGCCAGGCTGCTGAGGGCGGCGCTCAACTGGTCGTCTTACCGGAACTGTTCAACACTGGCTACATCTACGACGAGGCCAATTATCAGAAAGCCGAATTTCTCGACGGCCCGACCGTATCCTGGCTGAAGCGTACTGCCGCTCAGTATCGTGTCCACATCAGTGGCACACTGCTGCTGGTTGACGGCGATCATGTTTACAACAGCGCCGTGCTGGCTGCGCCGGATGGTCGCACCTGGCGTTACGACAAACTGTATCCTTGGGGTTGGGAGCGCGCCTACTATCGTGACGGGCACAACATCACCGTCGCCGATACCGATCTTGGCAAACTGGGCATGATGATTTGCTGGGATTATGCGCACCCGGAACTCTGGCGACGTTACGCAGGCAAAGTGGATGCTATGGTGGTGATGTCCTGTCCGCCGAATGTGCCGGGGATGCGACTGCTGCTGCCCGATGGTATGCGCCAGCCTTTCTCGGATGAGCGTGATTTTTTCGATGGCAGCGACTCGCCTTTCGGCGCGGATATGAATGAGCAAGCAGAGTGGTTAGGTGTGCCGCTGGTCAACAGCACAGGCGCTGGCACTCTGATCACCGCTGTGCCCAGTCCGTATCTCTCGTTGCTCGGCGGGCTGGCGCGCAACCCACAACTGCTCGCTATTCTGCCGCAGGCGCCGGATGTGCGGCTGGAAACGGATTTCTACCCACAGGCCAAAGTGGTTGACCATCACGGACAATTGGTCAGCCGGGTAGCCGGCGACGGTGACGGCTTTGTTATCGGTGAGGTGTCACTCGCGGATCAGACCCCACAGCCCGTTGGCATACAACCGCCCAGCCGCATGAAACCGCTGGCCTATCTTTACAGCGATGTGCTGCTGCCCGCATTCACAATGCCCGATTATCGCGCAGGGTATCGCCGTCGTTTTGGCGACCAGTTTGCCCCGCCAGACCCCTCCACATTGCGCTGGATGGTCATCTTCGTGGCAGCGCTGGTCGTTGGCTTTATCTTGGGGCGTTTCGGCTCGCGCGGGGATTCGCACTCGTAGATAACATTCACTTGGAACTTCGCCTTTAAACCGCTAGACTCACACCTGTTCTATCACGACTGGATGTGAGTGACCTATGATTCCTGTCCGCCTTGAAATCAAGAATTTCCTGGCCTATCGTTCACCTGACCCGCTGCGATTTGATGGTATTCACCTGGCCTGCCTGACGGGTGCGAACGGCGCGGGGAAGTCTTCCCTGCTCGATGCGATGACATGGGCGCTGTGGGGCAAGGCGCGCGCCAAACGCGACGCAGAAATGGTGCATACGGGGCAGAGCGACATGCACGTCCAGCTTGATTTCGAGCAGGAGGGGCAGCACTATCGCGTCATCCGGCGGCTCTCCAAGAAGAAGCAAAGCACCAGCACCCTCGATCTGTTCTCTGTACTCGACGGGCAGCTCAATACGCTCAGCGAACCGTCGATGCGCGAGACGCAGCACAAAATCAACCGGCTGCTGCGCCTGGATTACGAGACCTTCGTGCATTCCGCGTTCTTGCAGCAGGGGCGAGCGGATGCCTTCACCACCAAAGCCCCCGCTCAACGCAAGCAGATCCTCGGCGACATCCTGGGGTTGGCGCAGTGGGAACACTACGAAGAAGCCGCCAAAGAGATGCTCAACGCGATCACCGATGAACTGCGTGTGATTGACGGGCGCATCCGTGATATCGAGCAGGAACTGAGCAAAGAGCCGCGCCTGAAGACGATGCTGGCCGAGGCCGAAGCCGCGCAGCAGGAAGCGGAAGCCGCGCTGAACGTGGCCGACGCGAAGCTGGCAGAAGTTGCCCATGCTCCGGCGAGCTTGCGGGCAGCGCAGGAGCGCAAGGCCGAGCAGGAGCGCCATAAACGTGAGCGCCAGCGCGATCTGGACGCCATTCAGTCGGATATTGAGCGGCAGGAAGCCCGAATCACCGATTACGAAGCGATCATCGCTGGGCAGGCAGAAATCGAGGCGGGATACGCGGCATTGCAAACCGCGCGCGAAGCTGACTCTGCGCTCGGTGAGAAGCTGCTGCAACTGAGTGACTTCGACGCCGAACGCCACGCACTGGATAAGCGCCTGCGCGATGCACAGGCTGAACTGGAAAACGAAGCCAGCGCCTACAGTGCGCAGATCAGCGAACTCGAACGGGCCGTGCAGGCTGGCGATCCGGATGCGCTCAATGAGGTGCAGGCCGCTGTGATGATGCTCGAAGGCGTTAAGGCCGAGCGCGATGCCTTCCAAAACCAGATCATGGCACTGGGCGAAGAACGCGCTGCTCTCGAAGCCCGTCGTACCACGCTGGCGGACGAGGGCAAGGATCTGCGTGACCGTATCGAGCGCCTGCGGGCGACCGACGCGCCGATTTGCCCGGTCTGCGGTCAGGAGCTGGATGAGGCGCACCGCAGCCAGTTGATCGAGCAGCTTGAGGCCGAGATTGTCGAAAAGCGCGGGCATTACAGCGCCAACCAGGAACGCCTCAAGGCAATTGGCGACGAACAATCTGCGGGGCGTGAGCAGCTTGCAGCCTTCGATGTCGAACTCAAGCGGTTGTCACCCCTGTTGGAACGCGCCGGAACATTACAAGCGCAGATCAATGCGGCGGAGGATGCCCAACTGCGATTGGATGCAGCCGTCGCGCAGCTTGATGCGCTCAATGCGATGCTGAGTGAAGGCAGCTTTGCCCAGGATATTCGCCAGCAGATCGCCGCGCTGGATGAACGCCGCGCCGCCATCGGCTACGACCGCAGCACACACGATGCCGCTCGTCAGCAGTTGGACGCCTACCGTGAATTCGAGGTGCGTCAGAAGCAGTTAGCCATCGCTCAGGCCGCGCTGCCCGATGCCCAGGCTGCGCTGGAAGGCGCACGGCTGCGGTTGGAACGAACGGAGAAAGCGCTGGTAGATGATCAGGCTGCGCTGGCTGCACTGGCGGCGGAAATTGCCGAACTGGAAGTTCTGGTAAAGGAACAGCAGGTTCGCCAGCAGGAAGTAAACCGCCTGCGAACCTTCGAACGCCAGCAGTATGAACGGGTTGTCAGCGCACGCCAGGAACTCGAAGCGCTGGAGCAGGGACGAAAACGCAAAGCCGAACTGGAGGCGCGGCGGGTTACGCGGCGGCACGATGAGGCACTCTACAAACAGCTTCGCGATGCCTTTGGCAAGAATGGCGTGCCGGCCATGATCATCGAAGCGGCTATCCCTGAACTGGAAGAGTCGGCCAACCGCCTGTTGGCGCGCATGACCGACGGACGGATGCACCTCAACTTCAGCACGCAGCGCGAGAAGGTCAGCAGTGAAGGGGTGATCGAAACGCTCGATATTCAGATCGCCGACGAGCTGGGTACGCGCAGCTACGAGATGTACAGCGGGGGCGAGGCCTTCCGCATCAATTTCGCCGTGCGCGTAGCCCTTTCGCAGCTTCTGGCGCGGCGTGCCGGGGCGCACCTGCGCACGCTGTTCATTGACGAAGGTTTCGGCACGCAGGATGAGGATGGGCGTAACAAACTGGTCGAAGCCATCACTGCCATTCAGGATGACTTCGACCTGATTCTCGTGATTACGCACATTGATGACCTGCGCGATTCGTTCCCTGTGCATGTCATTGTACAGAAGACACCGAACGGCAGTCGCGTCAGCGTGCGCTAAAGGACGTTGTTGTTCTACTTGCCTGTCGCGTAGCCTTTCGGGTGCGACTTGTGCCAGTTCCAGGCTGTCTCGATGATCTGGCGCAGGCTGCCAAACTCCGGCGCCCACCCCAGTTCCTGCTGAATGCGCGTGCTGTCCGCGATCAGCGTGGCCGGGTCGCCGGGTCGCCGTGCGCCTGCCGCCGCCGGGATGTCGTGCCCGGTGATCTCACGCGCCATGTTGACCACTTCGCGGATCGAGTATCCCTTGCCGTTGCCCAGGTTATATTTGCGGCTTTTGCCGTCTGCCAGTGCTTCCAGCGCCAGAATGTGCGCTTCTGCCAGGTCAATGACGTGGATGTAGTCGCGGATACAGGTGCCGTCCGGGGTGGGATAGTCATCGCCGAAGATCGTCAGCTTCTCACGCTGGCCGAGCGCCACTTGCAGAATGATCGGAATCAGGTGGAATTCAGGCGTGTGATCTTCACCAATGTGGCCGCCGGGGTGCGCGCCGCTGGCGTTGAAGTAGCGCAGGCAGCAGTAAGCCATGCCGTATATGCGCTCCATCCAGTGCAGATAGCGCTCGATGATGTACTTGCTCTCGCCATAAGGGCTTCCCGGCACGATGCGTTCCTCTGCCGTGATCGGGATGCGCGCCGGGTCATCGAACAGGTTGGCGGTGGATGACAGGATGAAGCGCTTCACACCCTGTCGTGCCGCCGCTTCCAGCAGGTTGCTGCCCGCCACCGCGTTATCGCGCAGGTACAGCCAGGGCTTCTCCATGCTTTCGCCGACCAGCGTGTGCGAGGCGAAGTGCAGGATGCCGTCGAATTTGTGCGCGTCGAACAGGGCATCTACGGCGGACTTATCCAGCAGGTCGCCCTTGACGAAGGTTGCTTTGGGGTTGACCGCCTCAACATGACCCGTGTAAAGATTATCAAAGACCACGACCTCGTAGCCGCGATCAATCAGAAGTTCGGTCGTGTGGCTGCCAATGTAACCAGCGCCGCCCGTGACGAGTACCTTCATCAATACTGCTCCTCTAATGTATGAGTATCAAACCTGTGGGGGATTGTGCGCCCGCGCCCCAACAAGCGCCTAAAACCGCGCTAACCTTCGTCCAGATCGGTGATTGTGCGACCACTGTTATCAACAAAGACTGAACGCATGGCGAGGTGTAGATTGAGTTCTTCGATGATGCGGAGGATTTCCAGGTTGATGATCTCTTTTTCTTCGCTGTAAAGCGCCCAGTCCTGCTGCGAAATATAGCAGCGCACCAGCACTTCCATGCCCATCTCGCCAAAGTTGACCAGCCGCACGAAGACAGAGCCTTGCTCGACCTGATCGCGAGTGGTCAACATGACGCGCACACGCTCGAGAAACGTCTCGATCTGTGTGCGTGAGGCGTCATAGGCGATCACCAGCTTGAGATCGACCCAGCGTTTGCTCAGGCGAGACCAATTTTGAATAGGCGCGCTCGCCAGTTTGCTGTTGGGCACTGTGACCAGTGATTGATCCAGTTTGCGGATGCGCGTGGAACGAATACCAACATGTTCAACTGTTCCCTCGACATCGGCTGTTTTGATGAACTCGCCGACGACCAGCGGTTGATCGCCAACAATCGTGGTGAAGCCAAACAGATTCTCGACGGTATCTTTGGCCGCCAGAGAAAAGGCTAAACCGCCTAACCCCAACCCGGCCACCAGACCGCTGACATCGTAGCCCCACTCCTGAATGACGATCACGACCGCGATAGCGATGAGCAGCAGCTTGATCGCCGTCCGAACGAATGGCAGCAGGCGTTCCGTGATGCTCAACCCGGTGACGCGGAACAGCCGGTTGCTGGAAGGGGCCAATGAGTCCACCGCGCGCAGCAGCGCCACCAGCACGGCGACGATGATCAGGGTACGGATGATGTGCTGCACAAAGGCGAAGGTGACGATGTCCACCAGGAGAATCTGCGCGCCAACGGCCAGCGCTATTGCGATGATCAGCAGGCGCGCGGGCAGCATGATCGTATCGAGCAGCAGATCATCCCACTGCGCGTTCGTCCGCCGCGCAATGCGGCGCAGCGGCGCGACCACAATAGCGGCCAGCAGACGGCGCAACAGCCAGATCAGGAACAATGCCAGGATTGCTAATCCTACGCGCAGGAGTGTGCTGCGAAGGTCAGGGTTCAGATTAGTCCAGAACTGCGTGAAATCGATCATCACTGCCCCGTCACATTGAGGGTGTAAGTCATCGGTACAGTCGTTACGGGTGCGTAGGGTGAGACGACGACCACCACCTGCTCCGCCCCGGGCAGCAGATCCACCGTCCATCTACCAGCCAAGGGGGCAGCCTGCCGCGAGACCTCGAGCTGATCTGCGTCACGCTGTGCCACCTGCAACCATACACCTTGCGGCAGACGGTTATCCGTCCGCAGCCAGCCCTCGGCCAGCCAACCGCCGTCATCAGCCTCGAAGTCGCTGCTGTAACCGATTTCGGGGATTGATACATCATCCAGCGCCATACCCGGCTGCGAGATGCCCTCATCGTTGATCACCTCAAAGCGCAGCAGAATGTTCTGCCCGGCATAGGTGTCCAGGGGTATACTTTCTTCCAGCCAGCCACCGCTCTCGCCCGTGTAACCTGTTCCGAAACCCAGGCTCTGTGGGTTGACACCGGTCATGCGCGCCGCAGTCAGAATGTCCCAGGTTTCGCCATCATCAGCGCTGACCATCACATAACCGTAATCCCAAAGGTCTTCGATGTCATACCATATTCTGTAGTTCAGTGTTGCACCTTCTACGCCGGAAAGATCGAAGGCGCGGGTCAGGCGCGGGTTGCTCAGGTCGCCGCGATTGCTGTACCACATCCACTGTCCGCTGGCGGCCTTGGTATCGATCAACCGAACAGCTTCAGGTGCGCTCAGGCTCAAACTGATTGTGCTGAGTCCGCCTAGATTCGTGAGCGTATAGGTATCTGCCGCATATTGGCTGAGCGTGCCTTCCCTGCTGTAGGGATAGTCAGCAACAATCGCGATGGGTTGTGATGGGCTGAGGTCGCTCATCAATTGATAACCATAGCGCCCATCGGCCAGCGTCGCATCCTGAATCGCGTTTGCCAGCACCCAGTCCGCGAAGAATTCGTTCAGCCCTGGCTCACCCATTGCGCGCAGCGTGGCATCAAAAGCATCCATGTTTGTGCCGGGATTTTCGCTGAGCTGCTGCAATCCTTCCAACCCATAACGCTCATAGAAGTACGTCACGAACAACAGCGCCGCCCCGTAATGTGGCAGACGTGGCCCATCTTCCGACCAGGTATTCACCTGGGTGTCAGGCGAGTTGAGGAAGTGGAGCGCAAAGCTGTAGTTGCCAAACAAAGCCAGTTCCGTGAAGGTTGAAAATCCCTCATTCAGCCACAGCGCATCATTGTCCTGAATATTCGAACGAATCATGTGCTGGAATTCATGCGCGATGGTACTCTCCATCTGCGGGGTGTCCAAGTTAGAAACACCCGTCGCGCCCAGGTTGAAGAAAAACATCTCGTGTTCGTTGCTGGTGGCGTAGACCTCATTGGGATAGACATGGCGGCTGGCGAAGTAAGCCAGCGTGCTCGCCCCCATGCCATAGGCGAACAATCCATGTACCCGCACATCACCATCAATACCCGGCATGGCTTCGCTGCCCCAGAGCGCACGCACCTCGTCGTAAATGCGCGTGTCGAAGGCGTCGGCCAGCGCCTGTAAATCACTGTCGCTGACGGGCGCGCCTTCCTCCAGCCACAGGTAGATATGCTCGCCGACGACGCGCAGCACCGCCTGTACCTGAAACTCGACATTCTCCGAAGCATTGATCACCCAAAAAAGCTGGCGCGAACCCACTTTGCGAACAGGCGCATCCTCTGGTGGCTTAGGAATCTCGCGCACGCCGCGCAGCCGCTGTGCCAGTTCAACCGGATCAGCGAGCGGCACAATAGCAGCTTCCAGAGCGGCCAGCGTCGGATACTCGACTTCAGTCTGCTTTGCACTGGCGGGCGCGACTAGCAGCACGGCGAGCAGTACACACAGCCCGATCAAGCGCATTAACGTCCCCCCGGCTCGCGGATGATGCAGAAGAAGCGCAGCCCTGGTTCAGGCGGCGGCACTTCTGCGACGACGCGAAAGCCGTAACGTTGATAAAACGCCACATTACCCTCGGTCTGTGTTTCGGCGTAGAAACGAAGTTGATGTTCGTCCGTGTATTCCAGCAGCTTCTTGAGCAGCGCGCGCCCCAGCCCCCTGCTCTGCTGCGTCTTGACGACGCCCATCGTGCTGCCGTAAAAGTACTTCCCGCTGATGTGGTCGCGGCGGGCGGCTTCGGTGCGCGTCGTCAGGTCGATCATACGGCGTGCGTTCTTGCGCCCCATCACTAGCATCGGCCACAGCACAGAGGGGAAGTTGCCCGCACGGATCATCCGCCTCAAGTCCATGTCGGCCAGTTCCGAGTGCAGGCCGACAGCAAAGCCCATATCATCGGTCGTCTTGATCGCCACCCCGTAATGGATAGCGTAGCGCACGCTGTTCGCCATCATGAGCGGCAGCGCGCGGGCACGCAGATTGTCTTGTGGAATCAGGTAACGCCACAGCACATCATCATAGAAGGCATCGGTGAGCACCTGTGCGGCGCGCGGAACATCTTGTGGCTGGATGTTGGTGATCGTGATGTTCTCGGCCATGATTGCCTCCCGGATAGATGCTTCTGCGCCCTTAACGATACCACGTTCTCCACAGCGGGCAAATTGCCTACAGCCATCGCTTGACAGGCGCGAACGAACACGTTAACCTAACGCCAGTCAGGAGAAATCGGGACATGAATCTTCATCCGGCAACCTGTTCGATGACTATGGGTATGGGAACTACCACTCCACATCGTGTGATGCGGGGGATGATCCGCTTGCCCTGAGACAGCCGGAGCAAGCAGCGCCAACAGAGCGTGTGGAAATCCCCCACACGCTTTTTTATTCTCATGCATGAGGGAAGGACAGCATGAAAACCATCACTATGAAATTCGGCGGCACGTCCGTCGGCAGTCCAGAAGCCATCAGCAATGTGATTGATATTGTCAAAACCGAGCGGCAGGCGGGCAACCGCGTGGTCGTGATCGTCTCCGCGATGGCAGGCGTGACTGACATGCTGCTGAATTCGGTCAAGGCCGCAGTGGCGGGCAGCAAATGGGGCTATCTTTCGACGGCGGAAAAACTGCGCGAACGCCACGAAGATGCGCTCAACATCCTCGTACCGCCTGGCAAACTGCGCGAAAAGACATTCGATCAAGTCACGGCGCTGCTGAGCGAATACACCGAAATCTGTCACGCGGTCAGCATCCTAGGCGAGAATACTGCCCGCGTCAGCGATGCCATCGTCGCTTATGGCGAACGGCTGAGCAGCCGGGTTGTAGCGGCGGCGCTCAAGAGTCGCGGTGTGGACGCGCTGGCCTATGACGCGGGTGAGTTTCTGATCACAGACGAACGCTTCCAGGGCGCTAATCCGATCTGGGAAGAAACCCAGGCGCGCGTGGATGCAAAGCTGCTTCCCGCCCTCGCGCAAGGTATCACACCGATCATCACCGGTTTCATCGGCGCGACCCGTAACGGCGCGATCACAACGCTCGGTCGCGGCGGCAGCGACTACAGCGGAGCGATCTTCGCGGCGGCCAGCAACAGCGACGAACTGATCATCTGGACGGATGTGGATGGGGTCATGACCACCGATCCGCGTGTAGACAAGCGTGCCCGCGTGCTGCCCTATGTCTCGTATCAGGAGATCGGTGAGCTGGCCTTCTATGGCGCGAAGGTGCTGCATCCCAAGACGGTGCAACCTGTCCTTGACAAAGGCATTCCGATCTGGGTACGCAACACATTTAACCCCTCGTTCGCGGGCACGCTGATTCGTGAGAATGGTGAGCCAACGGCGACGGTCATCAAGGCCGTGACCAGCATCCGCAACATCAGTCTGCTCACAGTCAGCGGCAAGGGCATGATCGGCGTGCCGGGCATCGCGGGGCGTACCTTTTTGGCGACGGCGCGCGCGGGTGCCAGTATTCTGATGATCTCGCAGTCGTCGTCGGAACAGAGCTTCTGTTTCCTGGTTACAGAAGGTACGGCGCAGAATGTAAAGGATGCTATTGAGGGTGAACTCAGCGCCGAGATCGACAGCCGTGACATTGAGCGCGTGGAAGTGCTGGATGATGTCGTGATCATCACAGCGGTGGGCGCGGGGATGCGCGGTACGCCGGGAGTAGCCGGGCGCGTCTTCTCGGTGATGGGCGAGAATCGCATCAATGTCATCGCCATCGCCCAAGGGTCATCCGAATGCAGCATCTCTTTCGTCGTTTCCGAAGCCGATCTGGAACGTTCGGTGATCAAGCTGCATGACCTGGCACTGGAGTCGGTTGTAGAGGGGTAATCTCAGCGGGGGGAAACTATCGTGGGAACACAGTTGCTGCCGTGTCCCCACGATAGGGCGATGTTCTTCTATGCCAACAGCACCCGCAGCGCATCCAGCAGCGTATCAATATCCTGCTGTGTGTTGTAGCCCTGGATAGCGACGCGGATGAACGGCTGCTCGTTCCACAGGATGAACGGCAGTTCAATCCGGTACTCGTCATATAACCGAGCCTTGAGTGTTTGCACATCGCATGACGCGGGCATCGGCAGCGTTACCATCTGCTGGAACCACTCACCCGAATCCGGGGCGATGGGCTGCAAACCGGTCAGAGCCGCCACGCGTTCCCGTACCTGCTGCACCAATTTGTGGCATTCCTGTCTCACCTCGTCCCAGTGGTATTCTGCCTGGAAATTAATCGCAGCGGGCACGGTCAGAAACGCGGCCAGATCGCGCGTGCCCTGGTATTGGTGGCGCTGCACGAACGACGCGCCGGGCACATAGCCCCAACTGATGACCAGCGGCTCGATCTGTTCCTGGCGGTCAGGCCGTGCGTAGAGGAACGCCGAACCTTTGGGCGAGCACAGCCATTTATGACAGTTGCCGGAATAGAAATCCGGGTCGATAGCGGTCAAGTCGAGCGGCAGTTGTCCCGGAACGTGTGCGCCATCGATGATCGTCATGATGCCCGCCTCACGCGCGCGGCGACAGATTTCTGCAACGGGAAAGGTCAGAGCGGTGGGCGATGTGATGTGGCTCATGAAGATCACCCGTGTTCGCGGCGTGACGGCGCTCCAGAATGACTCGACGAACTCGGCGTGCGAGGTCACAGGCAGCGGAACGGGATGATTGATATAGACAGCCCCGGTCTGGCGACAGACGAATTCCCAGGTGTAGTTGAGCGCACCATATTCGTGATTGGTACCCAGGATTTCGTCGCCCTGCTGTAACGCCAGTGACCGCGCAACTGTGTTGATGCCGTTGGTGGCGTTCGGCACAAAAATCAGGTTTTGCGGGTCTGTATTCAGATAAGCACCCAACGCCGCGCACGCTTCTGCGATCAATCCCTCCGCTCGCCGACCGAGAAACTCGACAGGCTGTCGTTCCAGTTCGAGCTGCCAGCGCTGATAAGTTTCAAAAACGGGCACAGGACACGCGCCGAACGACCCGTGATTGAGGAAAACAACTGTT
>JAEUQX010000028.1 GCA_016788625.1 Anaerolineae bacterium
CTCAAGTATTCGGGGAAGTAGCTGTATGCTGGCGATTGTGCGTGCGTGCGCGTTGGTGGGACTCGAAGGCTGCATCATTGAAGTGGAAGTCGATTTCAACCCGCGCGCCGGAATCCCCTCGTTTACCATCGTGGGACTGCCGGATAACGCGGTGAAGGAAAGCCGCGAGCGCGTGCGTGCCGCCATCCGCAATTCCGGCCTACAGTTTCCCAACAAGGGCTACACGGTCAACTTATCACCAGCCGACCTGCCCAAGCACGGCCCGGCTTACGATCTGGCGATGGCGGTGGGCGTGCTGGCCGCCACCGACCAGGTGCCGCTGCACGCGTTGGAAGGCAGCCTGTTCATCGGGGAACTCTCGCTGGATGGCAGCATCCGCCACGTCAAGGGCGTCATGCCGATGGTCTACACCGCGCTGCAAGAAGGACTGACGACCGTCTATGTGGCGGTGGAGGATGCGCCGCAGGCCGGGCTGGTCGGCGGCGTGACGATCATTCCGGTCGAGTCGCTGGGGCAGTTGGTCGAACACCTCTATGGCCTCAGCAGCATTCCGGCCTACGTCCCACCCGCGCCTACGCTCCAGCACGACAGCGCCGTGCCCGACGGCATCGTGGACTTTGCCGACATCAAGGGACAGCAGAGCATTAAGCGTGCGCTGGAGATCGCGGCGGGCGGCAACCACAACGTGCTGCTGCGCGGCTCGCCCGGCGTGGGCAAGACGCTGCTGGCGCGGGCGATCCCCGGCATCCTGCCCAAACTGACGCTCGAAGAGTCGCTGGAAGTCACGCGCATCTACTCGGTCGCGGACATGCTCCAGCCGCAAGACCCGCTCATTCAGGCGCGTCCCTTCCGCGCGCCGCATCACACCATCAGCCAGGCTGGACTGATCGGCGGCGGCTCGATCCCGCGCCCCGGCGAGGTGACTTTATCGCACCGTGGCGTCCTTTTTCTCGATGAGATGCCTGAACTCGGGCCGAAGGTATTAGAGGTACTGCGCCAACCCATCGAGGATAAGGTGGTGACGATCAGCCGGGCGAAGGGCAGCCTGACGTTTCCCGCCAATTTCCTGCTGATCGGCGCGATGAATCCCTGTGCTTGCGGCTATTACGGCGATCCGGTCAAGCCCTGCACCTGCTCGCCCACGATGGTCGCGCGTTACCAGGGGCGGCTCTCCGGCCCGCTGCTCGACCGCATCGACATGCATCTGGATGTGCCGCGCGTCGAACACGAGAAATTGATGACGGACTCGCGCGGGGAAAGCTCGGCCAGCATCCGCGAGCGGGTGGAACGGGCGCGCGAACGGCAGCGGGGGCGCTTCGCCGGGCGGGGCGGGCTGCACGCCAACGCCGACATGGGCGTGAGCGACATTCAGCAGTTCTGCCAGCTTGCCCCGGAGGCGCGGCAGTTGATTGAGGTCTCGGTCAAGCGGCTGCAAATGAGCGCGCGGGCGTACCACCGCGTGCTGAAGCTCAGCCGCACGATAGCCGACCTGGACGGGCGCGAGCGCATCGAGGTGCAGCATGTGGCTGAGGCGATTCAGTATCGCCCGAAGTCGGCATTTTAAGCTGTTCCGGGGTCGGATGCAGTGCTGCGGACCTTCTAATTGGACTTAAGGACAATTTGCCTCGGCTGGGATAAAGTCTACCGAAAAATCACATTAAGGAAACGCTATGCAAATAGATCATCTGATGAAGTGGCGCTGTATCGGCCCCTTTAGAGGCGGGCGCGTGGTCGCGGTGGCGGGCGATCCGCAGCATCTGGGGACTTTCTACTTTGGCGGCTGTGCTGGCGGCGTCTGGAAGACCGAAGACGCGGGCGCATATTGGGAAAATATCTCCGATGGCTTTTTCAAGACATCGTCAGTGGGTGCCTTAGCCGTTGCCGAATCCGACCCCAATGTGATTTATGCGGGCATGGGCGAATCCACCATTCGCATTGATGTTTCGCACGGCGATGGGGTCTATAAATCCACCGACGCGGGGCGTTCATGGCAGCACATGGGGCTGGCGGATACACGTCACATCGGCAAAATCCGCGTTCACCCGACCGACCCCGATACGGTCTTCGTCGCGGCACTCGGTCACGCCTTCGGAAGGAATGACGAACGCGGCGTCTACAAATCAACTGACGGCGGCCAAACATGGCGGCAGGTTCTCTTCAAGAGCAGCAAAGCGGGCGCGGTTGATCTGTCAATCGACCAGCAAAACCCGCGCATCATCTACGCGACGATCTGGGAAGCCTACCGCAGCTTCTGGAACATCCACAGCGGCGGCGAAGACAGCGGCATCTGGCGCTCGATGGACGGCGGCGAAACCTGGCAGGAGATCACCCGCAACAAAGGACTCCCCGAAGGCGTGAATGGTAAGATCGGCATAGCCGCTTCGCCCGCCCAAAGCGGTCGCGTATGGGCGCTGGTCGAGAACAAGAAAGGCGGCATGTACCGCAGCGATGATTATGGCGATACCTGGGAGCAGGTCGCCGAAAACGACCTGCTGATCTCGCGTTCGTGGTACTACATGCACCTCACGCCCGACCCGCTGGACGCTGACACCATCTACGTCAACAATCTCAGCCTGTGGAAGTCCGTCGATGGCGGCAAGACCTACACTGAAATCAACACGCCGCATGGCGACAACCACGACCTGTGGATTGACCCCAAAAACCCGCAGCGCATGGTACAGGGGAATGACGGCGGCGCGTGTGTGTCTTTCAACGGCGGCGCTTCCTGGTCAAGCATCTACAACCAGCCCACCGCGCAGTTCTATCACCTCGCTGCCGACAGCCGCAAGCCGTATACGGTCTATGGCACGCAGCAGGATAACTCCAGCATCGCTGTTCCCAGTCGAGGTAGCTGGAACCTGATTACCTGGTCTGAATGCTACCCTGCCGGGACGGGCGAAAGCGGTTATATCGCCGTCAAGCCCGATGACCCCGACATCGTCTATGTTGGCGCAATCGGCAGCTCGCCGGGCGGCGGCAACTGCCTGCAGCGCTACGACCATCGCAGCAAACAGACACGCCTGATCACCACCTGGCCCGAAGTAACAGCGGGCGAGGGCGCGATCAACCACAAGTATCGCTTTGCCTGGACGTACCCGATTGTCATTTCGCCGCACGACCCGAACAAGCTGTATGTGACTGGCAACCTCGTCTTTGAAAGCACGAACGAAGGCCAGAGCTGGACGGCCATCAGCCCCGATCTGACCCGCGCCAACCCGGACACGCTTCAGCCGACCGGCGGTCTGATCAACCGCGATTCGGTGGGCGCGGAAGTCTACGCCACCGTGTGGGCCTTTGCCGAGTCGCCGCATGAAGCAGGCGTTCTCTGGGCGGGTTCGGATGATGGTCTGCTGCACATCTCCAGGGACGGCGGCGCGAACTGGCAGGACATCACCCCGCCCGATTTCGCCGAGCCGATCCTCATCAGCATGATCGAGCTGTCCAGGCACGACAAAGGGACGGCGTATCTGGCGGCCACGCGCTACAAGATGGATGACTTCTCCCCGTATCTCTACAAGACGACTGACATGGGGAAAACCTGGACGCGCATCGACAGCGGCATCCCGCGCAGCGAATTCACCCGCGTCATCCGCGAAGACCCCGCCCGCCAGGGACTGCTCTACTGCGGCACGGAGTTAGGCGTCCACGTATCTTTTGATGCTGGCGCGAACTGGCAGCCCTTGCAGGCAAATCTGCCCGTCGTGCCGATTTATGACCTGCTCGTCAAGGATAATGACCTGATTGCTGCCACGCACGGGCGCTCGTTCTGGGTTATGGATGACCTGACCGCCCTGCATCAGATGGCCGATCTCCAAGGGGCGACGCTGCTCAAGCCGCGCGAAACCGCACGCGTGCTGCCGCAAATCTTTGAGAGTGATTTCGCGCCGACTACGGGCAAGAATTACACCCTGGGCATGGTCAGCGCATACAGCAGCAAGGCCAACGATGAAAATGGCGCGGACGTAAAACTCCTCGACGCGGGTGAAAATCCGCCGCCCGGTGCCATCATTCGCTACTACCTGCCCGCAGCGCCGAGCGAGGTCATCACGCTCAACTTCTATGATGCGCAGCGCAACCTGCTGAAGTCCTTCACCAGCACCAACGCGGACATCAAGAAAGCTGAATCCGAGTTCCCAGAAGGCAAACCCAAGCCGCTGCACATTCCATCAGCGGCAGGTTGGAATCGCTTCATCTGGAACCTGCGGGTCGAAAATGCCACGATGCTTGATGCTTACGACCCCTTCGGCGCGACCATGCAGGGGGCGATGGTTCCACCTGGCGATTACATCGTCGAGCTGGTGCTGGGCGAAACCCGCCTCGAACAAACCTTCACGGTCATCCGCGACCCGCGCAGCGCGACTGCTGACGAAGACCTGCACGCGCAGTACGGCCTGCTCATGCAAATCCGTGATGAACTCTCGAAGGCCAATCAGAACGTCAATCAGATGCGCCGCATACGCCAGCAGTTGGAAGACTGGTCGAAGCGGCTGCACGCAGATGCGGAGACCAAAGCGTTGGGCGACGCCGCCAAAGACCTGCAAGAGCGCGTCCTGAAGATCGAACAAAACCTGATGACGCCAAACCTCAAACGCGGCTGGCCGGGGATGCTCAATCATGGCTCGAAGCTCACGCAGAAACTGGCCGACCTCGTGTATGTCATCACGGCGGGCGACTATCGACCGACAGATCAGGCTCAGGCCGTCTTTGAAGACCTGAACCAACGCATCGAAGGGGAACTTGCTGCTTTCGCTGAACTGCTGAATGGCGATTTAGCCGAGTTCAACTCCATGCTGCACCAGTATCGCATTAATCCCATAGCCTAGGACAAACCATGTATACCTTAATTCGTTCACAAAGCATCAAAAACCTGCTCACGCAGCAAGCGCCTGCTCTGCTGCTGGCCTTCTTCATTGCGGAGACGTTCTACAAATTCCGCAGCTTCACGCTGGAATGCGCCGCATTCCTGGTGACCTGGTTCGTCATTGATTTCATCCTGTCGAACGTCCTCGCGCGCCTTGCCAAGGCGCAAACGGCAGGCTGAACCCAGGCAGGCGAACAGACCCAGCGCCGGGTTGTCGTAGCGGGCGTGCCCCTGAAGGAATTTCCTGCGGGGGTACATTTCAAAATTGGGGCGAGATAATCCGCCCCTACACACGACGGATTTTTGTAGGGGCGCAATGCATTGCGCCCTTATGCCAGGGCGTATATCCTCCCGCCGCTCCCAAAATGAAATGCACCCTTCCCGCGGTCACAGGCACACCAGGACGGTGCTGTCGGTCGGCTCGCCCGTGAAGCCGTAGGGAGTCTGGCTCGTGCCCGGCGCACCGAAGGGGTCGCTGTATAGGGCATAGTGGCGTGATTCGAGGAGGGCAACTGTGACTTAATGTGATTCTTTTGACCAATCTATCCATTCACCAGCGACCCAAGTCCAATGTTTACATAAAACTTCTACATACATCTCCTCGCCAAGAAGTAGAAGTTGTTTGTATCCATCTAAGTTACTGTCTCGTGTTGATGTAATCCAATCTGAGTTTTGCACCTCATACATATTAGGGTCAGGACAAATCCCAGATGCGTTCCACTGCTCATTAAACATGTGCATCCATTCCTTAATGTCATCAGCAGTTTTGGGACGCAGTTTTACATCACTCCAATCATATGCTTGTTCATCAACGACGTTTCCCTCTGACTG
>JAEUQX010000043.1 GCA_016788625.1 Anaerolineae bacterium
GATGACGTAACGAAGCGATCTTTGCGTTCCTGCTGCTGTTTGCTGGTGGTCGTCATGTTTTCGTGCTGACTCCTTATGCGAACGCGCTCTCCGGCACGTCCACGCCCTCAAAGTTGGCGAACGTCAGATCGTGACAGGTCAATCCTAGCCGCGCCTTCACGATCTGGAAGAGTACGATATAACTCTGAGTATAACGCCGCGCGCCCTGCAACCCCAGGCGAGTCATCACCCGTTCGATAGTGTCTTTGTCACCCTCGATTTCGATGAAATTGCCGTAGGGCATCTCGTCCAGCACGACCTCCGCGCCGTCCAACATATAAGTCATGCGGTACTTCTCGTAGATCAGATAGGGCGCATAGCCGAGCTTGCCCAGGATGGTCTGCATCACACCGAAGTCGCTCACCTCAACCTCGGCCTCGAAGCGGCTGACCACGCCATCTTCCAGCTTTCCACCCTCTTTGTAGGTCAGCCGGACATGGTTATCCTCGCGCAGCCGCAGCACGATGCCACGCGGACTGAGCGTCTTCTCGGCATTCTCGTAACGCACGTTGCGCTCGAACACGCGCGGCACGATCAGTTCCGCGCCGGCAGCTTCCAGGCGAGTCTGCATCCCAACCAGATCAGGGTAGTGCAGTTTGACTTCGGTCTCCGTGGTATCTGTCATCGTTTACCTCGTACATCAAGGCTGGTAATCAATCTGCATTCACCCGATTCGCAGGGCTTTATTCGTCAGCTTGAACAAAGTCAGCCCGGTTTTTGCCCAGCCACAGCCGCGTTGGTTTGTGGATGAACAGATAGTAGATCGCCAGCAAGCCGCTGTAAACCAGTACCCCGGTGTAGATCATCAGGCTCAGACGGTGTTCAGGCAGTACGGTGCGGAAATGGTCGATGAACGGGATGATCAGAATGATGTCATAGGCCAGGAAACCCAACAACTGCCCCTGTGCATTGCTCCACCCCGAACGCAGGAACGGAAATGAGAAATAGAAGGCCGTTCCCGCGAAAACCCAGCCAATGATGACCGAGGTTTCGGGTTTGAGCGGCCAGGGGAAGACGACAGGCAGGCGCAGCAGCAGCGCGATTGCCACCGCGACCAGCACGATGACAAAGACGATGAACGAGTAATAGACCGGGCGTGGGACAGGGCGCATGTCCTGCACAGGGTGGCGACGACCCCACAGGAAGATCACCACGTTGCCCAACGTAAACGCACCAAATGCGGCGGCATACAGCACCAGATTGGGCTGCTGATTCAGACTGGATAGCTGGAGCAGAAAGAGCGTGCTGCCGCCAGCCTGGATCAACAGGTTGATCGCACCTCCTGTTGCCGCGCCCCACTCACGCGTGAAACCCATCCAGAAGACAGGCGCGGCGATTGCTGCCATGATCGAGGCGATGAAGATGTAGGTCAGGCGTCCATCCGGCCACATCCACAACCCCGTTGCCCACTCCATCTGGAAACAAAAGCCGATGGTGAGCGCGGTGGTGATGATGCCCAGTGCGATGAAAACAGGTTGCATAATGCGGTTCATGATGAGAATCCTTATTTGATCAATGTATTCTTCAATAGACAGGCTTCTTATGTCGCACTTGGCGTGAGCGTCACCTCCAGCGCCAACCCGAAGGCTTGCTGGAAGATGTCGCGGTGGCGTAGCACCGACCACAGCGCCACCTGCCCGTCTCCGCGCACCAGCAGTTCAAGCTGCGCCCAATCGCGCCCGGTGGTCAGCAGCACGTCGCGCGCCACGCCGTCGCGCGAACGGTCGATCTGCTCGGCCAGTCGCAGCAGCGCACACAGTTGCAGCAGGCGCTTGTCATCATCCGCTTCCAGCAGCGCCGCGAATTCGTCGGCTCTGGGTTCGCCTTTGCGGTGGTAGCGCGCCAGCAGGGCGATCAGCGCGATCTCGCGGTGCGTGTAACCCGGCAGCCCGGCGTTCAGAATCAGATAGGCGCTGTGCTTGTGGTGATCGTGATAATCGACCGTCACGCCGATGTCGTGCAGCATCGAGGCCGCCCACAGGATGTCGCGCTCGTTCGCCCGGCACTGATGCACGCCCGGCGGCAGTTGGTCGAACATCGAGAGCGTCAGGTGTGCGATGTGTACGGCGTGGCGCTCCTGGAAGCGGTGCAGGTGCGCCAGGTTCAGCACGGAAGCGCGCCGCACATCGTCAAA
The DNA here is from genome assembly GCA_016788625.1 of Anaerolineae bacterium. Classification (GTDB taxonomy): domain Bacteria; phylum Chloroflexota; class Anaerolineae; order Aggregatilineales; family Phototrophicaceae; genus CFX2. Next base: position 2,174 of record JAEUQX010000043.1, read on the forward strand.
GATCGGCGTCTCCCCCTCCGTCAGAAAACGTTCATAGAACAGCCCCTCACGGATGCCCTGCCCGCAGATTTCGATCTCTTCAAAGCCGCTCGCCCGCATCGCCTCATGCACGACGACAGCTCCCGCCAACGAGAGGTCGGCACGCTCTGCCTTCATCCCGCTCATGCGCCGCCGCTGTTCAACGCTGCGTTCCACGAGTTGGTCGCGGATGTCCTTCAACTGGCTGGCGCGGAAGGTGTATCCGTGCAGGGTATCCAGCAGATAGCCGGCCTGTTTCTGGATCAGCCGCCCGGCCAGGCGCACGTTGCCACCTTCGCCTACCAGCCGCATCCCGCGTTTGTGTCGGAACCACTTGAACTGCGCGAACTGCCCTTGCAGGAAGCCGCGCAGCGCATCCACTTCGCCCTCTTTCACCGGGTCGGAAGTCAGGAAACGTTCGGTCATGCGCACCGCGCCCAACGGCAGGCTGATATGCTCACGAATCTGGCGATCTTCCACGCGGGTGATCTGCATCGAACCGCCGCCCAGGTCGATCACGAAACCGTCCGCCAGCGTCGTGCTGTTCACAGCGGCCAGATAGCCATAGTAGGCTTCTTCCTCGCCGGAAAGTACGCGCACCTTGATGCCTGTTTCCGCCTCCAGCCGCGCTAGGAAGCGCACCTGATTGCTGGCGTCGCGCACCGCGCTCGTCCCCGCCGCGATGATCTCGTCAATGCCCGACGCCCGGCAGAAACCCGCGTAGACCTGCATCGCTTTCGAGGCACGATCCATCGCCGCCGCGCGCAGCACGTTTGACTCGGCCATGCCTTCACCCAGCCGCACAGTTTCGCTCACCTCGTCCACCACACGAAAGCTCAGATTGGGCACATACTCGACGACGATCAGTCGCCAGGTGTTGCTGCCCACGTCGATGATTGCCATGCGCCGCGCATTTTTGTAGATATCACTGTGCTGCGCGAGACTATCCAGGTGTTGCAGGGGATCGGACATGATCTTCCTCGTCAGGTGAGTCAGGGCTGAACTTCACGCAATGCTTCTGGCAGGTGGCTGGCGACGATGTAGACGACGCGCGCGTGACCGCCGCCCGTCAGTTCCGGCGCGAGCAGCACGCTGTGATAAAAACCACCCGCCGCGCGCTCCAGCAGCCATAAGTCAGCCCCATGCGGTGGCAGGTTCTGCGCGTCGCGCAGGTGGTCGAAGTGCGCGGTGATCAGCGCATCCTCGAACGCCTGCACGCGCGTGGTCTCGATAGCGAAGTGTACGGGCTTGTGATCAAACAGGGCGCGGTACACCACCTCGAGCTGCGGCCCGCCCACTCGCACCAGCCGCAGCGTCGCCACCGAGTCATGAGCGCGGCGGTCGTGGTAGCGCACTGTCAGCCGGTAAGCCGCGCGCACGCCGGGCAGCAGCGCCACCTGCTTCAGCGGTTTGAGGCCGCATTGATCAGCGATTGCCCGCAGCGTCGCGGCCAGGTAATCCATCGGCGTTACAGCGTCAGCACGATCTTGCCGAACACGTCGAAGTTCGCCAGCATCTCCTGCGCTTTGGCGGCTTCGTCCAGGGGCAGGGTCGCGCCGATGACCGGATGCAGCTTACCCGCGAAGACCAGGTTCATCACCTTGACGAAATCCTGGTGCGGCCCCATCGTGCTGCCGATAATGCTGACTTGTCGCGCGAAAATCTGCCGCAAATCGAGTTCGACGAATGGCCCGCTGGTATTGCCTACCACCAGGATGCGCCCACCGATGCGCGCTGAACGGATGCTGTCGTTGAAGGTCGAGCTGCCCACATTGTCGATCACCACATCCACGCCCTGCTTGTTGGTCATCTGGTACATGGCCTTCGACCAATTGGGCGTCTCTTCGCGGTTGATCGTCACGTCTGCGCCCAGTTCGCGCGCCCTGGCGCACTTCTCCGCGTTGCTGCCGACCACATAGACCACCGCCCCGGCCAGTTTGGCGATCTGAATGCTGGCGCTGTTCACGCCACCGCCCGCGCCGACGATCAGCACCGTCTCGCCTGCCCGCAGCCCGCCGCGCGTCATCAGCGAATGCCACGCCGTGACATAGACCAGCCCCGCCGCCGCCGCGCCCTCAAAGCTGACATGATCGGGCAGCTTTAGCAGGTTGCGCTGTGGCAGCACGACAAACTCTGCCGCTACGCCGGGGACAGATTCAGCCAGCAGGTGAATGCGCGACTGGTTTTCCAACCCGGTCATTAGCGCCGGGCTGTCCGGGTCTACGATTGTCGGGTCGATGCATACGCGGTCGCCTGCCGCGAAGGCCTTCACGCCTGCGCCGACAGCATCAACGACGCCCGCGCCGTCCGCGCAGATGATGTGCGGCATCTTCAGGTTCAGCCCCGGCCAGCCCATTCGCACCCACAAGTCGAGCCGGTTGAGTGCCGCCGCTTTAATCGCAATCCGCACCTCGCCTGGCCCGGGTTCAGGAATAGGCAGATCGCTGACGGTTGTGACGACTTCCAGGCCGCCGTGTCCGGTAATGACTGCTGCTTTCATCAGGTGTTTCCTTGTTCGTCACTATCAAAGGTTACTTTTTCATAGACATCACTGACGGCCAGCGTACACTCAATCGATATGAGTGTGAGCTTTGCGTCAGGCGCGGTGGCCTCATCAAACACTCAGAAGTCATTCTTCAGCGTGTAGAGCTGGACGCGCATCTCCTCCTGGGCGATCAACACGTATTCGCGTAATGATGGAATCGAACGGTAATGCTCAAACTTCTTGCCTCGGTCATAGCTCTCAGTAGAAGGTGACAGCACTTCGATGATCACGGTGGGATTGAGCAGGGTATCGAGTTCCTTGTCATCGAACTGCGGCGTGCCACAGACCACTGTCACATCGGGATAGGTGTACAGTCCCGTCGCAGGGATATGCACGCGCATATCTCCAGGATAGAGCTTGCAGGGGCGCTGGCGCAGTTGGCTATGCAAAGCAGCAAACGTATTGCCTGCAACCACATTATGATTTTCGCTCGCGTCCGTTATGGCGAAGATTTCGCCGTTGTAGAACTCGTGCTTGACCTCGCTCGTCCGCTCGAAGCGCAGATACTCCTGCGGCGTCATTTTCGGCCTGGGTAGTGCCATCACCTATCTCCCTCTACCTAACGCAGCCCCAGCTCCTGCCGCGCGATCACCATGCGCTGCACCTCGCTCGTGCCTTCGTAGATGCGGGTGATGCGCGCGTCGCGGTAGTAGCGCTCGACGGGCAGTTCCTTGCTGTAGCCCATGCCGCCGTGAATCTGCACAGCTTCGTCTGTCACAAACATGGCTGTCTCGCTGGCGAACAGCTTTGCCATGCTGGCTTCCAGCGTGTAGCGCTCGCCCGTGACTTTTCCGCGTTCCTTCGCCAGCACAGCGTTGTAGATCAGCAGGCGTGCTGCCTCGATGCGCGTCTTCATATCGGCGATTTTTTGCTGAATCATCTGGAACTGGCCGATAGGGCCGCCGAAGGCCTGCCGTTCGCGCGCATAGGCCACCGCTGCCTCATAAGCGGCCTCCGCGATGCCCAGCGCCTGCGAGGCGATGCCGATGCGCCCGGCGTCCAGCACTGTCATGGCGATCTTGAACCCATCGCCGACCTTGCCCAACACGTTCTCGACCGGGCAGAGGTAGTTATCGAAGACCAGTTCGCTCGTCGCGCTGGCGCGAATGCCCAGCTTCGGCTCTTTCTTGCCGCGAATGAAGCCCGGCTGAGTCGCGTCAATGATGAAGGCGGTGATGCCCTTATGCCCCTTGTCGGGATCGGTCATGGTGAACAGCACCACGTAGTCCGCCACTGGCCCGCTCGTCACCCAGCTCTTACGACCGTTGATCACATAATGCGTTCCAGCGTCGTTCAGCACGGCACGGCTTTGCATCGTGCCTGCATCACTGCCGGACATGGGTTCGGTCAGGCTGTATGCGCCGATCTTCTCGCCGCCGGCGACGGGCACCACGTAGCGCTGTTTCTGTTCTTCCGTGCCGAACTTGAGAATGCCGTGACAGTAAAGCGAATTGTTCACGCTGACGATGGTGCTGTGGCTGGCGTCGGCCTTGGCGACTTCGACCATCGTGAGCACATAGGCCAGTGTGTCCATGCCCGCGCCGCCATATTCCTCCGGCACTTCGATGCCCATCAGCCCCATCGCGCCCATCTGCTTGATGGTCTCCATCGGGAACTCGCCGCTTTCGTCAAACTCCGGCGCAATCGGTACGATGCGTTTCTGGGCGAAGTCGCGCACGGTCTTTTGCAGTGAGATGTGTTCGTCGCTCAGGTGTAAGAGCAGATTGGCTGGTTGGTTCAAAGTGACCATTATCAGTCCCTCAGTATGCATTGTGGAATTTTCACCTGATTATAGCACTCGCAGCGGCTATAATGGGCGCGTTATGGGGCCTATTCCAGTGAATGTGAGGAATGTAACCATGCCACCGATTAAGATTGATCACCTCGCCGTCGTCGTGGACGACATGCCTGCCGCGCTCAACTTCTGGCAGCAGGCGCTCGGCCTGACGCTGGGCGGAACAGAACATAACGAACACGAGGCGGTCGATATTGCCTTTCTGAACGTGGGTGAGTCGCGTGTGGAACTGCTCAAGCCGATCACCGACGACAGCGGCATTGCCAAGTACCTCGCCAAGCGCGGGCCGGGTATGCACCATGTCTGCATCGCCGTCAGCGACATCGAGGCGGCTATGGCGACGATTCGCGCCAATGGGGTTGAACTGATCAACGAGACGCCGCGCACCCGTGAAGACGGCACGCGCTACGCTTTTGTACATCCGAAAAGCACGGGCGGTGTTATGGTGGAACTGTACGAACTGAAGGGGCAGGGCTAATGCATTATCTGGCGACCGGGCTGCGACTTGCGTTTCTGCTGATCATCCTCATCGCTGCTCCCGTCCTTGCTCAGGATGCGGATTGTGCGGCTTTCGCGCAGCAGGTTATCGCTCAGGTGGCCGAAACGTGCGTCGAGATCGGCTTTAGCCAGGCCTGCTACGGCAGCGCGGCGCTAGAGGTGCAGCCTGCGGAAAATGTGCGCCTCGACTTCTCCGAACCTGGCGATGTGGCCGATTTGAGCAGCGTGCAGACGCTGATTTCGCGGCCCTTAAATGCCGCTGCTGAAGATTGGGGTATTGCGGTACTGAACGTGCGCGCCAGCCTGCCGGAACGCGGCGTGACGCTGCTGATGTTTGGCGATGTGACGCTGCAAAACGAACGCGTCGGCGCGCTCGATCTGGTCACGGTGGATGCGCGCGTGACCTGGAACGCAGGTGCGAACCTGCGCACCCAACCGTCGCCGGATGCGCCGCTGGCTGGGGCGCTCCAGTTTGGCGAAACGGTGCGCGCCCTCGGCAGACTGGCGGATACAAGCTGGATTTATGTGCAGTTCGGATGGGTCTCTTCCGACCTGATCAGCAGTGATCAGGATTTCAGCCTGCTCACTGTCTTCGACCCGGAGAACATGCCGGAAGTGGCGGGCATCTACGGCCCGATGCAGGATTTCCGTTTCCGCACAGGCTTCCAGGATTCGACTTGTTCTGGCACGCCGGACAGTGGCATCCTCGTTCAGTCGCCGGATGGTGCGGCGGGCATTGAACTGCGCGTGAACGGAGCGCCTCTGATTTTCACGGGGACGCTGCTGCTGCAATCCACCGCCGAGGGTAAGACTATGCTGAGCGTGCTGGAGGGCGCGGCGTCATATGGGGCGCAGCAGCTCGTGGAAGCGGGACAGCAGATCATCTATGCGTTCCAGGGCGAGGTCATCGTGTATGAAGACGCGCTGGAATACAACTACGCCCGCGCGCAGTCGCTGCCCCTGGCGCTGCTGCCGCGTCCGGTTGAACTGCCGTTCTCGCTCGGCGGGCTGATCTTCCCCTTCGCCATCGGAACCGGTTTCCTTAACACCATCGCCGCCGACGCGCCCTGCGTAGCTGCCTGGTCAGTTGATGTCAACCTGCGGGGTGGCCCTGGTGTCGAGTATCCGATACGGCGCGGCATCCCGGCGGGATTTTATGGGCTGCCGGATGCGCGCGCGCAGGGCACGGATGGCGCGCTGTGGTGGCGGCTGGCGGACGGCTTCTGGGTCGCGGCAAACGTAACCGCAGCGGGCGGCGCGTGCGGTGCATTGCCGCTGGTTGCCGCGCCCCCGCTGCCGGAGGGATAGGTTTGTGATCTAGCGCCAGTAGCGCGGGTCGAGGTAAGTTGCGTCCAGGTCTTGCACAGCCTGGAGCGCGATGCGAATCGCGTTTTCTTCCGCGATCTTCTTGCGTTCCTCATCGATGGCTTCGGCCTGCGTGCGTTCTGCGATCACGGCGCAGATGCAGGCTGTTGCCAGTCCATACACGCCGCCCATCTTGAACAGCGTCCCGGCTTCCATCTCGAAGTTGAGGATGCCCAGGTGCTGATACTGCGTTTCGATGTCGTTCAGCCAGGGCTGAAGGTGTTTGTTGAACGAGGTATCGCTGCGCCCCTGCCCTTCATAGAACGTGTCTACCGACGCGGTGACGCCGATATGCCAGTCCGCGCCCAGTTTGCGTGCCGCCTCGACCAACGCGACGGTGAGGAATGGATTGGCTGCTGCCGGGTATTCTTTCGGCGCGATGTCGTCCGCCGCACCCTGGCGGCACAGCGCCGCGCGTGAGATCACCACGCTGCCCGCGTGAACATCCGGTTGAATCGACCCCGTTGTACCCACGCGGATGATCTGGCGGATGCCTACCGCGGCTAGCTCGTTGACGACGATGCTCAGAGAGGGCGCACCCATACCGCTCGTGGCCGAGACGACGCGCTTGCCATCTGGGAAACGCGCAATGTAGCTGTTCAGCCCGCGCACGGTCGAAAGTTCGCGCTCGCATTCCAGGTACTTGTTCTCTGCCGGGTCTTTCGCGCGTCCGGCGATTTTAGCGGCGCGTTCCGGGTCGCCGGAGAGTAAGGCAATCTCCACGCCGTCCAGATCATCCGCGCCAAACCCGATGTGGTATTTCTTTTCGCTCGCCATGACGCATCCTCCATTGATCAGTCTGTGACACAAGTGCGGAGATTATAGCGAGACAACGGTATTTCGCCGTAGGCCGTGCCGAATTTGGTTATCAAAGGGGCCGCATTTATGATGATTAACCCGTCCTGGGTGTGATGAATAGCGGAATTCGGACTGCTGATTTTGTCGCTATTGTGTCGGCAGGATATAATCCGCTTTTATGACGCAAGATGCCTCACTTTCGGTTTCCCCCGCTCCCCTGCGCCTTGCACGCTGGCTGCTGTTGACGCTGCTATTTGTAGCGATCTTCCAGGCCAACGCGGCTTGGCGCGCCCTTAATATCCCGGATGACCTTACCTCCTTGGTCAGCCTCTCCCGCCCTCTGGAATTCTCTGCTGCCGGGATTTGGGCCTTGTTCGCGCTCCTCGCTGCTGGGTTCATCTGGCGGCGCAGGGCTGGTGCGCTGCGCTTCGGCACGAGCATCCTCGCCGGATTCAGCATCTACAGCGTCTTGAGGCTGTTTTTATATGTGAGTGCCGACTACGACCGGGGGCGACTCCCGTTTCTCCTGGTGTTGGTTTGTATACCACTGATTGCATTGGCGGCGGCGCGCCTGCGCTCCCGCCTGAGCCTGAAGAAGATCAACGGAGACGATAGACATGACTGATAACGCCAAGATTGATTTGCTGCGCAGCAAACGCGAACAAAGCCACGCAGGGGGTGGGCCGGAGCGGGTGGCAAAGCAGCGCAAAGGGGGACGCCATACCGCCCACGAACGCACCGACCTGCTTTTTGACCCGCGTTCGTTCCGTGAACTCGACGCCTTCGTCACCCACCGCTCACATGACTTCGGCATGGAAAAGAACAAGCCTTTCGGAGACAGCGTGGTTACGGGTTGGGGTACGATCAACGGTCGACTGGTCTACACCTTCTCGCAGGATTTCACCGTCATCGGTGGTAGCGTCAGCCTGGCGCACGCGGAGAAAATCTGCAAGGTCATGGATATGGCACTCAAGGTCGGCGCGCCGATGATCGGCATCAACGACAGCGGTGGCGCACGTATCCAGGAAGGGGTAGACAGCCTGGCAGGTTATGCCGAGATTTTTCTGCGCAATACCCTCAGCAGCGGCGTTGTCCCGCAAATCAGTCTGATTATGGGGCCGTGCGCGGGTGGCGCGGTTTACAGCCCTGCGCTGACCGACTTCATCATCATGGTGAAGGACAGCAGCTATATGTATATCACTGGCCCTGATGTGGTGAAGACGGTCACACACGAAGACGTGACGCACGACGAGCTGGGCGGGGCCATGGTTCACGCGGCCAAGAGCGGCGTCTGCCATCTGGTCGCGGATAACGAGACGCAGGCGCTCATGCTGGCGCGCGAACTGCTCAGCTATCTGCCCAGCAACAACATGGAAGACCCGCCTTTCATGCCCTCGAATGACGACCCGCTGCGTGCTGATGCGGCGCTCGACACGATTGTGCCAGACAGCCCGAACAAGCCTTACGACATCAAAGAGGTTATCCGCAAAGTTGTCGATGACGGCATCTTCTTCGAGATTCATGAGCAGTTTGCCATGAACATCGTCGTCGGCTTCGCGCGACTGGGCGGTCACAGCGTTGGCATCGTCGCCAATCAGCCCGCCGTGTTGGCTGGTGTGCTGGACATTGACGCCAGCGAGAAGGCCGCGCGTTTCATCCGCTTCTGCGACGCCTTCAATATCCCAATTGTCACCTTCGTCGATGTCCCCGGCTATATGCCCGGCACGGCGCAGGAATACGGCGGCATCATCCGCGCGGGCGCTAAGCTGCTCTATGCCTACTGCGAAGCCACCGTGCCCAAGCTGACTGTGACGACGCGCAAGAGCTACGGTGGTGCGTACTGCGTTATGAGCAGCAAGCACATTCGCGGCGATCTCAATCTGGCCTGGCCGTCCGCCGAAATCGCCGTGATGGGGCCGGATGGCGCGGTGAGCATCGTTTTTCGTCGTGAACTCGAAGCGGCTGAAGACGCTGTTGCGCGCAAGGCCGAACTGGTCAAGGACTACATCGAGAAGTTCGCCAGTCCGTATGTCGCCGCCGAACGGGGTTACATTGACGACATCATCGAGCCGCGCGATACCCGCGCCCGCCTGATCAACGGCCTGGAAGTCTTCCAGAACAAGCGTGACAGCAACCCGGCACGCAAGCACGGGAACATCCCGCTCTAGGGTATAGGGGCATGGCGATGCAGCGTCTATCTATCAACGGCACAGCGATCGACTGCGAACGCTACGGCCAGGGCGAACCGCTCCTGCTGCTGCATGGCGCGGGTGTTTCCGGCGCGTCGTGGGAACCGCAGATCAAGACACTCGCTGACCGATTCAACCTGATCGTGCCGGATATTCGCGGGCACGGCGGCTCGGCGCAGCACGCTGAACCCTATTCCATTCCGCAGTTTGCCGACGACATGATCGCGCTGCTGGATGCCTTGGGCATCGAAGGCGCGCTGGTGTGTGGGCATTCGATGGGCGGCGCGGTCGCTCAACAGATGGCGGCGCGCTATCCAACCCGTGTGAAGGCGCTGATTATCGCAGAGAGCAACTTCGGCTTCGATAACCCGTTCATGCAGGCGATGATGTCGTTCTCCGGGTGGCTCAGCCGTATGATCGGCATCAAGCGGCTGGCGAGCATGACCGCGCGCCAATTAGCCAACCGTTCGCCGCAGGCCGTCCCGGTCATCGAGGCGGGTTTTGCGCCGCACATTGCCAACCCGGAGAATTTCTGGAACGTGTATCAGGCCAACAGCCAGTATTCCGGGCGCGCCGAACTCAGCCGTATTCAGTGCCCAACCCTCGTGCTGATCGCCCAGAATAACCGTGCGACACATGGTTATGGGCGCACGATGGTACAGCTCATCCCCGGCGCGCGCCTGGAAATCATTCCTAATGCTGGACATTTACTGAACTGGGACAACACGCCCGCCTTTAATCAGGCCGTGTTGCGATTTTTCGACGAGGTAAAATGACGTGAGTGAATCAGCTCAACAAACGAAAATCAAGAAGGTGCTGATCGCCAATCGTGGCGAGATTGCCATCCGGGTGATCCGCGCCTGCCGTGACCTGGGTATCGCCTCGGTCGCGGTGTACTCTGAAGCCGACCGCACCGCGCTGCATGTGCGCTACGCCGATGAGGCCGTTTTCATCGGCCCGCCGCAGCCGCGCGAAAGCTATCTGGTGGCCGAGAAGATCATCGAAGCCGCGCGCAAGACGGGCGCGGATGCCATCCATCCCGGCTACGGGTTCCTCTCCGAGCGTGCTTATTTTTCGCAGATGTGTGCCGACGAGGGCATCGTTTTCATCGGCCCGCCGCCGCACGCCATCGAAGTCATGGGCGACAAGCAGACCGCCCGCGAGACGGTCAAGAAGGCGGGAGTCCCCGTCGTGCCGGGCACCGAACCGGGTCTGCGTGACGAAGAGATTATCGCCATCGCCCCGTCGCTGGGCTTCCCTATTCTGGTGAAGGCCTCGGCAGGTGGCGGTGGTAAAGGGATGCGCGCTGTCCACAAGCCGGAAGACCTGCCTGCAGCGTTGGCATCGGCGCGGCGCGAGGCCGAGAGCGCCTTCGGCAATGGTGAGGTGTATGTCGAGAAACTGCTGATCGGCGCGCGTCACATCGAATTCCAGGTTCTGGCCGATACGCACGGGAATACCATCCACCTGGGCGAGCGTGAATGTTCGATTCAGCGTCGTCATCAGAAGCTCGTGGAAGAAGCGCCCAGCACCTTCGTCGATCCTGACCTGCGCCGCCGCATGGGCGAGATGGCTGTGAAAGCCGCCGAAGCGGTCGGTTACGTCAACGCAGGCACCATCGAGTGCATGGTCGACAAGGACAAGAATTTCTACTTCCTGGAGATGAACACGCGCTTGCAGGTTGAGCACCCCGTCACCGAACTGGTCACGGGTATCGACCTCGTCAAGGAACAGATTCGTATCGCGCGTGGGCGGCGCATGGGGCCGACGCAGAGCTTCCTTGAGCCGACCGGGTGGGCTATCGAGTGCCGCATCAACGCCGAAGACCCCTATAACAACTTCATCCCTTCGACGGGCAGAATCACCTCGCTCAACATCCCTACCGGGCCGGGCGTGCGCGTCGACAGCGGTGTTTATGACGGTTACGAAATCACGCCGTATTATGACAGCATGATCGCCAAGCTGATCTGCTGGGGCGAAGATCGCGGCGAGGCCATCCTGCGGATGCGCCGCGCGCTGGAAGAATACACCATCATGGGCGTCAAGCATAACATCCCCTTCCATCAGAACCTGATGAACAGCTTCAGCTTCATCGCGGGCATGTTCGATACCAAGTTCGTCGAAGAGCGATTCAGCATGACAACCTACGAAGAATCGCCGAGCGAAGAGGAACTCGAAATCGCAGCGATTGCCGCCACTTTGTTCGCCCACCGTGAGCGCCAGCGCGCCAGCCAGGTGGTCACGCGCGGCGAACGCGACACGAGCAACTGGAAGTGGGTCGGGCGTTGGGAAAGGATGCACCGCTGATGAAATACGTCACGATGGTCAATGGCAAACAGTTTGAGATCGAGATCGAACGCGACGGCAGCATCCTGGTCAACGGCGAACGGCGGCAGGTAGATTTCCTGGCGCTGGGGCCATCGCAGTATTCGCTGCTGACCAACATGCTCTCGCACAATCTGGTGATCGAGGAGCGCGAGGGCGAGGTGCAGGTGCTGGTGCGCGGACGCCTGTTCACCAGCAAGGTGATGGATGAACGCACCCTGCTGATGGCGCAGCGCACAGGTGGCGGCATTACTGATACGGGCGAGGCTTCGATCAAGTCGCCTATGCCGGGGCTGGTTGTCGCTGTCTCGATTGAGGTGGGACAGGAGGTCAAGGCCGGGCAGACGGTGCTGATCCTCGAATCGATGAAGATGCAGAACGAACTCAAAGCGCCGCGCGATGGTGTCGTCCAGGCCGTGCATGTCGCTGCTGGGCAGAGTGTTGAACAGAACAAGATTCTGGTGACCATTGGGTAGCGTGGTGCGTTCGCGTCCTCGGACGTTCGTGCAGCGCAATGCACTGCCAATCGCCTGGTTGGTGCTGCTGATCATCTATATCCTGGGTGGCACGCATCTCGTGTCCTTTCACGGTGATGAGTCCACCCAGATTTATATGAGCCGCGACTATGGTTACCAGTTCATCCTGCGCGACCTGGAACGGCTGCGCTACAGCGAGACCCCTGCCAGTGCGACTGAGCAGGAGCTGCGCCTGCTCAACGGCACGCTCAGTAAGTACCTGATTGGTCTGTCCTGGCATCTGCGCGGCTTCTCACTGGATGACCTCAACGAGCAGTGGGACTGGGGGGCGGGCTGGGATTACAATGTCCAGAACGGCCATCGCCCCAGCGACGATCTGCTGCAAACGGCGCGTTGGCCGTCGGCGCTGTTGCTGGCAGCGGGTGTGGTGGTCATGTTCCTGTTGGGACAGGCAGTGGGCGGTCGTCCTGCTGCCTATACGGCCAGCCTCTACTATGCCATCAATCCGGCGCTGCTGATCAATGGCCGCCGCGCCATGATGGAAGGCAGTTTCACCTTCTTCAGCCTGCTGACGCTGCTCACGGCCTGCTGGTTGCTCTTGCGACCATCGTGGCGCAGCGCACTCGCCCTGGGCGTGGTCAGCGGCCTGGCGCTGGCGAGCAAACACACTGCCGTGTTCACAGTCGTCACGGTGTTCATCACCTGCGGCGTCTACATCTTCGCCCGCACCATTCGCACCTGGCGCGCCATCCCGGTGCATATCGTGCTGCGACTGCTGCTGGCTGCCGTTGTTGCGCTGTTGGTCTTCTACGCGCTCAACCCAGCGTGGTGGGGCGATCCGTTCGGGCGCGCGGGCACGGTGCTGGACATGCGCCAGCGCTTGCTCGCAGGGCAGTCTGCCGCTTTTGGTGCATACCCCGACTTTGGCGCGCAGGTCAGTGGTTTTCTACGCCAGACGTTGCTGGATTTGCCGCAGTATGCCGAAGCGCCGGGCTGGCTGGAGCACATCGGCCCGCAGATCACAGCGTATGAAGCGTCAGTCTGGCGTGGGGTGAGCGTCGGGGGTTCGGACTTTGGCGCGGCGATTCTGGCTGTTATGATTGCGACTGGCGTTTGGGCGGTGCTGCGTTTCAAGCGCATCCGCGCGGCGGTACGCACGCTGATTGGCGCCTGGGCGCTGGTTATGGCGCTAACCACGCTGCTGCTGACCCCACTGGAATGGCAGCGTTACTACCTGCCGGTCTATCCGGCGGTTGCGCTGATGGCGGGGTTGGGCGTCAGCCGTCTGGCGGCGGCACTGAACCGCGCCAACCGAATAAACCCGACTGGAAACCACGCACGACGATAGATGCTTATGCCCTATTGGTTGACTGGAATGCTGGCGGCAACGCCCGCCTTACTCTGGATGTTCCTCGGCGTCGGCCTGCCCTGGGCGCTGGTCGCGCTGCCGCGCCGCGAATGGCGGGATTGGCCTGTTACTGCCTGTCTGGCGCTGGCTTTCGGCCCTGCGCTGGTAACGGCATGGATGTTCGTGTTGGGCAGTGTACCCGGCGCGGCGCTGCTGCGGCTTGATACGGTACTGACGGGCACAGCCGTGATCGCGCTGGTGGGATGGGCGCTGGTCTGGCGCAACCGCGCGCTTGGCGGGTTACACACGCCCACGCCGCCTACACCGCTGCGCCTGGATGAACGCCTGCTGCTGGTGCTGATCGGCGTCGCGCTGGTCATCCGTTGGGTTGGTGTGGCCTACTGGCCGTTCACCGCCTATGATGCGCTGTGGGTGTATGGCTACCAGGGGCGTCTATACACCCTGGCGGGACATATTCCACCGACGATTGACTATTATCCGCAGTTCCTGCCGCTGCAGTTCAGTTTCGTGCAGCTCGCCGTTGGCGGGATTGACGACCATGCCGCGCGCGCAGTGCTGCCCGTCCTGCACTGGGGCTGCATCCTGGCGGTCTATGTCCTGGGCAGCCGCTTGTTCAACCGTCGTGTTGGGCTTTTCGCCGCCGCCATCTGGACGTTGTATCCGCATGTGGCCGAGTGGTCGCGCTTTGGCGATCTGGAAATCCCGCTGACGTTTCTCTTCACCGCTTCCGCCGCGTTCTTTGCCCAGGCGTGGTTGTCGGCGGGGCAGCACGCGCGCCGTTACGCCATCATCGCCGGGCTGCTGTTGGGCATCGGCATGTGGACGAAGCCAACGATGGGTGGCTTTATCTGGGGCGTTGCGCTGCTCGTCCTGGTCGATCTGGCGCTGCGGTTCTACCGTCGCCAATCGGACGCGATTCAATCAGAGCATAGGGGCGACCTGGCAGGTCACCCCTACAAAGGCGAACCTTCTGTGACTATACAAAAGAGTTCTCCTTTGAACGGACGGATGGTGGGTTATACACCCCGCCTACGTCTCGCCCTTTGGACGGGATTGGCTTCGATTCCGCTCGGCGCAGCATGGTATCTCCGCAATATCGCGCTCGGCCACAACGCTATAGACTTCCCGCCCGGTTACTGGCAGACGTTGGCTGCTCGCAGCGGGGTTGAGTTTGGCTGGCCGCTGCTGGCGTTGTTCGTGCTGTGCGCCTGGCTGCTCTGGCGTGATCGCGCCGGGCTGAAGCTGCCGCGCCTGCTGCCAGGACTCATCCTTGTGCTGGCCGCGGTGCTGCCATCAATCCATAACACCGGGCGTGTGGGTATCACCGATAACCGCATGGGCGCGCTGGAATGGCTGGCGCTGGCAGCGGGTGCAGGGTTAGTCGCTCATACGCTGTGGCAGTATGCCCGCGAGCGCTGGACGCCGGAAGGCCGTCAGATCGCTGAACGACTCGGCTGGCTGCTGCTCCTGGCCCTGCCCTACTTCATCACCTGGTTCTACTCCTACAGCTATCACTACCGCCTCTCGTTCGCCATCGTGCCCTTGCTCCTGCTGCCAACCGCCGTCATCCTCGCCCGCTGGAGCGAGTCGTGGTTGCAGCGGGGCGTCGGGCGCGTGTTGTGGTCGGTGGCGATCATCGCGCTGGCCGTTCCCGCCATCTTCAACCCACTCTACGATAAAAACGCGGGGTGGAACTGGTTGTGGACGGATATGCTGCCGGATGACACAGCACGCTACACATCCGGCAACCGCGCGCTGATGACGATTGTGGATGGATTACAGCAGTACCTCGATGCCCACGATGAGCCGCTGCGGGTCATTGCGCCGGGTATGAAGCGCCTGCCCTTCTTCTTCCCGCTCGAAGACATTCAGATTGACACGATGCCTACGCGCCTTGATGACCTCACGGGCGCGACCTACTTCATCTACAGCGTGCCGGAGACGGGCGGCGACTTCAATACCTTCCAGCCAGGACAGAATCAGGTGTTGGATGCGCTGGCGCTGGCAAACCCCGAACCCGATGTGGGCAACGCCATCATGCGCCGTGCCTGGGGCGACGACGACGGCGTGTTCAAGTACACAGTCTATGAACTGCATCTGGAGAAGCGTTTCGAGATACCCAATCTCAACGCGCCCGCGCCCGCTGATGTTGTCTTCGCGGATGCGGTGCGGTTCCTGGGGCATGACATCGGGGGCAGTACCTTCTGGCCGGGGCGCACGGTGGTCATGCACCTGTACTGGGAAGTGCTTAAAGCGTTGAGCGCTGATTACCGCGTCTACATTCACCTGCGCGATGCGGGCGGGGCAGTTCTGCAAGCGTGGGATGGCCCGGTCACGCGCACCGACGATGGCAACTACTATTCGATGCTGGTCTGGCAACCCGGCGAGATCATCGTCGATTGGCGGCGCTTGAAGGTGGACGCGCTCAGCATCCCGGAGGGCGAGGGCTACCAACTGGTCATCGGTATTTACGATCCGCTGACGCAGGCGCGTCTGCCCGTCATGGTGGACGGCCAGCCTGCCGGAGATGGTTTTGCCCTGGGTGAGCGCATCATCTGGCAGGCCGCGCCGCCGTCGTGATTACCGCAGCGCCAGCACCGCCGCCGAGAGCTTCTGCTGCACCTTGCGCGTGTTGAAGCGCATC
The DNA here is from genome assembly GCA_016788625.1 of Anaerolineae bacterium. GTDB lineage: Bacteria > Chloroflexota > Anaerolineae > Aggregatilineales > Phototrophicaceae > CFX2. The sequence continues at coordinate 18,196 of JAEUQX010000043.1, forward strand.
CAGATCTCCATGAATTGCAGCCGCAGCGCGGCGTCGCGTTCTTCAAGCTGCGCGATATATGCCTGCACCGGGTCATTCTTGTAGGCATCCAGCCAGATGCGCGCCGCCGCCGCATCGTTCATGTGTCCCAGACAGTCCTGAATCGCCTTCAGCTCATCAATGAACTCGTCAATCTGTGACCCCAGGATACTCTCGAACAGCGATACTGTGTAGCGCAGCCGTTTGAACTCGATACGCAGCGCGTGCAGAGTGGTCGGGTCTGCGCCATCGATGACCGTCTCGTAAGCACGCACTGAGGCCAGACGGTCGTAGATCAGCGTGGGCAGGATGTGGCGGATCTGTGTCGGCACAACCCCGTCACCATCGAGCGGTTTGACGCCGCTGCCAGGGGTGAGCAGGAAGTCTGCGAAGTCGCGCACGAAGCGACGGTAGAACTTGGCATCCAGCTCGTCTAGCAGGTCTTCACGCGCGGAGACGCGGTTGGCATCCAACCCGTCAATGACGGTCTGCATGTCCGCCTGCTGGTCGGCTTCCAGCGTCAGTTGATAGACATGCAGGTCTTCGAGCAGCACATCCAGGTCGCGAACCTCGCCCAACGTTGTGCCGATGCGCTTGAGGTCACGCTGAAAAGAACGTGTGTCACCGCGCTTGAGATAGGGTTCGAGCAGGCGCAGCAGACTCCGCATTCGTCGGATGGCAACGCGCATCTGATGCACGTCTTCGATGTCTTCGCCGCTGCGGCTGCCGTCTTCATGCTTCAACATCCGAACAAATTCGCCCAGCAGCGCCTTACGCCCCGCCTCCGCCATTGTGTCCTCTGGCTGCACAGGCTGCTGCGCCGCTTCCAGAGCTTCTATCCGTTCAAGTGTGGTTAGTGCCATGTTTTCTCACCGTGTAAGCTGTTTCTAATGTGCCGGAATTTTAACGGAAAGTTATAGGGATGTTAAAGAACGTAGGGTAATCTTAAAGAAATGAAAAAAGTTATATTGAAACACGGCGCATGGATTTGTTTGGCGAAATTCATGCGCGAACGATGCTATAATCGCCCGTGTAGAGGATTATTGGGAGAACAAAAATGACTTTTGACCCGCAAGCCTTAAATGCCGCTCGCGCCGCCCAGGAACGCTGGCAGCAGAGCACCCTGCGCAAAACCCTCGAGCGGATGCCGGAACAGCGCGAATCCTTTCTCACACAGTCCAGCGTGCCCATCGAACGCCTCTACACACCGCTGGACATCGCTGAACTGGACTACCTGCGCGACCTGGGGTTCCCCGGCGAGTATCCCTTCACGCGCGGCGTTCATGCCACCGGGCATCGTGGCAAGCTGTGGACAATGCGCATGTTCGCGGGCTTCGGCACGGCGGAGGAGACCAACGCGCGCTACAAGTACTTGCTCGAACAGGGTAATATGGGGCTTTCTGTCGCCTTCGACCTGGCGACGCTGATGGGCTACGACACCGACGCCCCGGAAGCGTTGGGCGAGTTTGGCAAATGCGGCGTGGCGGTCAGTTCCTTGCAGGATATGGAACTGCTCTTCGACGGTATCCCGTTGGGCGATGTCTCCACCAGCATGACGATCAACAGCCCGGCAGCGATCATCTGGGCGTTTTACATCGCGGCGGCAGAAAAGCAGGGTGTGCCGATGGAGAAGCTCCAGGGCACGCTGCAAAACGACATCCTCAAGGAATACAGCGCGCAGAAAGAGTTTATTTTCCCGCCTGAACCCTCGATGCGCCTCGTCACGGATACCATCGAGTTCGGTACGCGCCATATGCCGCTGTGGAACACGGTCAGCATCAGCGGCTATCACATCCGCGAGGCGGGCAGCACGGCGGTGCAGGAACTGGCTTTCACACTGGCGGATGGGCTGGAATACGTGCGTTGGGCATTGGCGCGCGGGCTGAAGATTGACGAGTTCGCCCCGCGTCTGAGCTTCTTTTTCAATGTTCACAATGACTTCTTCGAGGAGATCGCCAAGCTGCGTGCCGCGCGGCGCATCTGGGCGCGAGAGATGCGCGAGACCTTCGGGGCGCAGAATCCGCGCTCGTGGCTGATGCGCTTCCACACACAGACCGCTGGCGTCAGCCTCACCGCCCAGCAGCCGGAGATTAACCTGGTGCGCGTGGCGCTGCAAGCGTTGGCCGCCGTGTTGGGCGGGGCACAGTCGCTGCACACCAACAGCATGGACGAAGCGCTGGCGCTGCCCAGCGAACATGCTGTTACGCTGGCGATGCGCACGCAGCAGGTCATTGCGGAAGAGAGCGGCGTGATCAACACCGTCGATCCGTTGGGTGGCAGCTATTTCATCGAGGCGCTGACCAACCAGACCGAGGCGGCGGTTTACGACTATTTCCGCCGTATTGATGAGGTGGGCGGCGTGCTGCCTGCGCTGCGTGCTGGCTTCATCCAGCAGGAAATCGCCGACGCCAGCTATCGTCATCAGTTAGAAGTGGATAGCAGGCAGCGTACTATTGTGGGCGTCAACAAATACGTCACCGAGGAAGCGCCCGGCATCCCGATTCTGGAAATGGACCCACAGGGCTACGAGCGTCAGGTGGCGCGGTTGGCACGGCTGCGGCTGGAACGCGATAATCAGGCGGTACAGGCCTCGCTGGATGCGCTGCGGGCAGCTTGTTTGGGCAGCGAGAATGTGATGCCGTATCTGATCAGCGCCGCGAAGGCCTATGCCACGCTCGGTGAGATCACCGACGTAATGCGCGAGGCGTTCGGGGTCTACCATGAACCGGCGTTTGTCTAATCGTCACTCACTAGGGAGCAGCAGCATGGAAAAATGGGAATATCTGACGCGCTTCGTTCAGGCCGACATCAAAAATCCTGGCGTTAAGGAATTCTTTCAGCAGTACCGCCCGAACTGGAAGAACCCGCCGCAGTACACGCCAGAAACGATGATGCCCGAACTCGACGAGCTGGGCAATCAGGGTTGGGAACTGGTGCACATGGAGCCGGTGGCGCGCGCGGGCAAGAAGGGTGATGTGTTGTTCACGGGCGGCGGCAGCGCCGAATGGAGCAACACCTATTTCTGCGTCTTCAAGCGGCGCAAACCAGCCTGAGGTTAGAGCGTTTAGTCGATTGCGGATAGTCTTTAGCTGTGGCTGTGATGAGAGTCGCGTAATTTCGTGGACAAACACGGGATTCTGATTTGTGGCGGTTTCACTTCTTGCTAAAGACTATCGACGACTGACTTAAACCACCATCGACAGGACACATGACGTGAACAAGCGAGTCGCGCTCATCACGGGCGCATCGAGTGGTATTGGCTATGAAACGGCCTTGGCTTTCGCGCAGGAGGGTACGCATGTGATCGTCCTTGCCCGCCGCGCCGAACGCCTGGCTGAACTTGAACGCGCCATCGCCGCGCTGCCGGCGGGGCATGGTGACGTTTTCGCCGCCAGCGCGGACGTGACCGACCCCGAGTCACTTCGGCAGGCGGTCGAGCAGGGTGTGGAGCGCTTCGGGCGGTTGGACATCCTGGTTGCCAACGCGGGCATCGGGCATCGCGGCGGCATCGCGGACGCCGAGTGGTCGCACCTGGAACGGTTGTTACGCACGAACATCGACGGCGTACTGCACAGCGTGCGCGCGGCCGTGCCCGCCATGCGCGCGAGCGGCGGCGGTCACATCATCACCGTGTCATCGGTCGTGGCAAACCTGGTCGCGCCGTATGCCGCCGCCTACGCCGCCAGCAAGGCCTTCGTCACCAGCATGGCGCATTCACTGCGGCTGGAACTGGAAGACGACAACATTCGCGTCACCGATGTGTTGGTCGGGCGCACGCACACCGAGTTCAACGAAAACCGCCTGGGCGAAGGTAAACGCACCGGGCAGGGCGTGCCGACGATGACGGCGGACGTGGTAGCGACGGCGATTGTGCGCGCCACCCATCGCCCGCAGCGCACGATCGTGCTGCGCTTCTTCGACCGTCTGATTGTCTGGGGCAGTATCCTCATCCCGGATGTGCTGGGGCGGTTAGCGCGGCGGCAGTACCGTTGAGGGCTATCCCCCACATTACTGTGGCATCTGTGTGGCTCCGTGTTTCAGAACATCCGCGACGCTCATCGTCCAGGCGCTGATCGCTTTCCAATCGCGGAAGTCACCGACGGGCGCTTTCAGCCCCTTGATGATCAGCTTCTCGCCAAAGTTGAGCTTCTGCATGTTGATCTCGCCGTGAAACAGCACCAGATCACGCGGCTGAATGTGGTCAGTGAGCGGCTTTTGCGCATCGGGGAAGTTCCAACCCTTCAGCAGCGTGAGCGGGTCGCCCTGACCTGTTGGTCCACTGGAGAACAACCACACGGGCATTTGAGCGAGCTTGTCCTCGAAGGTTTCCAGGAAATGCACCGCTTCTTTGCGCCAACTGCCCGCATAGACCGCGCTGCCCAGGATCACGGCAGTATAAGGCGACAGGTCGCTGACGGTTTCGGCAGGCTGTACATCGACATGCAGCCCGACTTCACGCAGCACCTGACCGATCCTTGCGGCGATCTCTGCTGTAGCGCCATACTTGCTGGCGAAGGCTACCAGAATTCGTTGAGACATGAGTTATTCCTTCCACCGACTCAGAAAGTCTGATCGCAAGTTTTGGGACTTTCTACGTGTTACTTGGGCAGTTTCCCGGTGACGCGCATGAACCAGCGCATTCCAGCATGGAACGGGTCAACGGGTTTGCAGTACATGAACGGACAGCCCGCCGGAATGACCGTGATGTTGTGCTCGTGGCAGAACTGCACAGCGCTTTCCGACGCGCTGCTGCCGTGCGCCACCAGCGAGCAGTGAATCCAGACGCGCTGGATACCTGCTTCAGCACAGTCCTGCACGATCTTATCCGTTTCCGCCGGACGCGTGACGATGACGACGCCATCCGGTTTGTCCGGTGTGGATTTCACATCGGGGTAAGCCGGGTCGCCTTCGAGCGTCTGGGCGTTGGGGTTGATCGGATACACCGTGTAGCCCGCGTCCCTGAGCTTCTTGTAGATGCCGTTAGCCGGGCTTTCTGTCCCGCGCGAGACTCCGACGACCGCAATGCGCTTCTGCGCCAGGAAATCGTCAACCATTTCTTTCATGCTGGGCATTTCAACTTCCTTACGAGGCGACAACGGCCTCGATTATTGGGTATACTGAACGTGTTGTGATTTTCATTACTTGTTACGGATTTCACGAACGAAAGTTGCGTACATGCGTGTGCATCTGCTCGAAAATGACCACTGGCAAGCCGGGATTCTGTCCGACACTGGCGCGTCACTGGCCTTTGGCCGGGTTCGGCGTGGGGGAGACTGGGTAAATGTCTTTCGCCCGACTCCCGAAGCCGATTATGGCAATTCCAGTGCCTGTGCAAGTTTCATCATGCTGCCCTGGTGCAACCGCATCAAAGGCGGACTGCTGCGCTTCGATGGGCAGGAATACCAACTGCGAACCACGAAAGATGACGGCACGGCGCGGCACGGCGATGTGCGCGGGCGGGCGTGGCAGATCGAGGCTGCCGAACCAGAACGCATCCTGCTGACCTTCCGTTCGACCGAGTTTCCGGATGTGAATTGGCCGTTCTGGTTTTCCGCGCGGATGGAATATCGCCTGGATGGGCGGTCGTTCCTGTGGTCACTGACCGTGCGCAACGAGGACACACGTCCGATGCCCGCTGGCTTTGGGCATCATCCTTATTTTGTTCGTACCCCGGATGTGCAGACTCAGGTTCACTGTGCCCAGTACTTCCCGCTGACGGATTTCATGGCGACGGGCGCGCCGCAGCCGATCCCCCCCGAACTGGATTTCCGCGCGCTGCGTCCCCTGCCCGCTGCCGAGGTGAACGACGTGCTGAGCGGGCGCACAGATGCTCATGAGGCCGCGCGCATCCGCTACCCGGCACATGATCTGGAACTTATCATGCACGCAGATGCGATCATGGAACAGGTGCTGCTCTTCGCGCCAGCGGGCAAGCAATTCTTCGCTGTCGAGCCGATGAGCAACGTCAGCGATGGCTTCAATCTGGCGGCGCAGGGCGTTGCAGGGAATGGCGTGTTCGTCCTGGCCGCGGGTGAGGCACGCAGCGCGACGGTGACCTTCACAGTCTGAGTCGAAAGTCGTTAGCATTTAGCTGTTAGTCTTCTTGTCGCGCTGGACTAAAAGCTATCGACTATCAGCTCATGACTTAATACCGCTATATCTTGTCGATAAAGTGCCACATTCGCTAGAATAGGTTGTAGAAGAAAGCGTTAAGGCGACCTGCTGATGTCCACCAAACTCAATTCGATGCGCCTGCTGGAAAAATTCAACATCCCCTATGAAGTCACCGAGTTTCCCGATACTGAGCGCGACGCTGAAGTGATCGCGGAAATCCTGGGTGTGCCAGCTTACATGGTCTATAAGACGCTGGTGATTCAGCCCGTCGAGAATCCTAAGAAACCACTGCTGGCCTTGATCGCCGCTGACCGCTCGCTGGACTTGAAGGCGCTGGCGACAGCATCCGGACACAAGAAGGTGTCGATGGCCGCACACAAGGATGCCGAAGCGCTGACGGGGCTGAAAGTAGGCGGCATCAGCGCATTGGCACTGACGCATAAGAACTGGCCTGTGTATCTTGATCAACCCGCAACGGAACTCGAACACATCCTGGTCAGCGCCGGGCAGCGTGGGTTGGATTTGCGCGTGCCTACGACGGCCTTCATGCGCGTGGTCAATGCGCGGGTAGCGGAGATCAGCACCGAAAAGCGCGAGGAATAAGCCAGGGGAGAGTTGAGCGATGTTTCGCAAACGCAGCACCCGCAATGAAACGGACCCCGCCGTGAATCCCAATCGCACGGCGGATTTATTTGCCCTGACCGAAGAAGGCTATATCATCGCCCAGGACATTAACTGCCAGTATGAACTGGTGCAGCAGGAGCGTTGCAGTCAATGCAATCATAATCTGCGCGCCATCGCTCAGATCAACCGCGCGTTCCAGGGATTGAACGAACTGGTGGTACTATGTACGAACTGTGGCGAGCGCTACAGCTTCATCTTTGACATCAGTAACGATGTGTATCAGGACTGGTGGGCGGAACGTATGGGCGATAGCTACGTGCGTATGTACGACGGCACACCGCGCGTTCCCGCACCCACCGAATAGTTTCAGCGCGACAGGATACGCGCGAGTTCAAAGTAGCTGGGGTTGATCTCGCGCGATTTGGCGATGGCCTTCTCAATCGGGATCAGCGTCAGATCGCGTCCATCCAACGCCACCATCACGCCGGACTGCCCTTCACGCAGTGCTTCGAACGCCTTCACACCCATGCGTGTCGCCAGCAGACGATCAAACGCCGTCGGGCTGCCGCCGCGCTGAATGTGCCCCAACAGCGTCAGGCGAATGTCAAAGCCGACTTCGCTTTGGTTGCGCAGGTAGTTCACGAGGTCGGTCGTCTCATACGAAACGCCTTCCGCGATCACGGCGATGGCGTGCGATTTGCCGCGTTCGTAAGCGTCCGCCAGTGCGCTGGCGATGTCCTGCATCGAAAGCTCGCGTTCTGGGGTCGAGACGACTTCCGCGCCGCCCAGGATTGCCGTCATGATCGCCAGGTAGCCGCAGTTGCGCCCCATCACTTCGATGACGAACGCGCGCGTGTGCGACGAAGCCGTGTCACGGATGCGGTCGAGCGAGTCGAGGATGGTGTTCAGCGCGGTATCCACGCCGATGCTCATGTTGGTGCCGTCCAGGTCGTTATCGATGCTGCCCGGCACGCCGACGACCGGAAATTCCATCTTGTGCAGTGCCAACCCGCCGCGCAGACTGCCATCGCCACCGATGATGATCAGCCCTTCAATACCTTTTTCGTTCAGCCGCCGCAGCCCTTTTTTCTGGCCGAGTGGGGTTTTAAACTCGTCGGTGCGCGCGGTCTGGAGAATGGTGCCACCGCGCTGCAAGATGCCGCTGACTTCAAAACTGGTCAGTTTGTGAAAATCGCCATTCAGCAGGCCAAGATAGCCCTGCCGGATGCCATAAACTTCGATGCCGTACTCCAGGCCGGTACGAACCACCGCGCGGATGGCGGCGTTCATCCCCGGAGAATCTCCACCACTAGTCATTACTGCGATACGATTCATCGCTGTGATTATCCCCTGATTCATCGGACGAGTGAGTGCTGTTCAAGAAAACACACAGGCCTGCATGAGGTTGTGATTGATTCATATAGTTCGCGCTTCCAAAGCCCCCGATTGTAGCGCAAAAGTTTCCAGATGACAGTAATCACTCTGGTCGATCATACACTTCAACATTGCGTTCCTCCCCGACGACTGCCAACAAATCCTTCACTAAATCCTCACAGTACGACGTGGTATCGTTCGGAAATTCCATCTTGAAGGACTGCTTGTGATCTTCGATCACGATGCTGAAGCGGTCGTTGCCGGGATAGCCGCGCAGGATACCGTGCAGGCGGCGCAAGCG
>JAEUQX010000153.1 GCA_016788625.1 Anaerolineae bacterium
CAAGGTGAAAGGCAAACCCCGCGCCGTCGCCAACACCTGTATGCACTTCGGCGGCCCACTTGATCAAAAAGACGGCAAGTTTGTGTGTCCCTGGCACAACGCCGAGTATGCAATGGAAGATGGACACTGCCTTACCGGCCCTGCGCCATCCAGTTCCAAGCTGATGTTTCTCTCGACGTGCGTCGAAGACGATACCCTGTACTACGTCTGGGGCGAGTAGGCTAACGAATCAAAATGGGCGCACTCTGCTGGCGCGCCCATTCTCGACTTGATTGCTTCAGGAGTAATGCTGATAACCGCTGATCAAAACACTGGTATTCGCATTTCTCCCACTACTCATCACTCGCTTAGTTCTTCGATGCGCTCACCCGCACCGGGATCTGCTTGGGCAGTGCCTTCTCGGCCTTCGGGAGCGTCAGCTTCAACACGCCGTTGTCGTACTCGGCTTCAACCTTGTCGCCATCGACTTCCTGACCAAGGCGCACGCTGCGGCTGAACTTGCCATAGGCGCGTTCCAGCAGCAGGCCGCGCGCGTTGTCCTGCGCCTCGCGTTCGATTTCACCGCTGATGGTCAGCACGCCGTCATGGAAGTTGACGGTGATGTCTTCCGGAGCCAGGCCGGGCAGGGCAGTATAGACGGTGTAGGCCGTGTCACCTTCATAGACATCCAGCGCCAGGGGATTGGTGCCCGCCGTCGCAGCCGGACGCGCGCCGCGCCAGGCGTCTTCAAACAGGCGATCCATTGCGTTCTGCATGGCGGCCATCTCACGAACAGGGTTCCAGCGAATAATCGTGCTCATCGTTGCTACTCCTTACATCACGCATTGATTGCTTGTTTACGATCACCAGAATAGCCAGACGATGTAAGAAAAATCTCTGCGTGATGTAAGAAGTATATATGAGTGGATCAGGCCAGGGCGTCTCGCAGCGCCGCTGCCACGCGCGCCTGCACATCTGCCGTGATCTGCGGCCAGATCGGCAGGCTCAGCACCTCAGCGGACGCCTGTTCAGAGCAGGGTAGGGGGGGATCGAAATGGGAATACAGGGGCAGGAGGTGCAGCGGCACAGGGTAGTAGATCATCGTGCCAATGCCCGCCGCGTCAAGGCGCTGCTGCACGGCGTCACGCTTGTTCCCATGGATGCGCACGGTGTACTGGTGATAGACATGCCTCGCGTAGCTTTCCTCGCAGGGCAGGGTGATGCCAGGGATGTCGTGCAGCAGTTCGGCATAGGTAGCTGCCGCCGCCCGCCGCCCCGCGCTGGCCGCTTCGACGTGTGGCAGTTTGACGCGCAGCATTGCCGCTTGCAGCGTATCCAGCCGTGAACTGTAGCCGGGGACTTCGTTGTAGTATTTGCGTTTCGCGCCATGCACCCGCAGCATCCGCGCCGCTTCCGCGACGGCATCATCGTTGGTCACCAGCAGGCCGCCATCGCCGAACGCGCCCAGGTTCTTCGAGGGGAAGAACGAGAATGCCCCTGCGTGTCCGATAGCACCCAGCTTGCGCCCGCGATGCTCGCCGCTGAAGGCCTGCGCCACATCTTCCAGCACCTTCAGCCCATGCTTCTCCGCTACGGCCATCACAGCGTCCATCTCCGCTGCGTGGCCGTAGAGATGTACCGGGATGATGGCTTTTGTGCGCGGCGTGATGGCGGCTTCCAGCAGCGCTGTATCGAGATTGTAAGTGCGTGGATCGATGTCAACGAACACCGGGGTTGCACCCAGA
>JAEUQX010000160.1 GCA_016788625.1 Anaerolineae bacterium
TTGGTGTCAGGCTGGCTGTTGCGGTCTGGGTCGGCGTCAGGCTGGGCACAGGCGTGCTGCTCGGCGGCGCAAGCGTCTCGGCCAGGGAGGGCGTTTCCGGCGGGCGGCTGATGATCAGCGTGATGATGATGGCCGCGACAATGATGACCACGACAATCGGCAGCAGCAGCGGCGGCAGACCGGGCGGCGCGGCGGGCGGCAGGTCGAGCGCGTCCAGCAGGCGGACACGGATAGCAGCGACACTTTCCGGCGGCAGTGTTGGCTGTGGGGCGCGTCGCAGGCGTTCGATCAGCTCGCGCTCTTGTGGGTTGAATGACTCGGCCATCTCAGCCTTCTCCTCGCTGGTAGCTGCGCGCCTTGCTTTCTTGCCCAAGCTGCTGCGCCAATGCTTTCAGGGCGCGGTGCTGCATCACGCGGATTGCGCCCTCCGATTTGTTCAGAACCTGCGCGACCGTCTCGTGTGAAAGCTCCTGCATGAAACGCATAACCAGGAGCGTTTGATAATCGGCAGGCAGGGCGGCCAGCGCGGTGCGCAGGCGTTCGCGTTCTTCGGCTTTGGCGCTCTTGCCGAAGGGGTCGGTGTCGTCGCTGGGCTGCGAGTCGGAGATCGGCTCGGCCGGGGCGCGGCGTTTGCGACGGTAATGCTCGGCGATCTGTGTGGCAGCGATGCGGTAAAGCCATGCTCCGAAGGGCGCGCCGCTGTCCTCGTATTTGGGCAGGCCGCGCACCATGCGTAGAAAGACTTCCGCCGTCAGGTCTTCGGCCAGGGCGTCTGTTTCAACACGGTAGCTGATATAACGAAAGATCGCCTGGGTGTAACCTTCGTAGAGGGTGCTGACGGCCTCGCGGTCACCCGTCTTGGCCCTGGCGATCAGGTCACGTTCATTGGCTAAAGGTTGCATTTCATCTGCCGTCACCCGTATATCGCTGCTCTGCTGAATATAACGCGGCCAGAGGTTAGATGTTACAAGTGTCCATGTGTGTAACATTCGTGCGTGGGCAGCATTGTAACGCACAGAACATGTAGGAGGTACGCTGATGAACATCCGCAAATGGACATTGACCCTGCTGCTGGCTGTGCTGCTCGTGGTCGGCATGGTAGCGCTGCCCGCCGCCGCCGATGACGAGGACTGCCCGCTCGGCCAGGGCTACTGGAAGAACACCGCCGCATGGCCGGTGACCGAACTTACACTGGGCGGCCAGACTTACAATCAGGCCGAACTGCTCATCATCCTGAATACACCGCCAGAGGGTGATGCCAGTCTGATCCTGGCGCATCAGCTCATCGCGGCCAAGCTGAACATCGCCGACGGAGACGACGACACGGTGATCGGCGGTGTAATCACCCAGGCGGACACGCTGCTGGGAGCGTATCCCGGCAAACTGCCCTACAACATCGCGCCGTCAGCAACGGACGGGCAAAGCCTCGTCAATCTGGCGACGGTGACCGACAGCTACAACAACGGTCTGCTGACGCCGGACTGCGAACTCACACCCACCCCCACCATGACGCCGACGGTTTCGCCCACCAGCACACCGGAGGGCACACCTGAAGCGACGCCAGAAGGGACGCCAGAGGCGACACCTGAAGCCACACCGGAAGGGACGCCAGAGGCAACACCCGAAGCCACGCCGGACGACGATGATGACACCATCATCATCGTGATCGAGGGGCCGGTCGAAGAAATCAACATCAACATCATCGTGATCTACGGCATTGAGATCGAACTCGATGTGGACGATCCGCTGCTACTGATCATCAAGATCGGTGACATCGTACGCATCGAAGGCAGCGTGAGTGACGACGACGATGATGACGACGACAGCAAGATCATCATCATCGCCATCACGGTGATCATCATCAATGTGGACATCAATATCGAAACGGGCGAGGTCTGGCGCGATGACGGTGACTGTTCCAATGGCCCGCCGCCCTGGGCACCCGCGAACGGCTGGCGTCGCCGCTGTGAGGGCAACGGCGGTGGCAATCCAGGCAATGGCAATGGAAACGGCAACGGGCGCGGCAATGACGATGACGATGATGACGATTAAGCGCTGAATCCTGCCGGTTGAAACTATGTCGCTGGGGTGTGGCGTGCCATGCCCCGGCGATATTGCTTATAGTGCTGTTGATGCGCTGCGCATGGAAATCCCATTCGCAGAGTGGTATATTTGTTCGATTAAGTGCATTTACAGTCGATGATGAAGCTGAAAATGGAGAAGCTTTGGCAAAGGCCGAAGCTTCATTTTTGATTTTCACGATGGAGGTAGCCATGAACAGGACACTGACAGACACGATAGCTTTGGTGACAGGTGCCAGTCGCGGCGTCGGCCTGGGCATCGCTGCCGGGCTAGGCGAAGCAGGCGCGACTGTTTATCTGACTGGGCGCACAGTGAATACCGAACAGGCGGCTGTACCGCTGCCGGGGACGATTATGGACAGCGCCCGCATCGTCAACGAGCAGGGCGGGCATGGCATCCCCATACGTTGTGACCACAACGACGATCAGCAGGTCGAAGCGGTATTCCGCCAAATTGACGGGGAACAATCGCGATTGGATGTGCTGGTCAACAACGCCTGGGCCGGTTACGAAGGTTATGTGACCGGCAAACACATGGCGCCGGATATGCCGTTCTGGTCGAAACCAATCGCCTATTGGGACGACAACATGGTGGCAGTGCGGTGGGCATATGTGGCAAGCTGGTTCGCCGCCCAGCGAATGACCGTCCGACGCGCCGGGTTGATTGTCAATATCTCCGTTGACGTCTCGGCGTATGGCAACCCCGCTTACAACATCGCCAAGGTCGCCGTAGATCGCCTGACCGCAGAAATGGCCCACATGCTGCGCCCATACGAAGTCGCGGTGATTTCACTCTATCCAGGCCTGGTGCGTACCGAAAACGTCCTGAAGAATGCAGCCTACTTTGACCTTTCGCAGTCCGAGTCGCCGCAGTTCACCGGGCGGGCAGTAGCAGCGCTGGCCGCTGATAGCAACGTAATGCGGCACAGCGGCAAGGCATTCGCAGTCGCCGACCTGGCGCGCGAATATGGTTTCACCGATCTACCATAGATTCTTCTGGACGCGTGACCCGTTGATTGCAAGCGATGCTCTGCCCATCGACGCTAGAGACTCACGATGGATGATCGCGGGATGCCGAATGTAAGGCCGCCTCACATGCATCCCGCTTTTGCGGTGTCTCAGCCCGTGGGCGTGTTGTTCAGCACGGTGATGACCATCTTCAGCGAGGTGTCGGTGACCTCGACTGAGTCAAAGCGCACCTCGTCGGCCTGCGACGCACTTTGACGGAAGGCTTCTTCCAGACTGGTATTGGCCTGCGCAATCACCCGGCTGTCGAGCGTCACGCCGGGGATATTGACCGCCGTGATGCGGGCACGCAGCGCGCCGCCGTCGGTCGCTACGGACAGATCGAAGCTGCCTTCGACACGCGTCCCGCCCACTGTGCGCGTCCCGCTGACGGTGATCGTGCCCGGTTTCAGGTCGATGCTGTTGATCTCGGTGAGGATCGGTTCGCCGCCTTCGCTATTGATCACGGCATCCTTGATGAGCGCGTTCACCGTGTCTTCTTGCAGTTCAATCGTGATGCCCAGGTTGCCCTGCTGGTCTACATTCACGTTCAATCCCGACCCGCACGCGGCGAGCAGGACGAGCAGCAGCGCCGCGAGCAATGTGCGTTTCAACATCAGGTACATCCTTTCAAGCAGTTGGCTGATAGTCGATAGCCATTAGTCTTTAGCTTTTAGTCATTCGCACGAGCGAGAAGTCCTCGGCTAAAGGCTATCGACCGACATCCGATGATGTACTTGATCTTACGCAGATTGACGGATGTTTGTTGCGCAGGGTTCGCCCTACTCCCCGCCCATCAGCACCGTCAGCAGCGTTACACCCGCCAGGATGTAACCGGCAGTTGCGGGCAGCAGCGCACCGCTCGTATACAGCAGCGTCGCGCTCACCAGCAGCGCCCCGAAGATCACCGCCCGCGTCGTGCGCCGCTCCTGCGTCTCGAGGCGCTGAAGCTGCTTGCGGTAGGTCGGCGTCGGCGCGACACGCACGGTCAGTTCGCCCCGGTCGAGCTGCCCCAGCACATTATCGAACTGCTGCGGCACGGTCACGGCGCGGTTGACGAACAGCTTGCCCACCTCGACCAGTACCTGCTGCGCGTTACCGTTGAAAAGGCTCTGAATGATTGGCAGCCCCAGCACCGGTTCGACCGCGCCGCCCGCCGCGCCCATTCGCAGCGTCTGTGCCATCATCTTCTGCGCGTAGGGTTGCAGTTCCTGCCAGGGGTTAAAGTTCGGGTCGAGGCTGGTCGCCATGCCGCTGAGGATGCCCATCGCCCGCCCCAGGTAGATGAAGTCCTGCGGTACCTGGAAGGGCATCGCGAACAGCAGGTCGTTGAATTCGCGCCCCAGTTCGCGCGCCTCGGTGTAGCTGACGTTCTTGATCTCGGTCATGCTCAGCCCCCACACCTGGTCGAAGGTGGCTTTGGTGGCCTCTTCGATGCGTTCGGTGTCGGCATCCGGCAGCAGGAAGCCCAACTGCGCGTAGCTCTGCACCAGGCGCTTGGCGTCGCGCGTCACGATGGCGGACAGCGTGTTGATCAGTCCGCTGGTCAACTGCGGCGTCAGCGAACCGCTCATGCCGAAGTCCACGAAGATCAGGTAGAACGGGCGCTCGGCGCGGCTGCCGTTCTCGTACGGCAGCGGATAGACGAACAGGTTGCCGGGGTGCGGGTCGGCGTGGAAGAAGCGCTCCTCGAAGACCTGCTTCATGTAGGTGTCCATCAGGCGCTTGGCGACGGCGCGGCGGCTGACCCCGGCGGCTTCCAGCGCGGCGTAATCGTTGATCTTGATGCTGGTCACATCTTCGATGGTCAGCACCGAATCAGTCGAATGTTCCGTGTAGATCGTCGGGATATAAACGCCCATGTCGTCCTTGAAGATCTGGGCGAAGCGCTGGGCGTTGCGCGCCTCGTGCTTGTAGGAGATTTCCTCCAGCAGCACGCGCCCGAACTCGTCGGCCAGGGCGCGCGTATCGGCGCGGCGGCGAATGAAACGGAAGCGGTTGGCGACGGCGGCGACGATGCGCAGCGCGGCCATGTCCGTATAGACGATCTCGCGGATGCCAGGGCGCTGCACCTTGACCACCACGCGCTCGCCCGTCAGGAGCTGCGCGCGGTAGACCTGTCCGAGCGAGGCGGCGGCGATGGGCGTTTCGGCGAAGGCAGCGAAGCGCGTCTGCACCGGGCCGAGTTCGTGGGCGATCACGCGCATGATCTTGTCGTGCGGCACGCCGGGCACTTCATCCTGCAAGCCCGCCAGTTCGTCAGTGATCTCCGGCGGCAGCACATCCACGCGCGCGGAGATGAACTGGCCGAGCTTGATCATCACGCCGCCCATGACGATGGCGTAGTTGCGAAACTCGCGGGCGTAGGCCGTCCAGCGCTTGACGCTGCCCCGGTCAACCGCCTCGTCGCCGATCAGCTTGGGCATCAGGTAATGCCAGAACAGGATGCGCGCGAACAGGCGCGCGGCGAAGAACAGCGAGCGCACGAAGCGCACCTGCATCCGCAGCGAGCGGCGCGGCGCGGCGGCGGGTGGTTCTGCCACTGGCGGCACCCCGTTCAGTGAGGGCGCATCCAGCGGCAGGACATCGGGCTTGTGCGCCCCGTTTGGAGAGTGGTTAGCGGACGCCCTGCTTGTGCCGTTCGTCCCTGGCGAAATGGATACGGAGGGTTGATTCTTCAAATCGGGCATCCTCGATTTCTAGATTCCACAGGGCGTAGGGCAGCACAATATTGCGGCGATACGGCCCCACCCGCAGCGTCAGTTCGTCGCGCGAGCGGTAGAGATCCATATCGTCCTTGCGGGCGAAAGGCAGCGGCACCTTGAGCACAAAGCCGTCGTCGCCGTTGCTTTCAATGTGGTGCGTCTGACCGTCGAAGAGCTTCTCCGAAGGGTTCTTGTCGGCGTAGAGCGCGTCGCCCAGCCGCCGCAGCGCATCCAGCCCGCCAACTTCCTGGCCGAAAAGCGGCGCTTTCAGCAGCGGCAGTTCACCGAAGGCCTCGCCGATGAAGCCCAGGTTCTCCTGCTGCTTATCCTTCCAGGCGGCAAAATAGGGGTCGGTCACGTCCGGCGGGATGATGCGGTTGCACAGGATCGCGTCGGTGGCGTAGCCGTACAGGTTCAGGTAAGTGTAGGTACGCTGCGTCTCTTTGATGACCATCTTCTCCGGGTTGACCACCAGCCGGATGCTGGCCTGCTCCGGGTCGGTCAGCAGCTTACGCACGCGGTCGAGGGTATCGAACAGGTTCTGAACCTGCGTCCAGGCATCCTCGTCGGGCACGCTGTCGCCGCGCCGCATCAGCTTGGTGATCGGGCGGATGACCTTCGTCACGCCGCGCGTCAGCGTCAGGATGCGCTCGAACCACCAGCGTGTCACGTCTGGCAGGCTGAGCAGCCGCAGCGTCTCGGCGGTCGGGGCGGCATCGACGATCAGCACGTCGTAGAAGCCGTCGTTAACGTACTTGTTGATCCACAACAGGTGCGCGCCTTCTTCCAGGCCAGGCAGGATCGTCACCTCTTCTGCCACCACATCCTCAACACCCTGACGGCTGAACAGCGCGACCATGTAGCGCTGGAACAACCCCCAGTATTTTTCCATCGAGTAGCGCGCGTCCACTTCCTGCGCCCACAGGTTGGGGTAAATCTCCATCGGCTCCGGGCCGATCTCTTTTTCGAGCGAGTCGCCCAGGCTGTGCGCGGTGTCGGTGCTGATCACGATGGTCTTCAGCCCCATTTCGGCGCAGCGCAGCGCGGTTGCTGCGGAGATACTGGTTTTCCCGACGCCACCCTTGCCGGTGTGTACGATGATACGCATGGTTCGACCTTCTTTGTACGTTATTTCACATTATACAGCGGTACACGGTTGATTCCGTCCTTACTCTCATATACGTATTAGAATGCGGCAGGGTGGCAGCGGGGGAGCATTTCAGCTTGGCGGGGTACGCAGCGGGAGTGTATGCGGGGCAGGAGTCTCATCGTTTCTCTAACGACGCGCATTAGGCCATGCACCACGACAACGAGGTCAAATGCGAGTGCGTGGCAGCATCCCTGCCCTCTCCGGTGGGGATGCTGCCGCAGCGCATGGCTAACGACTACAGGCTATCGACTGACAGCTTAGAAGTAGCTGGCGATGATCTCTAATATTCGCGTGATGTTGTTCGGGTCGCCGGACTGCACCGTCGTCGCGCTCGCTCGGGCGATGCTGTTGAGCGTGCTGACATCGGCGTTCGAGCCATACGCGACCGGGATGACGATCACCGGGTTCAGGTCGCCCCGGCTGGCCTCCACCGCGCGCAGCACGTCATTGAGCACGCCCGCGCTGGCCGTGTCCGCGCCGTCGCTGAGCAGCACCACCGCGCGAATGCGGTCGCTGTCGGTCTCCTGGTTGAGCTGCGTGACCACCTGGGTCATC
>JAEUQX010000168.1 GCA_016788625.1 Anaerolineae bacterium
GGATATGTTCGTCAGTTCGCTGATCAGCAGCCAGCCCGTTAGCTGCTCGCTCACCTGCACCTCAACCTGTCCACCACCGATGTCGCGACTCAAAAGAACAACTTCGGTGAGCGGATTGAGTCCTTCCAGCGTGATCGTGCCATCCTCGGCTGGAATACGCAAAAGCGCATTCGATCTGGCCTGGGCAGTGATCACGCGCCCTGCGGAAGTTGGCCGTGTCGTGACCGTCGGGGTTGGCGTCGGGCTAGTGGTTGGAATACTTCCCGACGTGTTCGCGGTGGGTTCAGGTGTTGCCGAAATGGCCTTAGTAGACAGCGCCGTGATCGCCTGTGCCGTTGCGGTTTCTGCTTGCGAAAGCGCGGCTTGCTGTCCGTTCTGAGACAGCATGACCAGCAGCGCCGCAATAGCGAAGAGTCCCAACGCAATGGCGAATACCGCTGGTATTTGGGGTCTTGCTCGGGCAACTCCGCCGCGTGGTGTTTCATTTTCACGTGGCGGCGGATGCGCGATCTCGTCCGCCAGTTCCGCATCAACAGGCTGCGCGGGGATAGTCGGCTGTTCTTGGGTGACACCCTTGCCGCGCTGGCGCAGGGTGTACTGCTCCAATCGCGCGTAAAACTCCTCGCCGGGCAGCATGTCGCCGCGCACATCTTCGTACTGTGTGCGGACGAACAATTCCCAGTTGGGCGTGTTGGTGTCGCCTGCCAGCCACAGCGGGAAGACGGGCTTCTCGTACTTCTCCGCCAGCGTGATTTCGCGCTGTACCCAGCGTGAGCCGTCCGACTCTGGCGTCATGATGATGACGAACGCGCCACACGAACGCAGCGCCAATACGATGGACTTCCACCAGTCCTCACCGGTGGCGAGGCGGCGCTTGTCGATCCACACCTCGAAGCCTTCCGCACGGAGCTTGTCCGCCAGACGATGGGCGTAGTCAGCGTTTTTCTTGCTGTAGCTGATGAAGATGTAGGACATGGCCGCCCACTGCATAGTGTGCAATGACAAAAGGCAGAGTATAGAACGACGTAAGAGAGGATGCAAGAAAATACAGTGTCGTTCTGTAACTATTCGGGGCTTCACGGCCTACGGGCTGGCGTGGCTGCCGAACGTCTCGCTGATCCTCGGCGCGCAGGCCTATATCCGCCAGATTCAAACGCGCAAGATGTGAGGGACTAGTCGTCCATGACGGGCAGCAGCAGCACGTTACCATCTACATCGAGCAAGGCAGCGTTGATCCATCCATCGCTTCCAGTAGCATTCACATCCACTATGATCCACTCCCCTGACCCATTGCGCCCGTAAGCAGTAACAACTGTTCCTGGCTGAAGCCGTTCTATGATCGCAGACTGCTCGCTTGGGCCAACGCGCATGTTGGCCCGTGACGTGCCAATCACAGTGGCAGCCGCGCTGTAATTATCGGTCACTGGTAGGAGTGTCACGTTGCCCTGAATATCGAGTAATGCAGCGGCCATCCAGCCAAAAGCCACACCATTCAGATCAACTAGAATCCACCCCGCCGATTCGTTACGCCCAATGGCGACAACGGCTGTGCCTGGTTGCAGGTGATCAATGACCGTATAGCCTTCGCCCGGCCCTGTTCGCAAATTGGCGTTCACCGTGCCGATAACGGTTGCTGCGCGGTTGGGCGGCAACTCCGGGTTTACGGGGACATCCGCCAGACTGCCCCAGTTGAAGGATGTCGTACTGGGATTGAACCTCAGATGGCTC
>JAEUQX010000171.1 GCA_016788625.1 Anaerolineae bacterium
TGAGAATGACGGTTTCCGCCCCTACATCCTGGAGGTTAACCCGCTGCCCGGCCTGAACCCCGGCTACAGCGATCTGTGCTTGCAGGCGCTGGCGATGGAGTGGGATCACGACCGTCTGATCAGCAGCATCCTGGACGCGGCGTTAGTGCGACTGGGGCTGCGGCAGGAGGAAACAATTCGCCTGTAACAAGTGGGCTGCCTGTTTACCTCGTCCAATTTTCGGACGTGCAACGGCATGTCCGAGAATATCTATAAGCCGGGGGTACACATCGGCTGTGCCCCCAAAATTGGCGTTTGCGTTATGATGGAGGGTATCGAGAACAACCCTCCTGGAGCAGCCCGCGTGCCACCGACCACCCTGATCTACCTGCACGGTTTCGCCTCGTCGCCTGCCTCGGCCAAGGCGGTTGAGTTTCAGCAGCGCTTCGCCCAACGCGGCCTTGATCTGCGCGTACCCGATTTGAACGTGCCGGACTTCGAGCATCTCACGCTCACGGCGGTGCTGGCGCGCGTGGCCGAAGAAGCCCGCGCCGCCGCGCCCGGCAGCATCGGCCTGATCGGGTCGAGCATGGGCGGGTTGGCCGCGCTGCACTTCGCAGATCGCTACCGCCACGCCGAAGCCGCCCAGGTTACACACCTGTTCCTGATGGCACCCGCGCTGGATTTCGCCAGCAACCGCGCGAAGGCCCTGGGCGAACGCGGTCTGGACACCTGGCGCAGCAGCGGCTATCTGACAGTGCATCATCACACCTACAACGAGACGCGCCGGGTACACTATGGGCTGTACGAGGACATCACGCGCTACGACTCGTTCAGCGTCACGCTGGATACGCCTATGCTGATCGTGCACGGCGTGCATGACGAGAGCGTCGATCATCAGCAGAGCGTGCGCTTTGCCGAAGACCGCCCCAATGTTGACCTCAAGCTGGTCGATTCCGATCACAAGCTGCTCGACCAGACCGACGTCATGTGGGACTGGATGCAGACGTTTTTCGGGGTGTGAGTACCTATCCCGAAACCTCACCCGCAGCACAAAACACAGGGTGTGCATGGCAAGCACAGCGGTTTACAGATAGGTTCAAAGCCTAATCGCGCGATCGCGCCGCATGATACACCACCAGCGCGACCACGCCGATGAGCATCCCGCCGAACCAGGTCGCATCCTGCCAGAAAATCAGTTTGAGCACCGTCACCTGCGCCAGCACCGCCGCAGCCGCTAAACGCACCCACCCACGCCGCGTCGTGCCCAACGCGAACAGCGCGAAAACGGTGTGGCCGCTGTAGGGCAGCGCCGCCGGGCCGCCTATACGCGCTAAGGCGATACCAACCGTGACCACGATCACAGCCATCTGCGCCCGCGTCAGGCGGTCAAACTGCGAAAGCCAGTCCAGCGCGGCCAGCACAAAGACGAACCCGATTGGGATGTTGTAGATGAAAAAGCGCGCGTTGGGACGCAGCACGACCGCCGCTGCCAGCGCGAAACACAGCGCCGCCATTCCGGCCAACGCCAGCATGACCAGTGGATGAAAGAGCATTTGACGTTCAGGAGGGGGTGACATGCCTGGATATGCC
>JAEUQX010000176.1 GCA_016788625.1 Anaerolineae bacterium
AAATGCAATACACCTCCCGCATGCGGAAATGGATGATCTCTCGTCTACGGGAGGCTATACGGCTGCCGAGCATATTGTTGGCGATAGTCATCCTGCCCTGCGGCAGTCTAATCTTCCCCTACGAAAACCACCGCTTGTAGGGAGGATTAGCCCGTTAGGGCGTATATCCTCCCGCCGTCCCCGAAATGCAATACACCTAACGCATTCGGAAATGAATGAGCTATCGCCTGCGGGAGGATATACGGCTGCCGGCCATATTGTTGGCGATAGTCATCCTGCCCCGCGGCAGCCTAATCCTCCCCTACGAAAACCCCCGCTTGTAGGGGAGGATTAGCCCGTTAGGGCGTATAGCCTCCCGCCGTCCCCCAAATGCAATACATACGGCGCATTTGGAAATGGGCGATCTGTCGTCTACGGGAGGATTAGCCCGCCAGGGCGTATAGCCTCCCATTTCCAAACTACGAATACAATGTGTCCGTCGTCCATAACGCAGGATTGTGCATCACGTATTCGCGGATTCGATTCAATTCGACCTCGCTGCGAACGATGTGGTCGTGAAAACTACGCTGCCATAGCTTACCAGTGAAGTTTTCCCATCCGTGTTGTCTATGTCCCTGAATGAAACGGTTTGTTGTGACGATTTTGAACCATTGGATGATCTGTGTGAGGCCAACATCTTGCTGCTCAAGCAGGACGATACCATGCAGGTGATTGGGCATGATGACAAAGGCGTCAAGGTCAACATGCGGATAGCGTGCGGCAATCTCCAACCAGCGCGTCACAACCATCTCGCCCGCTGAATTGAGGTGCATCTTATCATCGCGTACTGTCCCAAAGAGATGCATCCGATTCTGGACGCATATGGTGATGAAGTATGCTCCTTCAGAGGCATAATCGAAGCCCTGTAAACGCGGCGATTTACGTGCGGGCCATTGTTGCTGATCGGGCATCCTGCGCCTTTCACATTGCATCACGAGCTGTGCCGACACGATGGGCATTGTATTGGGTATGCGACCCCTGTCTTCCCTCTACCATGCCTCTATCTCTGCTTTTCTGGGCGGGCGGAAATACGCCCTGACCAAGGCTCATCCTCCTCTACAAGGCACGACCTGGGGAATGGAGGACGCCCGTTATCCGCCTGTCACCCCACACTGAAATATTCGCATTCACTACACCCGCGTATACGTAATCTCCGCGTCAATTCCCAGGGCACGCAGCGCGGCGCGCACCCGCTCCACGTCGGCGGTGTCGTCGGCATCGACGGTGCGGACGACGATCATGCGCGCGTCGGCGTCCGCCTGGCCGTGCGCCGGCGTCGTGGAAATCTTCGCCTTGTAGCCCAGCTCGCCCGCCTCTGTCGCCGCTTTGATGCGCGCCCACAGCGCATCCATCGCGGCGGTGCTGGTCGGGATGCGCCATTCGCCCGCGCGCGCGGTGGGGACGGGGTAACTGCCCAGCGGCTTGGCCTCCAGCCAGTAGACGCCCGTCATCTGCGAAGGCTGTGCCTGGGCGTCGTGCGCCATGCGTCCGCGCTGCACCATCTGGATCAGGTCGAGCTGTTCTTGTTTCAATTCGTCGGCCATTATGACTTCCTTATGCATCTCACCCACTAGCCTGTCATATCAAAAGGGTGACATTTGTCAATATATTCGCAGGAGGAAGGAATCTCACGATTGCCCTGCCCTAAGTCTCTCTATAGTTGATGTTAGAGCTAGAGATTATGTTATCTCCACACTCGAACAAGTCAAGTTCAGGCCAATGTGCCAAGTTCGTTGGGGGCACAGTAAGATGAAAACACCGACCACCGCCTCATCGTCCCGACTGGGACTGCGCAGCATCCGCGCACGACTATTGATTTTTCTGTTCGTTGGTATTTCCGCGCTGATCATTGTCGGCACTCTGGTACAGATCAACATGATGCAGACCCAGATGCATGAGCAGATTCAGCGTGTATTGAATGAAGACTACACCACATTCAACAACGATCTGGCGCTGGAAAGCCAGACGGCCGTCACCGTCGCCATGAGCCTGGCAGACCGCGCCGACGTGCGCGCGCTGGTCGAAGCAGGCGACCGCGAGGGGCTGGTCGCGCTGATGACGCCGCTGTTCGGGGCATTGAGCCGCGAGCATGGCATTCAGCACCTCTACTTTCATGACCCGACCGGCACGGTCATCGTGCGGCTGCACAAACCGGAGCAGTTCGGCGATAACGTGACCGCCTCGCGGCATTCGGTAGCCGATACCGCCGCCGAAAAAATACCGCACGTTGGCATCGAACTGGGGGCGAACTTCCTGGGACTGCGCGGCGTCGCGCCCATCCTGGCTGGCGACAGGCTGGTTGGCATGGTCGAGACCGGCATCGATATTGACAAAACCTTCCTGCAAAAGCTGGGCCAGACCAGCCACGCCGATTACACCCTCTGGCTGCTCACGAGTTTCGCGGACACGACCACGTTTAACTATGCCGAACGCCCCTTCGCTGCGCCGATACCGGAATTGTTCTACTACAGTTCCAGCCGCGCCGCGCCTCTGACGATTGACTCGCAGCAGTACCGCAAAGTGTTCCTGACAGGCACACCGTATTCGACACGCCTGGAGGATCAAGGGCAGGCCGCCGCGATCTTCCCGCTATACAACTACGACAACCGCCTGATCGGTGTCCTGGGCGTCAGTTATTCGATTGAGGCTTTCCTGACGACATTGGGACAGCAGCAAACATCCATCATCCTGTTCTCGCTGATCCTGATCACGCTGGGCTTGGCGATATTCTGGCTGATTTTCAGCCGCCTCGTGCTGCGCCCGCTGCAGGTCATCCAGAACGCAATGCAGCGCCGCGCTGCTGGCGAGCTGGACGTGCGTGTCACGGGATTGGACGATGACGAGCTGGGCGTGGTGGCGGCTGTCTATAACGATCTGGTCTCCAGGGTCAATGACCTGCTCGAAAAAGAACGGCTGACCGTCATTGAGAAGGAACACCTGATCCGCCAGCTGCGTGAGGCTTCGCGCGTGAAGGCCGAATTCCTGGCGACGATGAGCCACGAACTGCGCACGCCGCTCAACGCGATGATCGGCTTCAACGAATTGATGCGCACGGGCAAATCCGGCGCGCTGACCGACAAGCAGAAACATCAGCTCGACCGGATGCACGCCAACAGTCTGCGCCTGCTGACCCTGATTGACGATGTGCTCGACCTGTCGCGCATCGAAGCTGGGCGCGTCGAAATCGCCCGCGAAGAGGTCTTGCTGGCCGACGTGGTACACAAGATTGAAGAACAGACCGCCAGCCTGATCGAGGGTAAAGCCTTCGACTTCCTGGTAGAGATCGACCCAGCGCTGCCACGCATGATCCTGGGCGACCGCGACCGCATCGAGCAGATCATGCTCAACCTGCTCTCCAACGCCTTCAAGTTCACGCAGCAGGGCGAGGTACATCTTTCGCTAAAACCCGCCGAAGCCGGGCGCTGGCAGTTCAGCGTGCGCGATACGGGCATCGGTATCCCGGCCCACGCATTGGAGTACATCTTCGAGGAATTCCGCCAGGTAGACGGTTCGTCGCGCCGCGCGTATGGCGGCAGCGGCCTGGGGCTGGCGATCTCGCGCAACCTCAGCCGCCTGATGAATGGCGACATCAAAGTTCAAAGCACGGTCGGCGTGGGCACAACCTTCACCGTGAATCTGCCGCTGAATCTGGAAGATGAACTGAGCCAACTGTCACAGCGGCAGGCCGTACCCGCAGCGAAGACAGCCTGAGATGAGGAGGTGCATGTGAATATCTACGATCTATCCCACTGGACAGTGCTGGCGGTTGATGATGAACCGGACAGCCTGGAGGTCCTGGCCGAAGTGTTGGACATGAGCGACGCCACAGTGCAGACGGCCAACGGCGGTGGCGATGCCCTGCGCCAGTTGGCAACGCTGCGCCCAACCCTGATCATCACCGATATTTCGATGCCGGAAATCGACGGTTACAGCCTGCTGCGCAAACTGCGGAAGATTGAAGGCTTGGCCGATACACCTGTGATTGCCCTGACGGCGCACGCGATGAAAGGTGACCGTGAGCTTATTATGCGGGCCGGGTTCAATGGCTACCTGACCAAGCCGCTGCGAATTGACACCATGCTCGATTTGCTTTTCGAGCAGCTTCCCGATCTAAAGCCCGTGATGTCATGATGTAACAAGGAGCGAAAGACGATGAATGTTGAAGATTGGCGTGTCCTGGTGATCGAAGACGAGGCTGATAGTTCCGAAGTCGTGCGTGAAGTGCTTGAGTCCTATGGCGTGGCGTCGTGGTCGGCGACGACCGCGGAAGAAGGTCTGGCGATGATTGCAGAGATTCAGCCGACCTTGTTTATCGTTGATCTGGCGCTGCCAGGCATGGATGGCTGGAGCTTCCTGCGGGAAATTCAGTCGTACCCGGAGACGGCACACATCCCTGCTGTCGCGACCACAGCCTATCATTCCGCGACGGTGGCGCGCAACGCCATCGAGGCAGGCTTCCGCGCTTACTTCCCCAAACCGATTGATACCATGTCGTTCATGCGCGAACTGACAAGCATGGTTGGGTAACATCATGGTCGAACCAAACGGGGTAACCGTCCTGCTGCTTGAAGACGATGATGATTTCCGCGAGTCGTTAATCGACGGCCTGGAGTCTTACGGTTTCAACGTCGCCGCCGCCGCTCATATCGACGCCATTCACCAACAGCATCTGCTCGATCATGCCTCGATTGCCGTACTCGACCTGATGTTGGAACGTGAACAAAGTTCCTCACTGGTGCGCTATATCAAAGTACATCCGCGCCACAAAGATCTGCAAATCATCATGATCAGCGGTTATGATCATGCCAGCAAACGAGCGTTAATGTGGGGGGCGGATCACTTCCTCAAAAAGCCGTTTAAGGTTGCTGACTTGGTGGATAAAATTGATGCTGTACTAGGCATAGCCAGGGAACACTGACATGAAAACCCTGTTTACGGCCGCCGTCATCCGCCCGGATGAGCCTTTCAACGCCGATGTAGGGTTTCTTCGCACATTGGCGCACCAGCTCCGCACGCCGCTCAACTCGATTGTGACCACCGCGGAGATGCTGCATAATCAGACCTATGGCGAGCTAACGCCCAAGCAAAAGCGCGCCTCCGAACGCATCATCCGCAACAGTGATCTGCTGCTCCGCTTGATCGATGATGCCATGATGTTCATTCGCGCCTCCGCAGGGGCGTTGGAGATAGACTGCGCGCCCATCGAGTTCGATAGTGTAGTACAGGCAGCGCGCAGCTTTTTGCCAGCGGCCCAGCAGCGCCAAAACACGCTGACCGTCACGGTAGACCCACTCAGTCCGGCGACCGTCTGGGGCGATATTGATCTGATCAAGCGGGTGCTGATGGAGCTTCTGAACAACGCCAATCAGGCCACGAGCGACGGGCAGATCAACGTCGAATTTGGGGCTGTCGTTGAGGAACGCTGGCAGATCAAAGTGAAGGACACCGGCATTGGCTTGGGTGTTGATGTTCGCGAGAACATGTGGCAACCGTTCTGGCGCGGCGATGAGTTTCGTAAAGCCGTTCCGAGCGGGCAGGGATTGGGACTGCCGATCATCAAAGGGCTGATGATGCTGATGGATGGCAGTTTCACGCTGGAGAACGCCAGCCCAAACGGTGCCTGCGCCACCTTGAGTTTGAAGTTGATCAGCGGCACCCGGATCTGATACCGGGGAAGTGAGGTGCGGATCTGACACAGCTCGCGGCGCGGGTGGTGTTAACACTGACTGCGATCATGGCGCTGCTCACGCTCGGCGCGCTTTGGGCAGGCGGACGAAGCGCGACCGCAGCAGTGCTGGAATACGATGTGTTTAACCCGGCGCAGGAGGCTGTGTACTTCGCTTATGCCGATGTTTATCGTGGGCTGACGGTGCGGCTGCCGCACCCGGCTGAGGTTACCCCGTTCGAATCGGGCGAGGTCGGAAACGACGGACGCCGCGTGATCGCCCAGCAGACGCCGGGCAATGTTGACCTGTTCGTGTTGGAAGGTGCTGCCGCGCCGCGCCAGATCACACGCTTTACCCAGTTCATCCCGCGCCGCCCCGGCGAGGAAGCCCGCCGCGCCAACACCTACCCACGCTGGTCACCCGACGGCGCGCTGATCATGTTCCTCTCGTCAGACGCGGTGGGACAGGTTGATCTCTACGTCATCCGCCCGGACGGCGGCGGGTTGCAGCGCGTGGCATCACGCATCCGCACCCGCCTGCCCGAACGCCCGCGTTGGGTGTTGTTCAAGGTCGATAGCTTTTAGCCGATAGTCGTTAGCTGTTAGCCCTCGTCGGAACGCTGGCTCGCTCGGCTTTATCAGCTATTCGCCCTCGACTAACCCGTGACCGGGATGCGTCCGATTTCCGCGCCCGGCTGGATGACCGCATAGCGCGAACTGACCCACCCGACAAGACCCTGATAGTTCACCTGCCACCACGTATTGTTCGACGTGCGCCCGACGATGCGCGCCACGCCGTTGATGGGCATCTTGCCCAGGATGGCCTGCGTCCGGCTGGGGCCGCTGCGAATATTGACGGTATCCTGCGCGGTCGCGTCATAGCCGGTGTCTACTGGGGCGTTGGTGGTCGGCACAGCCGGGTTGACGGTGGGCACGCTGCCCGCCCCGCCAACGCTGACGAAGCGCCCGAAAACCCAGCCAGACACGCCGCCAACGCTGATCTGATACCACGCACGGTCAGCCGTCGCGCCGATGATCGGGTAGGTTTCGTTGCGGTTGATCTTCAGCAGGATCGCTGCGTTGGTATCCGGCGCGCTGCGTACATTCAGCCGCAGGGCGGTCACGGTCGCGCTGCTGCCCGTTGGCTGTCCGCCGCCACCGCCGCCCTGCCCGACCGTAATCTGCCGCGCCAGGCCGAATTCGAGGAAGGCATTGCCACCTGCTTCATAATATTCAATCATGAAGTTGCGGGCGCCAGCCGCCAGATTCAGCGTGCTGCTGTAGGTCTGCCCGGTCGCGCCGTGCCACTCGTTGAGAACCAGTGAGCCGTCAATGTAGACGCGCACACCATCATCCGCGCGCACTGTCAGGTTATACGAGCCGCCTTCGATGGTCTGCGTGCTCGTCCAGCGCGCGCTGAAGTTGTCGGCGGGCAGGCTGGGCGATGCCGCGCCTGATCCCCAGTTGTGCGACGGACTGGCTTCGCTGGCGATCACCGTGGGCGTGCCGCTCAGGCTGTTATTGGCATAATACTGCGCCGTCCACGTCCCGCCGCCGATGGGCACATTCTGCGCGAAGGTCGGGAAGTTCGGCCCGGTCGGGTTGGTCGCCAGGTTCGCCCAGGTCACATACACATAGGCGTCGCCCGTCGCTTCGCGATAATCGACCTGCACATGATGCACGCCTTCGGTCAGCGTGATGTCGGTGCTGATGATCTGCCCGACTTTGGGTGCATCGAACGTGTTGATCTGCGGACTGTAAGCAAAGCCGACGTTGAGCTTCACGCTGTCATCCGCCAGCACCCAGAAGCGGTACGTACCTGCCGTGAAGTAGGGGTCCGCGCCCCAACGCACGGTGAAATTATCGGCATTCACGCCCGGCCAGGGTGCAGCCGTGCCCCAGTTGAACGCGATAGCCGCATCCTGACGCTCGACAGCCGACGGTTCAAACAGGAAGCCGTTATTGTAATACTCCGCGTTCCAGATGACGCCCTGCGCCTGCGCGGCCTGAGGCATGGGGCTGAACGCCAGTCCCAGCACAACAACCGCGATGAACATCACCATCCACTTACGCCACATAAACTCTTCTCCTTATTGCTTCAGTTGAGGGGCAAGGTGCTGCCCTGCCCCCTGATTTCCTGTTCAGAACGAGACGCTGATCGGTCGCGTGATGTTCCCTAGGACGCCAGTTCCAGGAAGTACTGACCGTTCGCGCCCTCCGGTGTCCAGCCCGTGATGCCGTTGTAGGTCACCTGCCACCAGTTGAAACCTTCCGCGCAGGTCGGGCCGCTGACGATAGCGAACAAGCCGCCCGATGGAATTTGTCCCAGGCGCGTCGAGCTGCTGCTTGGCTGCGCGCGGATGTTGTTCGGCAGTCCCGGCGTCACGCGGCCCACCCGCCCAGCGATCAGGCGCGGCGGCGGCGCGCTGCCGCAAGTGCCGATTACCGTCGGCGTCGCCGTCGGCACAATCACGCTGCCATCGGTGACTGGCACGTTAGCGGCGTTGCTGGCGGTGACATAACGGGCGTTGACCCAACCGATCGTGCCGTTGACGTTGATCTGATACCAGGTTGTGCGCGCAGTGCGCCCGACGATGGCATAGGTCTCGTTGCGGTTGATGCGCGTCAGCACCGTCGTGTTGATGGCGCTTGGCTGGTTGCGCACGTTCAGGCGGAATGCGCCTGTGACGGTAGCCGTCGCGCCTGTCAGGATGGGTGTATTGACCGGGATGGGCGTACCCACCGGTGAAATCTTGCCGAAGCGGTAATCCAGAAAGGCCAGCCCATTGCCTTCGTAGTACTCGATCAGGAATGAGTGCTGCCCGGCGTTGAGTGTCACATTGGCCGTGTAGGTCAGTCCGGTGGCTGAATGGAACTCGTTGATGTAGGTCACACCATTGACCGTGACCTTGACCCCATCATCGGCGCGCACGCTGATCTGATACGTGCCGGCTTCAAGCGTCTGCACGCTCGTCCAGCGCGCGCTGAAGTTATCCACCGGGATGCTGGCGACGGGCGAACCGCTGCCCCAATCGTGCGACGGGCTGTTCTCGCTCTGAATCAGCGTGGGCGAACCCGACAGCGAGCCATTGGCATAATACTGTGCCGTCCACGATGTACCGCTGGGCGCAATCGCTCCCGGTATTGGGAAGTTCGGCCCTGATGGGTTGGTCGCTAGGTTGGCCCAGGTGACATAGACGAACGCATTACCGCCTGCTTCCTGATAGTCAATCTGGATGTGGTGGTTGCCCTGCGAGAGCGTGACATCCGCCGCGATGATCTGACCGACCTGGTTGCTGTTGAACGTATCAATCAGCGGCGTCAGTGAGAAATCGACGGTGACACGCACTTTGTCATCGGCCAGCACCCAGAAGCGATAGGTGCCCGACTGGAAGAACGGATCACTGCCCCAGCGCACGCTGAAGTTATCCGCCGGGATGCCTGTGCCGGGCGAGCCTGCGCCCCAGTCGAAGGCAACCGCGCCCTCCTGACGAACGATGGTCGGCGTCCCCTGAAGGACGGCGTTGTTGTAGTACTCGCCCGTCCAGACGGCGCCCGACTGCGCCGCGGCTGGCAGCGCAACCAGCCCCAATACGACGAGCATACTGACGAAGATGATTAGTCTGCGACCCATGATGACCTCTATTCTGCGGACAGGGTTGGTATCCGCCTGACAATCTGCGCGCGAATTCCCATCTCTAGCACTTCTTATCCATATTATAGTGTGTTGTGCGGGGCGCTGGATCTCAGCACAGGGCAATCGTCAGGTTAGAGTTGAGCGGGCGTAGTGGGGGGCAGGCAGCGGCGGCGCTAGAGTTCATCAGTTTCGTCGACAGTGGCTGCACCCGGCAGTGCGAATTGCTTGACAGTGTACTGACACAACGCTAAAATCAACTTTGAGGAATGGAACCGCTTCCATACCATAAATACACCCAAGGCTGTTTTAGAAGATAATGTGCCAAGTAGAGGCCTTATTCCTCTCCCCTCCTCCCACAAGCGGAGCAAGGGTAGTAAAGTCCCTCACCATGCTCTGGCGAAGGCGGCGAACAACGGGCGCAGTTGGCTGTATCGTTCTGAAACCGCCTGCGAATCAGATCTGATATTGTGTAATTCACGCCCACCTGGGCATTCGTAGGCTTACGGGATATGCCTTCTCAACCAACCATTCGGGATGTGGCGAAAAAAGCTGGCGTCGGGATCGGCACGGTTTCGCGCGTGCTGAACAACAGCCCCAAAGTGACTCCGGCCACGCGCCAGGCCGTCCTGGAAGCCATCTCCGCGCTGGGTTTCCGCCCCAACAGTGTCGCCCGCGCCCTACCGCGTAAATCTCGCATCCACAATCTGGGCGTCATCACGCAGCCCTTCACCAGCTTCTACCCGTTTGCCCAACGTCTGCGCGGCGTGCAGTTCGCCCTGCGCGAACTCGACGCTGAATACGAGGTCGTCCTCTACAACGTGAGTTCGCTGCCACACTATGAGGAACGGCTGCGGACAATCGTGCGAACGGGCGCAGTAGATGGACTCATTATCATCGACCTTGATCTGTTTGATGAACAGAAGCAGATGCTGCGCGACGCGAATCTGCCGTTCGTGGGTATCAACCATTTCCAGGATCGCGACTGGCCGTGCGTGGGCACGAACAACTACGAGGGCGGCTACCTGGCGACGCGCCACCTGATCGACCTCGGCCACCGCGACATCGCCTATCTGGGCGACCTGTTCGTTGATCTCTATGAATTCAACACCAGTTACGAACGCTACTCTGGATTTCAACGGGCGATGCGCGAACACAACCTGTCCGTGCCGGAAGAATATGTACGGCTTGGTTTCCACGACTATCAGATCGCCAAAGAACAGGCGGCAGACCTGTTCGCGCTGCCCAAGCCGCCTACTGCCGTTTTTGTGATGAGCGATAATCAGGCGTTCGGCTGTCTGGCTGCCGCGCGCGAAGCCGGGCTGCGTGTGCCGCAGGATGTCTCGATAATCGGCTACGACGACCTGGAGATCAGCCTGCACGTCAACCTGACGACCGTGCACCAGCACCTGGAACTCAGCGGGCGAATGGCGCTGGAGTATTTGCTGCAGGTGCTCAAGGGGGAGGATGCTGTGGTTCCGTCGTTACCACCGCTTGAGATCACCAGACGAGGGACAACCGGGCCTGTGTCGCCAGGGCGCAAGAAGAGGTAATCATGCTGCAACTGCCCGAACGCTGGCTGTGGGATTTCTGGTTTGCGCGGGACGGCCTGGATTATCATCTGTTCTACCTGCAAGCCAGCAGCCACCTGGAACACCCCGACCTGCGCCACTGGAATGTATCAATCGGTCATGCGGTCTCGCAGGATTTGCGAAACTGGAGCGTACTGCCGGACGCGCTGCACCCCGCCGCAGATGATCCGCAGGCTTTCGACAGTTTCACCACCTGGACGGGCAGCGTCATTCGTCATGACGGGCTGTGGTATATGTTCTACACAGGCGCATCACGACGTGCTGAGGACCAGAACGGATTGGTGCAGCGCGTGGGGCTGGCGACCTCGCCCGATCTGCTGCGCTGGACGAAGCATCCCGCTAACCCGCTGATCGTGGCCGACCCGGCGCGCTACGAACTGCTCGACCGCAGCCTGTGGCACGATCAGGCCTGGCGTGACCCGTGCGTCATCCGTCACACGGATGGGCGCTTCTACGCCTTCATCACCGCGCGCGTGAACAACGGCCCGGCGGACGGTCGCGGCGTGATCGCCCTGGCGCAGTCAAACGATTTGATGGCATGGGAGGTGCGGGAGCCAGTCACACTTGATGGGGATTTCGGCCAGATGGAAGTGCCGCAGGTACTGGAAATCGGCGGACGCTGGTACCTGCTGTTCTGTACCGCCGCGCAGCACCACTCGGCGGCGCGCCGTGCCCGCATCCGTCCCGAACAGGTCGTGACGGGCACACATTATCTGGTAGCGGATAATCCGCTCGGCCCGTACCGCTCAATCACGGACGATTTTCTGTGTGGCGACGCACGGGGCAGCCTGTATTCCGGCAAGTTGATTCAAGACCCTGCAGGCGACTGGAAGTTCATGGCTTTCCATAACACCGCCCCCGACGGCAGCTTCATCGGGGCGATCAGCGACCCGCTGCCCGTGCGCGTCGAGGCAGATGGGCGGCTGGTGCTCAGTTGATCGTCGCCAGCCGTTAGATTCTGTTGGCGTGGACGCGATGTATGGCGTCCCTACGAATGGGATACGCCTGTCTAGGGACGGTATACAGGCCGTCAACCTGACTGAACACCCGCTTTTCGGCACTGCCACCAACGACTCATAGTTGGTCAATCACCGCCCGCACGCAGCGCAGCACCTCGGCTGGGCGCAGCCCACCCACCCGCTGGATCGACAACCCGCCGTATGCCTCCGCTTCGTCGCGCGTGTACTGCGTAGCCGTCAGCAGAATCACGGGCATTGACGCTGTTTGTTCGTCCGTGCGCAGCGCATTCAGCACCGCGAAACCATCCATATCGGGCATCGCCAGATCGAGCAGCAGCAGATCAGGCGTCTGCTCACGCGCCACAGTCACGGCCTGCCGCCCGTCATAAGCGCGGTACACCGTGTAGTCGCCCAGCGTCTCCAGGCTGCGCTGCACCAACTGCACGAATCCCACATCGTCATCCACGACGAGGATGCGCCGTGCCCCGTTCGCCCGGCTGAGATGCTCGGCAAGCTGCTGGATGCTGAAGGGCTTGGGCAGATATGACAGCACCTCTAGCTGGTTGATCATCCACGATGCGCTCGGCAGCGCGCAGCGAATCACCGGCAGGCTGTCCGCCAGCGGCAAACCATTCGGCGTGCGCGTGTTGTCGATGATGGCGCGCGGGTGATACTGGTCAAGCAGGTCGGGCACATCGGCGGGGTCAGCCGCCTGCACCACCTTGTAAGGCAGCAGATGTCGCCGCACCAGCGCGCCGACCAGTGGATCGCGATCAACAACCAGCACATAGCCGTCCTGCGACGCCCCCGCGGCACTGCTCCCGGCGCTGCCCGCGCCCAGCCCGTAATGACGAATGGGCAGCGAAAAAGTGAAGGTCGAGCCGACACCCTCCTCGCTCGTAACGTGAATGCTGCCGCCGTGCCGTTCGACAAAGCGTTTGCTGATCGCCAGCCCCAGCCCAGCCCCGCCGTGATTGCGGCTGAGCGAATAATCGACCTGGTAGAACTCGTCGAAGATCAGCGCCAGCTTGTCCTCAGCGATGCCGCGCCCGGTGTCCGCCACGCTGAAGACCACTTCCTGCCCCTGCTGCCGAACGCTCAGCGTCACCGAGCCGTGCGTGGTGAAGCGCTGCGCGTTGCCCAGCAGGTTGAGGATCACCTGGCGCACGCGCGTGCGGTCGATCTCCATCTCCGGCAGGTTGTCTTCGATATCCAGCACGAAACGCAGCCGCCCGTCGCGAAAGATATTGCTGAACATTTCGGCGCTCTCGTCGATGAAGGCGTTGATCTGTACCCGCTCCTGGTTCAGCGCGAAGCTCGACAATTCGATCTGTGACAGATCGAGCACATCATCAATCATAGCGAGCAGATGGCGGCTGCTGGTGTAAATCTGGTACAGGTCGCGCGCCAGCTTGGGCGGGAAGCGCGTCTCGCTGTAGACCTCCGGCGTCAGCACCATGATCTCGCTGAAGCCCAGGATCAGGTTGAGCGGCGTGCGCAGTTCGTGGCTGATGTTGGCGGCGAAGCGTTCTTTCAT
>JAEUQX010000234.1 GCA_016788625.1 Anaerolineae bacterium
ACCTTGAAGGCCAGGTCACCGACGCCCGCCAGCGCGCCGAAACCGCGCAGGGCATCGGCGAAGAGCGTGCGACCGACGCGCAGCGCCAGACCGCGACCGCCACGCGGGCCGTACATCTCTTCCAGCGCGACGCACAGCGCCGTGAAGTCGGCGAAGTCAAACGCCTTTTCCAGGTTATCCTGTGGGTAATTGCCGATCAGGTGGTCAAGGCCGGCAAGGTGCAGCACGGCGTTGAGGCCGTTCTTGCCCATGACCTCTTCCATCGCGTCGAGGAAGATGCGGGCGAACTTGTTCGGGTAATAATAACCGCTTTTCTCCGGTGGCATTGTGCCTCGTCCTCCAATTCGGTGAGAAATGTTACGCCAGGCTCAGGGCAGCTCTGTCGCAGATGCTCCCATCCAGTATAAGCGAAAACTCAATCCATGCCCAAAGGCGTTTGTATCTGGATTCCCGCCAGCGGCAGAAAATCAGTCTCAACGCGTGCCGCATTCGCCAGCCGCCCCTGCATACTCCAGGGGCCTGTCCAGGCAATTTCGACCTGGGCAATCTTGCCCTGCCAGTCGGCGGCGTCCTCAAAAAAGACCAGCTTGTTCTGTGGCGTGCGCCCGCGCCACTTGCCCTTGTGCTGTTCTTCGACGAGCACTGGCAACGTCGCGCCCAAATGTCGCCCGTTGATCTCTGCCAGCACCTGCGCCTGAAGCGTTTCGATGCGCTGGAGCCGCTCACGTTTTTCCGCGTCAGGCACGTCGTCCGGCATGGTGCGCGCGCTCAACGTGTGCGGGCGTGGGCTGTAACGCGCCAGATGGACTTTATCCAGTTTGAGTTCGGCCAGCAGGTCATAGGTGCGCTGGAATTGTTCGTCCGTCTCGCCAGGGAAACCGACGATGATGTCGGTGTTGATCGCCACATCGGGGATGCGCGCACGGATGTTTGCTACCAACTGGCGGTACTGCTCAGCAGTATACCCGCGCTTCATACGGGCCAGCACCTCGTCGTCGCCTGCCTGCACTGGCACTTCGATGTGCGGCATCACGCGCGGCAGCTCGGCCACCGTGTCGAGCAGCTTATTGGTCATCCAGTTTGGATGGCTGGTGAGGAAGCGGATACGCTCGACTCCTTCATCTTCCGCCACGTCATGCACCACACGCAGCAAATCGGCCAGATCCGGGCCGTCGTCAATGTCCTTGCCGTAGCGATCAACAATCTGCCCCAGTAGAGTGATTTCTTTCACGCCCTGGCGTGCCAGACTGCGGACGTGCGCTACGATTTCGCCCACGCTGCGGCTGCGCTCCACGCCACGACGACGCGGGATGATGCAGAACGAACACGAGTGCGAGCAGCCGTAGACGACCGGGACATGCGCGCTGATCAGCGTTCCCTGCTCGTGCTGCGGCAGCAGAATATTACCGTCCTGGATGGCATCGCGGGTTTCGCGAGCCGCGGCTTCCAGTTGTAGAACCTCGCTCTCGCTGCTCACCCCAGTCAGGAACTCGACCATCGGCCCGGGGTCGCTGGGCGACATGAAAACATCGACGAACGGTACGCGCTTGCGCAGACGCAGCGCATCCTGCACGCCCACCAGACAGCCCATCACGCCGATCACTTTGTCCGGCTGCTGCTGTTTGAGATGCTTGAACTCGTGTAGGCGGTTAAACGCTTTTTGTTCGGCGCTTTCCCGCACGACACACGTATTTACTACCAGAATATCTGCCTCCTGCATGTTCAGCGTCGCCCGGTGGCCCATACGCTCCAATGCAGAAGCCAACCGCTGACTATCAGCGGTATTCATCTGGCAGCCATGACTCTCCAGATAATACTTCATCACCTACAAACCAATCTAACATCCGTGAGTAGGGTCAATTGTAGCTAAACGTTGTGGGAGCGTCAATTATCACACGCGGCGGGCAGCTGCCGAGGGGCTGTACGCTGCTGAAATGTACAACTAAATCTCGTCTATTTTCGTTATACACCCTATGTTACAATGTCTCATAACGGAAGTTTTTCACAAACTGAAGTACAAGACATGGATAGGGAGATACGCACGATATGCTGAAGAAGCAGTTCCTTAAGTCGAAACCAGTGTGCAAAGTCACATTCACGCTTCCCGAACAGATCAAGGCCGAAAGCGCCTACCTGGTGGGCGACTTCAATAACTGGGACGAGAAGGCCACCGCGATGAAGAAAGCCAAGAAGGGCGGCCAGTTCTCGATTACACTCGAACTCGAAACGGGGCGAGACTTTCAGTTCCGCTACCTGGTGAATGGCACCGATTGGCACAATGACTGGAACGCGGATAAGTATGTGCCGAATCCGTTCAGCGGCGACAATTCGGTCGTCACGACCTAACACGCGGCAGCAAAAAGGGACCTGTTTAACAACACGTCCCTCTTGGTTTGTTTCAATCGCCCGGTTTCTCACCGGGTTTTTTGTTTGAAGCCGACAGTCGTGTCGATAGTCTTCAGTCGTTAGTCTTGGGATCGTTTCTCGCGCTGAGTGCCTGCCGGATGAGACCCTGGAAGCTAATGACTAAAAGCTGACGGCTCAATTGAACAGGCTCAGGCCGAATTCGCGCACGGCATCCCGCAGCATGTCCGCACCTGTTACTGAACTGAACGCTGAGGTCACGACAGCCAGATCGGCAGGCAGGCGGTCGTTCAGATCGCGCCCGGTCACTTCCTGCGCCATCG
Organism: Anaerolineae bacterium; assembly: GCA_016788625.1. Classification (GTDB taxonomy): domain Bacteria; phylum Chloroflexota; class Anaerolineae; order Aggregatilineales; family Phototrophicaceae; genus CFX2. The sequence continues at coordinate 2,688 of JAEUQX010000234.1, forward strand.
ACAGCGCGGCGGCAGCACAGGCAATCGCGTAACGCGGCTGGCGTCCATCAATCTGGTTGTCAGTGAATGTATAGCTGTTATACATGCGCTGTGTCAGCCGGATGGCCTGGAGCAGAGTTTTGAGCATTTCGTGCTGTTCGGGCTTCAGCGACGGCACATGTTCTTTTACGAACTCGTCGGGCGTCTGACCACCGAACAGGGCCGGGAGATAGGCGTCGCGCAGCGCCCAGGGATCGAGGCCAAAGGGCGTGACCAGCTCTTCATAGACTGTATCGACATCACTGGCAGCATTATCCAGCGCGCGGCGCAGCGCTCCTTTCCAGGTAGTGTCCAGTGACTCGGTCGTGATGCCCGTTGCCCACTGCGTCAGGCCGCGATAGTCACCCCAGGTACTTCGTTCTTCGATCTGTACCGTCTGAATGGGTGTGTACGCTAAGAAACACTGATCAAGGCTGAGAACGCGATAGCCTGCTTGCTCGGCTTCATGCGTCACCAGCCAGTGCAGGAACTGCTCCTCCCCGGCAAAGTGATGGCCGAAGGTCTCGCCAGCCGTCGCCAGCAGCGTGATTTGCCCCGCATTCTTGCGTGCTGGGCCTAACACATGGCGCGCCCAGTGCCCCGCGCCGCCCAGATTGACCACATTAAACGACAGTTCGCTCGATAGGGCGTCATCCCGCGCGAATACGGTGATGCTCTTCCCGCCTGGCAGTTCGACCTTGTATGGCCCAGCGCCACCTTGATACGGCAACCCATGTAGCTGCTTGCTGGTCAGCAGTGTGTAACTGATGCCTGCATCAACCAGCATGGAGAGGGTCTCGATGTCAACAGCCATTTCCGGCAGCCAGAAGCCGAGCGGCTTGCGCCCAAAATGACGCTCGAAGGCGGCGATGCCCCAGATGATCTGGGTGCGGCGGTCACGGCGGCGGGCAAGAGGCAGGATGATGTGGTTGTAGGCGGTAGCGAGCGCATTGCCAGCGGGTGAATGGGCGGCTGCGGCCTCCCGGTCAGCGGAGGTAATGGCCTGATAGGTGGCTGGAGCGTTCTGCTCCAGCCACTTGATCAGTCCTTCGCTAAAGCTGAAGCTGATATGTTTAAAGTTGCCGATTTCCGCATTTGGCCAGTACGAAGTCTGGTTGATGCGATCGTTCCAGTTGAGGTAGGGTGCGGCTTCCGGCTCGGCGCCAATACTGCCGTCCATTGGGTTACCGCGTGGGGGTTGGCTGAAATGACCATGTACACACAGGCTGCTGCGCTCGATCTTGGACACAGTTTTGTACTCCTATGAATGCCATCCGCCTATGCCTGCATGAGCGCGGTGAGTGGTTTGGCAGATGGCAGCGTGCGAATCAGGATTTCTGATATCCGATCCTGGTATTGTGGGGCACCTGTTTACCTTCATAATTGGCGAAGTCTTCCAGGCGCAGGTCTGTGCCCAGGATGCAGCTATGCCCGACTGTGTATCCTGCCGGAACATGGGTATTCTTGCCCACACAGGTGATGCCGAGTTCCCCCATGTCCTGGATTTTGCCGACGTGCGCGTTGTGGCCGATCACGACGATTTTGTCCAGGATGCAGCGCTCGACCACCGCGCCCGCTTCGATGTAGGTGTCGGTCAGCACGATGGACTCGCGCACGACGGCGTTAGGGCCAACGTACACGCCGGGGGAGAGGATCGAGTTTTCGACAATCGCGCCCTCGGAAATCACCGACCCGTCGGTGATCATACTGTTGCGCACGGTCGCGCCAGTGTGGATATGCACGGGTGGGCGTTCTTCGCTGAGCGTATGAATGACCCATGTACGGTCGTTCAGGTTGAGCGATGGCGGCGAACCGAGCAAGTCCATGTGCGCTTCCCAGTAAGCGTCAATTGTCCCCACGTCAATCCAATAGCCGCCGTAGGGGTAAGCATAGAGGCGCATCCCCTCGAAGACCATGCGCGGGATAATGTCCTTGCCGAAGTCGTGGCTGGAGCTTTTGCGTTTCTGGTCTTCCTGGAGCAGTTGTTCCAGCACAGCGTAGCTGAAGACATACACGCCCATGCTGGCGAGGTTGCTGGGTGGATTGGCGGGCTTCTCGACAAATTCGCGTATGCGATAATCCTCGTCTACGTCGAGGATGCCGTAGCGATTGGCTTCGTCCATCGGTACGCGCAGGGTGCAGATGGTGGCGTCGGCCTTCTTATCGCGGTGGAATTGCAGCAGCACATCGTAATCCATCTCGTAGATGTGGTCACCGGAGAGGATCAGCACATAATCCGGGCGGCCACGACGCACGAAACTCAGGTTCTGCGAGACGGCGTCGGCGGTGCCCGCATACCAATCCGTATCCGAACGGCCTTTGTAGGGCTGAAGTATCTGCACGCCGCCGGTAAACGAACGGTCGAGATCCCAGGGGCGCCCACGCCCGATGTGGTCATTCAGGCTGTGCGGCCGGTACTGTGTCAGGATCAGCACATCAAAAATATTCGAGTTGACACAATTGCTCAAAGTAAAGTCAATAATTCGGTATTTTCCGGCGAAGGGTACAGCAGGCTTGGCGCGCTTGGCTGTGAGAGTCGCCAACCGTGTGCCTTCGCCACCGGCCAGGATAACTGCTTTTACTTTCATGATACTCCTGCTCCTCTACGTCTGAGAATCGCTTTGTGATAAACATCCATGTACTGCTGCGCGCTGGTATCCCAGCTAAAGTCCATCTGCATGGCGCGGCGTTGCATTCGCTGCCAGGCATCGGGGCGGTTGTAGTAGGTGTAGAGCGCCCAGCGCAGCGTGCCCAGCACGGCGGCAGGTTCTTCCCACTGGAAGCGGAAACCTGTGCCCTGGTCGGCTGGGCCGTCATCGTAGTTTTCGACCGTATCGGCCAGCCCGCCTGTCTCGCGCACGACCGGTAGTGACCCATAGCGCATGGCGATCATCTGGCTGGTGCCGCACGGTTCGTAGTGGCTGGGCATTAGAAACATGTCGCTGCCTGCGTAGATGCGCTGCGCGATGGCGGCGTTATAGCCCTGGTATACCTTCGCTTTCCACCAGAAATCTTTCCCCAGTCGCCAGAATTCGTAATCCAGATTCGGGTCGCCAGAGCCGAGCGCGATGAACTGCACTTCACTGTCGGAGAGTAGTTGACGCAAGGCGGGCAGCGCCAGGTCGAATCCTTTTTGCTCTACCAACCTGCTGACCACACCGATGACCGGGATGCCGTCGCGCACCTCCAACCCGGCATCGAGCTGTAACTGGCGCTTGTTGGCGATGCGCTGCTCCGGGAAATTCTCCGCATCGAAATTGGAGGCGAGCAGCTTGTCGGTGGCTGGATTCCAGAAGTCCACATCCAGCCCATTGAGGATGCCATATAAGTCATCCAATCGCGTGCGGATCAGCCCGTCGAGGCCATAACCCTGGTAGGGGTACTGGATTTCGGTGGCATAACGTGGGCTGACGGTGGATACGACGTCGCTGTAGGCAATCGCCATTGCCAGGAGGTTGTCGGTCAGGCCGCGCCGCATCAGTTCCGGATGGTGACGGCCAGGGATGCCCAACTGCCACAGCCAACCGCCGACGTGTTCACCCTGGTAGGCGAGGTTGTGAATGCTCAGGATGGAGGCGACATCCGACCAGACCGGCTCGTTACGGCTTTCGTTCAGCAGGAAAGGCAGCAGTCCTGTGTGCCAGTCGTTGATGTGGAACACGTCGGGAAACCAGGCCTCGCGACCGCGCAGTTCCCAGGCCACCGCCATTGCCACCTGGCAGAAAAAGAGGAAACGCGGCACATCGTTGTTCCATGTGGTATACGTCTCGCGCTCATCGCCGAAGAACGGCCAGCCGCGCACGAGGTAGAAGGGTACACCGTCGTAGATTGTCTTGAAAACATAGACATCGGTCGTGCCGGTGCGACGGGTAAATTCAAACGAAAAGATCGGCTCGATCTGATACTTGACCGCATCAATGAACCCATAATAGGGCAGAATGACGCGGGCATCCGCGCCCAGATTGCGCAGCGCTTTCGGCAGTGATCCGACTACATCAGCCATGCCGCCGACTTTTGCGAAGGGGGCAGCCTCGGCGCTGGTGAATAGAATATTGGTTGCCATATGCTCGCTTCCTTACGTTTCCGCGAACCAGCGGTAATCAATGTCGTGGAAGAGCTTATCGCGCTCCCAGTATTCCTCGGCCAACTCACGTTTGATCTGTCCCGCTTCCAGCCCGGATGCCAGTTGATCGAAGCGTTCCAGATGTTGGCTAAAGCGTTGAATGGCGTATTCGCGCGCCTGTCCGGTTGTGACCAGGAAGGGCCAGTCTGAGCTTTGCAGCAGCAGCAGTTCGCGCGCGGCCTGGTTCAGGGTTACCCGTTCGGAATCGTTCGCATCCGGGAACCTTTTGACCAAGCGTTCCATGCGCTGCTCGGATTCGTGGATGGGCTGCCACATCCAGTGTGTATCGGCGTTGTCCCAGGTGAAGTGTGTGCCATTGCTGCCCCACGAGCTTTCCGGGATGTGCAGCACTTCGGTCGGCGGGTGCTGGCTGAGGAAATCGCTGGTGGTGGTCAGTTCCACTTCCTTGGCGACATACAGGTGTTCCAGCACTTTACCCAGCCAATCGACGCCTTCAAACCACCAGTGACCGAAGAGTTCAGTATCATAGCTCGACGCGACCAGGCCGTAGTGCCCGGTCTCACGGTGGTGGTCGCGCAGCAGGTCTACGACGAGATGGGCGAAGTGTTCCGCGTGCTGGTCGATCTTGAAGCGCGCCCAATTGGGGTAGTAGTAGTCTTTGTCGCCCAAGTCAACGTTCACACCCGTCACGCGCCAGTAGCGCATCCCGCTGCTGCCCGCGCGCTTGTGGAACTCGCGGTAATCGAAGTCGCCAGGATAGCCCATCGTGGCGCTCCATACCTGCGCGCCCGTCTCTGGATTGCGCCCGATGATGGCGACTCCAGAATGCTCTGTCGCGCCGGGGCCCGCGATGCTCTCGCTGACGTAGTAGGGGTTGAAGGTCGAAGCCTGTCGTTCCGGCGTATGCATGACCGGGCTGTTGGGGATGACGTAACGCCGCTTGACGTAACCATACGGGCCGATCACATCGCCCGCCGCGACGCCAACTGGCTGTCCACCCGTGATCGCGTGCGTTTCGCCGAAAAAGGCCTGTATACCATAGTGTGCCAGCGCTGTTTCCAGGCCGGGGCGCTGCTGTCCGCTGTCCGTGAAATAGGCGGGGCGATAGGCACATTCCGGCAGCCAGAAGGTCTTCGGTCGCCTGCCGAACAGCCGCTCAAAGCTGCTCAACCCCGTCTGAATTTGGGCGTTGATCGAACTATCGCGACTGAGGAGTGGCAGATAAGCGTGTGTGCCCGCGCTGCCGATCAGTTCGATGTAGCCTTCATCCTGGAGGCGGCGGAACGCGCCGATGATGTCGCGGTTGAAGCGCGTGTGAAACGTGCTCTTCACGCCCTCATACCAGCGCACGTACCATTCGGCCAACGCCTTAAGATGTCCATTGACATTCTGCGGTGTGGAGAAATAAACGATGTCGTTCTGCGCGGCCAGGATACGTGCGTCGAGATACTGCGCGAAGTGATCGAGGACATCCGCATCAGCAAGTTGCTCGGCCAGCGTTGGCGTCAGCCCCACTGTCAGCCGAAAATAGACCCCTTGCTCTTTAAGGTCGTATAAAGTGCGCAATAAGGGCACATAGGTTTCACTGGCGGCTTCATGGATCCATTCCTCCCCATGCGGCCAGCGGCCAGCCAACCGCGCATAGGGGAGGTGGCTGTGAAGCACGAATGTAAATGCGCCAATGGCAGCCACCGATGGTCACTCCTGTACAGCATCCAAACCCTCGCGGATTGTAACGTTTTAACGTACAGGCGCGCAAATCAAGGACTTATCGGAGGAATTCTGGGCGGCGTTCAGCGCGGATTCAGCCCTACTAATTCGTAGGCGAAAGCCGGGCGGCGGCGGTTGCGAATCTTGAGTTCCCCTAGCGCCTGTACCTGCGCCAGATCACCAAGCTGCTCGACCACCGCACTTTCCAGCCAGATTTTGCCGGGATGCGCCAGTTCTTGCAGCCGCTTGGCCGTATTGACGACATCGCCAATCGCGGTGTAATTCATCGCCCGCTCTGTGCCAATGTAACCCACAACGGCTTCACCGACGTTAACACCGATGCTGTAGTATAGGTCGTCGCCGCGCCGCTGCCGCATCTCTTCGCCCGCGCGCATCAGCGCCAGCGCGGCGTCGGCACAGCGATGCACATGATCGGGCTGATCCTTGGGGGCGTTAAAGATCGCCATCAGGCCGTCGCCGAAGAATTTGTCCAGTGTGCCATCCCAGGCCAGCACAATTTCGGCGGCGAGGCTCAGATAATCGTTGAGCATCTCGACGACTTTTTCCGGCGGGGCATTTTCGCTCCAGGCTGTATACCCGCGAATATCCGCGAACAGGACGCTGATGGTCTTGCGCTCGCCACCCAGTCTCAGGTCTTCCGGGTGGGAGAGTACGCGGTCAACAATAGATGGAGGTACCAGACGCTCGAATGTACCGCGAAGTTGTTGGTTTTCTTGCTCTTTGGTCTGACGCAGCGCTTCGAAGTTGCGCGCGTTCTCGATGGCGATGGCCGCATAGTCCGTCAACGTGCTGAGCAGCGCGCTGTCGTGCTTTGTGAAGACGTGCGCGTCTTGTGTGATGTTACTCACGCCCAATACGCCGATCACCTCGTTCCGCAGCATCATCGGCGCATAAGCCGCGCTGTGCATTTGCAGGCCATAGTGTTGTATCTGCTCCGGCTTGACCACCTGCGGATTGCCACTCTGAATGACCTGTACGGCCAGTGAGTCGTTGACTTCCAGATCGGCGGGGCGTGCCCGGCCTCCGGTATGGCGCTTTTGCGCGCGGCAGATCAGCCGTCCCTCATCGATCAGGTAGATGTAGCCTTCTTCGGCCTGCGTCACCTGCGCGGCGGCATCTACGATGCGCGGCAGCAGGTCGTTCATGCTCATCAGTTCGGTTACGCTCTTGCCGACGTTGTAGAGGACGTTGAGTTCCTTCAGGCGCGTTTGCAGTTCG
>JAEUQX010000305.1 GCA_016788625.1 Anaerolineae bacterium
GCTGGGGGCTGGACGGGGGCGAACGCGCCGTCTTCCAGGCGCATACGAATGGGGTGACTGGCGCGCTCGCGTTGGGCGATGGCAGCCTGCTGTCGTGGTCGGAGGACGGCACGCTGCGGCGCTGGGGGCTGGACGGGGGCGAACGCGCCGTCTTCCAGGCGCATACGAATGGGGTGACTGGCGCGCTCGCGTTGGGCGATGGCAGCCTGCTGTCGTGGTCGACTGATGGCACGCTGCGGCGTTGGCGAGACGACGGAAAGCTACTAACCACATTCATGTGGTATACAAGGGAGGTTCTAGGTGCGCTGGCGTTGGCCGATGGCAGCCTGCTGTTATGGTCCCTTGATGGGAACTTGCAGCACTGGTCGCTGAGCGGGGGGGGCACTGGCCGTCTTCCAGGGCATACGAATTGGGTGAATGGCGCGCTGGCATTAGCAGACGACAGCCTCGCGACGTGGTCGGATGACGGCACGCTGCGGCGCTGGACTGCCGAGGGGCAGTCCCTGAGGATCTTCCGAGGGCATACTTCCGCCGTGCGAGGCGCGCTGGTGCTGAGTGATGGCAGCCTCGTGTCGTGGTCGGTTGACGGCACGCTGCGGCGCTGGGGGCTGGACGGGGGCGAACGCGCCGTCTTCCAGGGACATACGTCATATGTGCGAGGCGCGCTAGTGCTGAGTGATGGTAGCCTCGTGTCGTGGTCGGTTGACGGCACGCTGCGGCGCTGGACTGCCGAGGGGCAGTCCCTGGCCGTCTTCCAGGGGCATACCGACACGGTGTCAGGCGCGTTGGTCATGGCGGACGGACGGCTTCTGTCGTGGTCAGTTGACCGCACACTGCGGCTGTGGAATGCGGGCGGGCGCGAATTAGCGCGGCTGGATGAACCCATTTGGGGCGACAAGGCGCGTATCTTCGCCTGGGCGCGGGAACAGGGCTTCGATGCCAACCTGCTGTTTGAAGAAGTCGACGAACCGCACGTGGCCGGGCTGCGGGTGGCTTCTCGCGATAATGCGATCTACCTCTACGACCCGGCGGATGGGGCGACGCGCGCCGTCTTCCGCGCCGATGCCTACATCACCTGCCTGGCGGCCTCGACGGACGGGCGGGCGCTGCTGGCGGGGGATACGCAGGGGCGGGTGATGATTTTGGCGGTGAAGGGGGTGTAAGCGCCTCACCCCTACGCTCGCTAGAGTCGCTCGCAGCCCTCTCCGGTCGCGACACTGGCGGCCTCACCCCCTGGCCCCCTCTCCGGTCGCGACGCGCGCACACGGCGGTTGGGGCAGATTGTCAGTATCGCGTCGCTGGAGAGGGGGAATGGGACTCCGCAAGTCCCCTCTCCCCCCGGAGAGGGGATTTAGGGGTGAGGCGCTGGAGTACCTGCGAACAACCTTAGCGAGCGTAGGGGAGAAGCTATTCAGACACTACAGGAATCAGACCATGCCCAAAACGGACAAGCACAGCCGCTACACCGTCGCGCCTGATCAGTGGGACAAGCTCAAGCCGTTCGCCCGTGAGATGCGACACGCGCCAACCCCGGCGGAAGATGCGCTGTGGAAGCACCTGCGCGGACGGCAGCTGAACGGCGCCAAGTTCCGCCGCCAGCACGCTATTGACCATTACATCGTGGACTTTGTGTGCATCGAACGGCAGCTAATCATCGAGGTTGACGGCGACATCCATGTGCGACCGGATCAAAACAGCTACGATGCGTTCCGCCAGCGGCATCTGGAAGAAATAGGCTATCGCGTGCTGCGCTTCACCAATGACGCGGTGATGCAGTCGGCCACTGCTGTGCTGGAGGTGATCGGGGCGGCGCTGCAGAACCGCACCTAGCATCCTCTCCGGTCGCGACGCTGGTCTTGCAGGCGGGCATCAACTATGCCAGTCGCTGACCAGCTTCCGCTGCTGCCCTGCGAACCCCTGCCTTATCCCCCGCTGCTGCTCGCGGCGTTGATCAGGCGGTCGCGCGCTTCCTGCGCCGGGGTGAAGTTCGGGTCGAGGAACAGCGCCTGCTCGTAGTTCGCCAGTGCGCGATCAGCTTCGCCCAGCCCTTCGCGGGCGCGCCCGGCGTAGTAGTAGGTCTCTTCGATGAACTGCGAAGTGCCGCTCTCCTGAAGCTGGACGCGCGCCAGTTCAATCACGTCCTGGTAACGCCCAACCGCGAGATAGGCTTCATACGGGCCGAACTGGTACCACAACATGCGCCAGGGCAGACCCAGGCTGCGCGCCTGGTCGAAGGCCGTCTCCGCGTAGGTGAAGGCCGCCGGATCGACACTCGCCAGTTCCACATAGTTGCTGCCCATGTTGAACCATGCAAAGGCGTCATTGGGGTTGTTCAGCGCGCGCTGGCGGTTGACTTCCAGGGCGTTGAGCGCGTTCTGCGTCGCATCGGCGTTCGTGCCCAGCAGCGTCAGCAGCTCCTGCTCGCGCTCGAATTTGTACAGCACGATGTAGGTATTGTTGAAGTGCATCCAGAACGTGTCGATGTGTTCGTAGCTGTACTTCTTGTTCGGCCCCAGGTAGCTGTCGTGCGTATTGAACTGCTGCGCCGCGTCATCGTAGCCCGTCATCAACAGGTAGTGCCCCATCCAGCCCAGCCGGTCGGGTTCCGGGTCGTAGCCCGCTTCGATGATCACCGGGAAGTTGTTCGAGAGCAGCGTCTTGAGCAGGGTCAGGTCGCCGCCAACGCGCACCATCGCGCGCACCGTGCCCGGGATCTGCGTATTGACGTACTCGGCCATCTGCCAGGGGCTGACGTTGCCATCTTCCGAGGTCGGCTTGAGCCAGTTCGCCGCCGGGTCCTGATCAGCCTCGAAGCCGAAATAGGTCAACCCCATCGTCAGCGTGGCCGGGCCGCAGTTGTTCCAGTGCTGCGGAATGTGCAGGAAACCGGTGAGCTGATAATTGGCCGGGAGCGCGGGCGGTTCTGCGGTTGCATCCTGCGCGCCCACCGCAGCAGGCAGCAGTGCGAGCAGCAAAAGCATTGTGATGGCGGTGATCAGGCGTGCCATAGGGTGTTCTTTCAACTCATTCGCGATCATGACCCGCATTATACCATCGCGCTTTTTGCGAAAGCCTGATCGTAGCGCTACGTCTGCCCAACGCATGTTCCACCATTGATCGCCGCAACTTTTGCGCCGCCGACACCGTATAACAGTGCAGATAACAGCACGAGGGAATCATCATGGAAAAGCAGAAGAATCAGGTCATTGTGACGCGCGGCACTGCGCCCGCCACACGCATCCCGCAGACATCTTTCGCCATCATCCTGATCATCGTCGGCGTGGTATTCGCGCTCATCACGCTGGATGTGCTGTCATTCGCCTCCATCGGTGAATTCTTCGGCAGTTTTGGCCGCGCCTTCGGAGAAATGGGCAGCAACATGGGCGAGTTCTTCGGCAATATGGGGCGCGACATCGGGCGTTTCTTCGGCGATCTGGGCGGGGATATGGGTGAGTTTTTCGGCAGCTTCTTCAGCAACATTGGCCGCTGGTGGCCGCTGATCCTGATCGCCGCCGGCGCGTTCCTGCTCATCCGCCGCCGCCGCCCGGTCGACAGTGAATAGTCAATAGCGGATAGTTGCTGGTCGATAGTTGTTAGCAAAAAGTCCTGAGCAGCCTGTCACGGCAACCGAGTGAGACAGGCGCATAGGCAAGGCGGCATCATCATGACAACGCCCAGCTAACGACTAAAGACTATCGACTACCGACGCACAACCAACGTGGCGCACAGTCGCCAGGGAGTTTGTATCATGCAGTATCCGAATCGATTTCAGAACCGTTCCTATTTCTGGCCGTTGATCCTGATTGGTGTCGGCGTCATCTGGCTGCTGACGAACATCGGCATCCTGCAGAGCGCCAATATGCAGGTGCTGCTGCGCCTGTGGCCGCTGGTGCTGATCGTCATCGGCGTCGAAATCCTGCTGCGCCGCAGCCAGCCGCAGCTCGCCACCTGGATTGGCATCGGCGCGGTGGTGCTGATCGTCGCCCTGATGCTGGTCGGCCCGGCTATCGGCCTGATTCGCACCGTCGAGGTCAAGACGGGTAACTATGAGGAGACGCTGGGCGATGCACAGTCGGCGCGCGTGACGCTGAATCTCTCGGTGGCCGATACGACGGTCACGCCGCTCAACGACTCCAACGAGCTGTTCCAGGCCGATGTGCGCTACCTGGGCGAACTGAACTTCAACGTGAGCGGCGGCAGCGAGCGCGTGATCAGCCTGACGCAGAGCGATCAGACGACGAGCTGGAACTGGGACATCTTCACCGCTGAACCCAACCTGCGTTGGGACGTGGCGCTTAGTCCCGCCGTGCCGATTGATCTGGACATCAATGGTGGCGTGGGCAACACCCGCCTGGAGCTGAATGAGCTGCAACTGAGCAATGTGCGCGTGCAGGGTGGCGTGGGCGATGTCTATATGGAACTGCCCGCGATGAGCGAGACCTATAACGTCAGCGTCAATGGCGGCACGGGCAGCAGCGAGATCATCATCAGCGAGGGCGCTGCGCTGCACATCACCGTGAGCGGCGGCGTGGGCGATGTCAGGATTGATGTGCCAGACAACGCAGCCGTGCGCGTGGACGCTTCGACGGGCGTGGGCGACATCAACCTGCCGCGCGAGTTCACCCGCATCAGCGGTGGTGACGACCAGTTCGTCGGCGAGTCCGGCGTGTGGCAGACCGAGGGCTTCGCCAGCGCCGAACGGCAGATCAGCATCGAGTTCGACGGCGGCGTGGGGCAGTTGACCATCCGCTAGACAGCGTGATTGAACAAGGCGGCCATATCCTCCGTAGATTATCGTGACGATAGGGATAGACCTGCCCTGTCCAGCGACACCGTCGCAATATCCGTAGGGACACGGCACTGTCCGTGTCCGATAACCAACAACCGATTACACACGATCAGAGAGGGATGTTACACATGAGTACAGAGAAGAAGCCCGTCGTCGAATGGTCGTTCTCATTCGAAGACCTGGGCGCGAACATCAGCAAGCAGCTCCGCAAAATGGGCATCGGCGACCAGGAGGCCAAG
>JAEUQX010000268.1 GCA_016788625.1 Anaerolineae bacterium
GCCAGCTACAGCGGACAGAATGTCTCGCTGACCAGCCCAACGCTAAATCCCCGCGCCTCCGGGACACTGACCATCAGCACGAGCGAGCGCGCCAACGCCAGCGTGCCGTTCATCATCACCAACGTGGCCTCACTGAACAACGGTAAGAGCGCATCGGCCACCGTTTCCAGCGTGCGCCGCCTGCCCTCGACGGGCGAAACGCCTTACTGGCGCGACCCGGTGCTGACACTGCTGGCCGCTGGCTTCGGCCTGGCACTGCTGCGCCTGCGTAAGCGCGGGTTCGTGCGCAGCGCATAAACACGCGATTCTTCCTGGTTATTCGGGTATTTTGGGGGATGTGAGGGTGCTGTAACGGCACCCTCACTGATTCCAGTCGGTTTCAACCCTGCTTATGACGGTTTGGCTGCCGCGCGCTTCGCCAGGGTGTGCATCTGCTCGCGCAGCAGGGGATAGAGTGCCAGGAACTGTGCGTGCTGCTCGTCATAGAAAGCGTGTCGTGCGGCGTCTGGCTCAGTCAGGGTACCGCGCTGGACGGTTTCCTGACAGGCTGTTGCCAGCGAATCATAGACGCCCGCGCCGACGCCCGCCAGCAGCGCCGCGCCCGTGCAAGCCTGCTCGGCCATCAACGACTTCTGCAGCGGCAATCCGGTGACATCGGCCATCATCTGCCGCCAAAGCGCGCTCTCCATGCCGCCGCCCGATGCGATCACCACATCGACTGGGCCACTCAGCGCCAGGCTGATTTCCAGCGCCTGCCGCATCGCGAAGCATACGCCCTCCATCACCGCGCGCGCCAGGTGTGCCCGCGTATGATGCAGGCTCAGCCCAACGAATGTGCCGCGCGCCAAGGCATCCATATGCGGAGTACGCTCGCCCGTCAGGTAGGGAAGAAAGATCAGCCCTTCCGCGCCTGCCGCAACAGTCGCCGCTTCGGTGCTGAGGCGCTCGTATGCATCCGGTGTGTCCTGCAATCCGACGAGGTTACGCAGCCACCGCAGCGACAATCCCGCGCTGAGGGTCGCCCCCAGCACATACCACATACCCGGTACGACGTGATTGAATACATGCAGACGCTCGTCGGTACGCAGCGCACCCTGCGGCTGCAGTGGCACGAAAACCTGTCCACCCGTGCCAACTGAGACGGATGCCGCGCCCGGCGCAATCAGGCCATTGCCGATCCCGTGTGCGGGTTGGTCGGAACAGCCAGCGATGACAGGTATCCCGGCGGACAGTCCCAGGGCTTCGGCAGCAGCAGGCAGCAGGGTTCCGGCCACATCCGTAGATTGCAAGACAGGTGGGAATATGTCGAGCGGCAGCCCCGCCGAGGCAATGATCTCCGCCGCCCACTCCCCGCGCGCGACGGCAAATGTGCCGCTGCCCGCCGCGTCGCTGACTTCGGTCACCGCGCTGCCAGTCATCATCAGGCGCACGTAGTCCTTCGGCAAAATCACGCGCGCGGTACGGCGCAGCAGCTCAGGTTCATGCCGTGCGAGCCAACTGAGCGTACCGATCATGAAACCGGGTGCGGGCAGCGTCCCGGCGACGCTGGCGTAAGCGGGGAAGTTCGCCACCAGCGGCCCCACCTCGGTGCCGCTGCGTGTATCCGCCCAGATGATGGCGCGATGCAGTGGGCGATTATCGGCATCCAGCAGAATTGTGCCGTGCATCTGGCCGCTAAAGCTGATGGCTGCGATGTCGGTAATGCCCGTCTGTGCCGTCACATGGCGCACGGCTGCGATGGCTGCGCGCCAGTAGTCATCGGGGTCTTGCTCCGCCCAGCCAGGGACGGGCGTATAGATGGGGTATTCGACGCCGTGAGCGGCCACTGGGCGCGCCTGAACCGTGTCGAACAACAGCGCCTTAACGCTGGAGGTGCCAATATCGATGCCGAGCAGAGCAGCCATGATGCCATCACCCCGGTGTGTAACAGACGAATCTGAAGGGCGAGTGTAACGCGGCGGCTCGCGGCGAACAAGCGTCCCACAAGACCATCGCTACGGCTGCGCGGCGGGCTGCTTCTCGCTGTTCAGGTCGTCGTGATAGAACTGCCTGGCCCACTGGCGGAACTTGCCAATCGGGCCGTCGCCCTCGGCCAGCGCGGGCGGCTGGATGTAGCGCTTGTTCTCCCAGATTACGAAGTCCTGCTGCGCGTCGTGAACCAGGCTGCTGTGGATGATGCGGGCGATCAGCGCGGTCAGCGGCGCGCCCGGCAGCGGTGTCAGCAGCGGGTGAATCTGCCCGCCGGAGCGCAGTTTCTTCGCGCTCAGCGCCAGGTGCAGCAGGATGCGCTCATCCTCGGTCGGGGTCGCCAGGACGAACAGGCGCGCCTCCACGCCGAAGTCGCGCACCTTGACTTCGACCAGCGAACAGCCCATGCCGTAGATGTTCAACTGGAAGGTGAACTGGACTTTCGCGCCCAGCGCGCCCAGGAGTGGCATCGGGCGCATGGCGCTGTAGGCCGTGCGGAAGTGCGCGCCCTGCATGGCGAAGTCTTCCAGCACCTCGATGGACGAATAGCCGTGCACGATGGCGAAGTGGCCGATGTCAACGCTGTTTTCCACCGTCTCCTGCGGGTGATCTTTCAGCTCGAACGAGCGATGCAGCAGCGCCGTCCAGCCGTTGGTGTCCAGGGCGGGGATTTCCCAATCGGGCGGGCAGCCGCGGCTGTCGTACCAGGCGAAGATCGTGCCGTTCACCTCGCGCAGCGGCCACACGCGCAGGCGTGCCTTGGGCGGCGGCTTCGTGCCATATCCTGTCGCCGTGCAGTGCCCGTCCAGCGCGAAGCGGAAGCCGTGAAACGGGCAGCGGATGTCTTCGCCTTCGACCGTGCCGCCATAGCCGAAGTGCGCGCCCAGGTGCGGGCAGAAGGCGTCGATGGCGCTGGCCGCGCCGGACTGCGTGCGATACAGGACGACATCCTGCCCGGCCAAGCGCCGCCGCAGCACCATACCGGGTCGCAGTTCGTCGGAGAAGGCCAGAGCGTACCAACTGTTGGGGATCGGCAGTCGCGGCATAATCGGCATGATGACACCCCGCTACGCACTCGATTGTTGAACGATGAAATTGACTGCTGCTCGCGCTCAGGAATCCGAGCCTATTCGGGTATTATAGCAGCGCGGCGGACGAGTCGATACCAGCCCGACTGCGCGCCCGTTGTGGTGTCGGTGCCCAAGGCCTGCCAGGCCAGCTTGAAGGTCGGCACAAACAGCCGCCGCACGTCGTCCGCGCTCCAGCCGAAGCCGCGTGTCTCATCCGGGTAGTGCGCGAAGAGCATGAATACGCCGCCAGGGCGGAGCAACGCAGCGATGTTCTGAACATAACCTGCTTGCTTGTCAGCGGGCAGCCCGTGCCCGCACCCAATATCAATGATAAGATCATATGGTGGGCGCAGCGCAACCAGCTCGTCCAGTCGTGTGACATCGTGGCAGTGGACCGCGCTCCGTCCCGGCGGGAAGCCAGCCAGTTTGCCTTGTGCCCGTTCGACGGCCAGCGGCACGAAGTCCACACCGTCGGCCTGCCAGCCGTGTTCGAGCAGGTAACGCACGTTGGTGCCTGTGCCGCAGCCCAGATCGAGCGCGCGCCCCGGCGGCATCTCAGCGGCGATAGCGACGATCTCCGGCGGCGTAATGCCCGTATCCCAGGGCGTTTCCTGTGCCGCGTAGCGGTCGCTGAAGCGCTGCAATTTGTCGTCAGTCATGGTGGTTCTGTCCTGCGGTTCACACCCGCACTGATGTGTTGTGCGTGTCTCTGCGGGAGGATACACGCGCTGCGTGCTAATCCCCCCTAAACTTCGATTTCAGTATCCTGGGTGCCGCTCCAGTAGCCAGCCAGCCACTTCATCACATCAACCGCGCCGTGCGGTTCCTGTTCGCCCGTCATCAGGTCACGGTCGAGGTCGTCCCCGCGCCGGACGAGGTTGCCGCGCGTGCGGTTGTCGCCCATCTCGGCGACCATATGCGCGATTTCCTTCAGGTCGTTGGAGAGAATCTGGCGTTCCTGTGGCGAAATGTCGGCCTCCTGCGCGCCGAGTTCCTCACGCACCGTATCCGAATCAAAGTGCAGCGTCCGCCGCGCGTTAGGATCGAACGATTCAGCCATTGCCTCCAGCACAGTGAAAGCCGCGCGCACATCCTGGGCAAACTCGGAAAGCGTGCGTCCGCCTAACATGCGCCGTACTGCGTTGAGCGTGTGCAGCACATCGCGTTCGGCTTCCAGCGCGCGTTTGCCGTCCAGCACCTTGTCCAGGCGGCTCAGACGTGCGGACGGTTGGTGACGGATGAAGCTGCGCCACCAATTTGTAATGATCTGGCGAATGTCATTGTCCCAACTGGCCTGTGCCGCCATGCGCCGCAGATCTTCCACCAACAGCACATCATCCTCGACAGTTTCCTGGTCGGCCAGCAGCCGCTTGAGCGCCACCTTTGCCAGCAGCTCTTCGCGGATTTCCGCCGAAACGGTCAGCAGGTGCCACAATGTATCCGGCTGCAGATCGACCTGGGGGAACTGGGTCAGCGTGCGCGCCAACTGTTCCATCATCGGCAGCGCTTCTTTTTGCCATTCCAGGCCATCCAGCATGGTGGCATAGAGATTAGCGGCCTGCTGCGGCAGCATGTCGCCGCTGCTGACCAATTTGCCGATCAGCCCAATGGCGTCGTTAATTGTGCGTTCGCTCTGTTCCAGAATGGTGACGAGGCGAGGGGCGAGGCGCTTCATGCCTTGCGGTTGGTGCAGCAGCGCCAGGAATAATGCGTCCTGGCGGTCGCGCAGCATGAGCATGGCAATCATCTCCAGCGCTTCGATGCCCAGGAAGGCCGCGCCGTTCGCGCTCCACTCCTGCACAATGCTGCCCGGCTGGTAATGCGGCGGCAGTGCCGGGTTGAAGGGCTGCAGGCCGAGGAACAAATCCCAGATCTTACCCGTGCTGGCCGGGGTGAACATCGCCCCCGCGCCGGCGCGCGCGGCCTGCGCCATGCCAATCAGAAATATTTCCGGCCCTTTGCTTTGCAGCAGCAGCATCGGGTCGCCATCGAAGTCGCGCAGCACGCGCCCGACGTTGTTCGGCAGCGCCTCGACCAGCGCGGCATCGTTCAACAGCACATCGAGCGTGGCCGGGGAACGCTTGGCCGCCAGCAGCACGAGGTAGCGTGCCAGTTCCGGTTCGCAGCAGGCGCGTTCGTGCGTCGCCAGGATGCCGTAGTGCAGTACATCGGCCAGTTCATAGGCGGCGGGTTCACGCGCGACCAGCGTCAGCCAATTGGTGATCGTCTCCGCGTCACCTTCGCTGATCGCCACGCGAAGCGAGTACAACGCCGCCATCTTCAGTCGCGGCAGCCAGCGGCGTTCAACGCGTTCTGCCAGTCGTGAGCGAATGAAGGTGTAAATCACGTCTGGTTGTTCGGTCAGTTGAGCATTCAGTTCGCTTTCCAGCGCGTGGTCAATCGCCGGATCACTGTCCATCAGATGCGCGATGGTCAGGCAGTTCGCCAGTTCGCGTTTCTCCACCGTCTGGCGGAACAGCCGGCGCGCATAGTCGGCGCGCTGTTCCTCTGTCAGGGTAGAGTCGGCATCTTCCAAGGCCGCAAGCAGTGCATCGGCTGGTAGACCGTCGTCCTCCGTCAGCGCTGCCTGTGCATTGTCCCCGTTTTCGATCACAGCAAGCCCCATATCTATAGACTGCCTCAACATGATAACATGCCCCGCGTGCCGCAACACAAGACGATGCGTTTAGGTTCCTTGGCGCACGCGGCGGATAAAATCAACCGATTGGAGTTTTCGTTCCAGTAGGGCGGTGATATAGCCCAGCAGCACGCGCTCCGCATCGTCGTGCAGCCCCGGCGCGATCTGCAGGCTCTTGACCTGGCTGTAGGCGCTGCGCTGCATGTGACGCAGCAGTTTGAGCGTGACCATGCTGATGCGGGTGAGCGCCGCCCCCTCGTGCGCATAACCCGGCTTGACCACGCCGCCGAGCATATAACTGAAGAACTGATCTTCAGCCTCAATCGGTTCACGGCTGACGACGCATTCCTGTAGTTCCGGGCGAAAGCCGACTATGTCGAGCAGCCGCACTTCATAGTAGCGCACAGCCAGGCGCGGATCGCTGTCGCTGCACAGGCGCAGCAGCGTGCTATCCAGCAGCGTGAACAGCTCGGCATAGCCCTCGTCGGCCTCCCCGGTGAAGCGGTCGAGCAGTTCCGCGACGTAGCTGGCGTATGCGCCGCGCGTCAGGTCTTCGCGCAGCGCCAGGAAAGGCTCGACCATCTCGGCCTGCACCACAATGCCCAGATCGCGTCCGGTGTGAATGAGCATATCCGCTCGGGTGAAGAGTTCGACGTGACCGGTACGCTGGCTGGTGGGTTTACGCGCGCCCTTGGCGATCACATCCAGTTTGCCGCGTTCGGGCGTGATAATCGTCAGGATTCGGTCGGCCTCGCCAAAGTCGCGGCGTTTGAGGATGATGGCAGGCGTGCGAAAAGATCGCTCAATGCGGGTCATAACCTAGCGCGCGAGGCGTTCCGGGCCGAAGCCATTCAGCAGGAGTGAATCGAGTGGTGCGTCAATATGAATCTGACCATCCATGTCAGCCGTGATGACGCGCAGGTGTGGGGAAAACTCGAACAACATCTGGCGGCACATGCCACAGGGCGAACCGCCGTTCTTAGTCACTACCACGATCAGGTCGAATGCGCGCCGCCCTTCGCTGATGGCCTTGACCAGCGCGGTGCGTTCCGCGCAGATGGTCACAGGATAAGAAGCATTCTCGACGTTGCAGCCGCTGTAGATCGTCCCGTCCAGCGCGCGCAAGGCCGCGCCAACGGGGTAGTTCGAATAAGGGATGTAAGCGTTGTTGGACGCCTCAACTGCCAGCGCCAGCAGGTGCTGAACAGCGCTTTCTGCATTCACCAATTTGGCCTCTGCGGTGGTGGCATCCGACTATAGCTGCTCGGCTGCGTCTTCCGCCCCTGTGTTTATTTTCCAGGATGTTTGTGCAATATGGAAAGTCTAACGCGAAACCGGGGTGGCGACAATCCCTTTCATGGCGGCGAGACGCGGCATGGGGCTTGCCACGCCGTAACAATCAGTGCTATACTGTCATCCATCGAGGCTGCATGAGGATGATCGTATGAAATCCACCAACGCAATACCGGGTATCGAGGTGGCCCGCTCTTCTCTTATGTAGCGGTATGCAGCCGCGCCCCTCCCTTTCTCTCACTCAACCTTCCTGAACTCTGTTACAATCACGCGCGTTTCGTCCTGCGTGTGAGTTCTGCTTCATATTCGCTGACCGCATCAAGCTGTGAGAGAGATAATGACCGACAACAAATACAATCCGCAATCCGTTGAAGCCAAGTGGCAGTCACGTTGGGAAACCGATAAGCTGTACCGTTCGCGCGTGGACTGGAGCAAACCCAAGCACTACGCCCTGACCATGCTGCCCTATCCCAGCGGCGATCTGCACATCGGCCACTGGTACGCCATGACCCCGTCCGATGCCCGCGCGCGCTACATGCGGATGCGCGGCTACAACGTGCTGTTCCCGATGGGCTTCGATGCCTTCGGCCTGCCCGCCGAGAACGCCGCCATTCAGCGCAACATCCACCCGATGAAGTGGACATACAGCAACATCGAGCGGATGCGCCGCCAAATGCGTTCGATGGGCGCGATGTTCGACTGGGAACGCGAGGTAGCGAGCTGTGACCCAGACTACTACAAGTGGACGCAGTGGTTCTTCAAACGCTTCTACGAGGCCAACCTGGCCTATCGCGGCGAAGCGATGGTCAACTGGTCGCCCACGCTGCAAACCGTGCTGGCGAACGAGCAGGTCATCGACGGCAAGGACGAGCGTACCGGGCAGCCCGTCATCCAGAAGATGATGACACAGTGGTTCTTCCGCTACACGCGCTATGCCGATGAGATGCTGGACTTCAGCCAGTTGGACTGGCCGGAGCCGATCCGCATCATGCAGACCAACTGGATCGGCAAGAGCGAGGGCGCGCGCGTTTTCTTCCATACCGAGCGGGGCGACGCCATCGAGGTGTACACGACGCGCCCGGATACGCTGTGGGGCGCGACCTTTATGGTGCTGTCGCCAGAACACGGGCTGGTGAAGAAGATCACCACCGACGCGCAGCGCGCCGCCGTCGAAGCCTATGTCGCGCAGGCCGCGCGCTTCACCGAGATCGAGCGCACGGCGGAAGGCCGCGAGAAGACCGGCGTCTTCACCGGCGCGTATGCCATTAATCCGGTCAACGAGGAGCGCATCCCGATCTGGATTGCCGACTACGTGATGATCAACTACGGCACAGGCGCGATCATGGCCGTGCCCGCGCACGACGAACGCGACTTCGCCTTTGCGCGCAAGTTCGGCCTGAAGGTGCGCGTGGTCATTCAACCGGAAGGTCAATCGCTGGACGGCGATACGATGCCGGAGGCCTGGCCGCACGAGGGCGTGATGGTCAACAGCGGGCCGTTCAATGGCACACCCGCCACGCGTGAGAAGGGACGCAAGAACCCGGCCATCAACGCGGTCATCGACTGGCTGCAAGAACGCGGCATCGGCAGGGAAGCGATCAACTACCGCCTGCGCGACTGGTTGATCAGCCGCCAGCGTTACTGGGGAGCGCCCATCCCGATGATTCGCAAGCAGGACGGCAGCTATGAACCTGTGCCGGAAAGCGCGCTGCCCGTCGAACTGCCCGATGATGTCGAATTCCTGCCGACCGGACAGAGTCCGCTGCAACTGCACGCGGGCTTCCTGAACACGACCGACTCCGCCGGGCAGCCCGCCACGCGCGAGACCGACACAATGGATACGTTCATGTGCTCGTCGTGGTACTGGTTCCGCTACCTGAGTCCCAACTACACCCAGGGGCCGTTCGACCCGGAAGAGGCGGCGTACTGGCTGCCCGTCGATGTCTATACGGGCGGCGCGGAACACGCCACCATGCACCTGCTGTACGCGCGTTGGTTCACGAAAGCCATGCGCGACCTGGGCATGTTCGAGGAAACGATGGACATTATGCAGGCGCACGGGCGTGACCCACAGGAGTTGATGCTGGGCGAACCGATGCTGAAGCTGCGCAACCAGGGGCAAGTGCTGGGTGAGGAACGTAAAGGCCATCTGATCGTCGCTACGGGTAACCGCTGGGAAGGTGATCAAAAACTGTTCGCCAACCGCGTCGAGGTGGTCGAGGAACTGCCGGAAGAACACGAAGGTATCGCGGGAGAGATCGTCAAGCGCACGGAGAACATCGTCACGGTGAATATCGGCGATGGCGAACTGCGGACCGTCGAGGTGCTGCCGGATGCCGAGGTGATCATCCCTGGCATGGAGGGCAAGGCGCGCGTCGATCAGTTGAAGCATCACCTGGACATCCAGCGCATGTCGAAGAGCAAGGGCAACGTCGTCAACCCGGATGATTGGGTGGCGAAGTACGGCGCGGACACGGTGCGCGCTTACCTGATGTTCGGCTTCGACTGGCAGAAGGGCGGCCCCTGGGACAGCAAGGGCATCCAGGGCGTGGTGCGCTGGATTAATGATGTGTGGGACATGGTGACGGGCTATGTGCCGCCTGCCGAGGGCGACGCCGAGGCCGAGCGCGTGGCCGAACGGCGCGTGCATCAGACCATCAAGAAAGTCACCGACTCGCTGGAGCAGTTTAGCTTCAATACGGCAGTCGCTGCGCTGATGGGGCTGCGCAACGAGTTGAAGACCGCGACACGCGAAGGGCGCATTGGCGCGGCAGCCTGGCGCGAGACGGTGCGGCAGATGCTGCTGCTGATGGCGCCGATTTCGCCGCACATCTCGGAAGAACTGTGGGCGCAGCAGGGGCATCCCTACAGCATCCACCAGCAGGAATGGCCGGGCTACGACGCCGCGAAGGCCGCCGAAGACACCGTCATGCTGGTGGTGCAGATCAACGGCAAGGTGCGCGACCGCATCGAAGTACCCGCCGACATCGACGAGGCGGCAGCGCGCGAAGCGACGCTGGCGAGCGCGGCGGTGCAGAAGGCGCTGAACGGCGGCCAGCCCAAGAAGCTGATCTTCATCCCGGCGCGCGGCGGCCAGGAGCCGAAGATGAGCGTAGTGGTCTGAAGAATTCACCGCAGAAATGCAGAGCAGATACAGAGAGATCGCGTAGGGGAGGATTAGCGCGAAGCGCGTATATCCTCCCGTATGGGAATACCAACGGTAACGCGTTTTTCAGAGCAGGCGCAAAGGCTACAGAGACAACGTAACGGGATTGTGTACTGTAGGGGCGAACAAGCCGTTCGCCCTCTTGCCCGCGCGTATGCTGTGCGCCCTTTTACGTCCGCACCGGAGGCCGTGAAGACGGCTTGGCAGCGCTGGTCTTCTTGGCGGTGCTGCTCGTGCTGCGCGTGGTAGTTCCCTTCGGTGTCGCGGGCTTCAACGCCGCCGATTTGCTGCTGGTGGTGGAGCGCGTTGTGCCTTTGGGGGCGGCGGGCTTCAGGCTGCTGGTCTTCGGTGTGGATGGTTTACGCGCGGGTGTCGGCGGCGTGGCCTTGGCCTTGAGCGTGCGCTGTAGCTCGGCGATCAGGATCTGGTAATTGTTGCAGTCACCCTCTAGCGGGATGTTCAGCGGCAGTGGGGCGAGCAGCGCCAGCAGGCCGGGCAGGGTGCTGCCACCCACGATCAGCAGCACACCGACCAGCACCAGTGTGCCGTAGATGATGGCGCGCTGGCGGGTTTCGACGCCATCCGGCACAAAGCCGCGAATCACCGTGACTCCGTTTTCCTTGACGACGCTGCCCTGCATCCGTGTCGTGCGCGAGAAGCGCCGCAGCACTGGTGTTGTCACACTGATCGAAAAGCGCCCCGACTTCTCCACCCAACCTTCCAGCTTCGCGCTCTTGGTTTGCAGCCGTTCGTTGAGGGCGATCATGCACTGCGATGGGGTCTTTTCGGAATAGTAGACAAAGTTCACCGCGTGGTTCTCCTGATGCAAGTCATTAGTCGATAGTCATTTGCTGTTAGCTGCTTACGCCTGCCCGCTCGTAACGAGCGGCGACTCACCACCATGAACCATCCCGATTTTCGCGACGCTCAGATGGTAGGAATGGTCACGCCGCCGTCCACGACGAACACCTGCCCGGTGGCATAGGCCGAGGCGGGCGAGGCCAGATACAGCGCGATGCCCGCGATCTCGTCTGGCTCACCAATACGCCCGGCGGGGGTACGGCGCACGATCTCATCCAGCAGCGTTTCGTTTTCCCAGATGACGCGCGCGAACTTGGTTTTGATCAGCCCCGGCGCGACGGCGTTAACCTGGATATTGTCGCTCGCCAGCTCCATCGCCAGCGTCTGGGTCAGGCTGATCACGGCAGCTTTGGTCATGCTGTAGATGCCCTGCATCTTGCCGGGACGCAGTCCGTTGATCGAGGCGATGTTGACAATTTTGCCGCCGCCAACCGTGCGCATATGTGGCACGACCGCCTGCGTCAGCCAGACGTTGCCCATGATATTGACCTCGATGGTCTTTTGCCACATGCTGTCTTCGGCGTCCAGCAGTGTGCCAAAGTGCGGGTTGGTGGCCGCGTTGTTCACCAGGATGTCAATTCGCCCGTAGGCGTTCGCTGCTGCCTGTGCCAGCGCCTGCAGCGCTTCTTTGCTGCCATTGTGCGCGGCGACGGCCAGCGCCTCCCCACCCTTAGCGCGGATGTCCTCGGCTACCGGGTCGAGGCCATCCTGCTTGCGACTGCTCAACACCACCTTCGCGCCCGCTTCTGCCAACCGTTCAGCGATGGCCTGGCCGATGCCGCGTGACGCGCCTGTGACGATGGCGACCTTGCCGCTCAGATCAAATAATGAGGTCATGGGGAGCGCTCCAAATATAGAACAAATATACTATTCCTGGTCAGGAAAGTCAATCCAGGCTCTATTGTGTACCGCGCGGCACAAACTGGCAACTTTGTGACCCGGTCAGCATGAGCGAATGCGGTGAATTCTGCGCAGCGCTAGATCGCCACGATTTCACCGTCGGCTGGGACGCGCACCTTGTCGGCCAAGCCAGCCTGGGCAACCGCATTCCGTAACTGCTCGCGGGTCACAGGACAGTGATTGAGCGCTTCCAAGTGCGTCGCGATCACAAGGCCGGGTGACAGCCGAATGAACTCCAGCATCTCCGCGATGGGCATCAAAATCGGTTTGCCAATATCCAGGCTGGCAGCGCCCGCAGCCAGAATGGTAACGTCAGGCCGTAAGGTCGCGAGGACTGTCTTCACGGTCGGCGTGAGTACGGTATCACCGCTGATATACAGACTGGGTTCGTCTGCGAATGTGAGCAGGTAACCCACCCCAGGCCCCATCAGGCTGCCTATCAGCCCATAGCCGTGCCGGGTTTCAAATGCGCGAATGGTGCCACTACCCACAAAGTCTGCTGGCTGATCGAGCCGGAGCGGGACTGTATTGATACCTTGTCGTCTGAGATAAGGCTGATCGAGAGCGCTGCAATACACTGGTGTGCCATGTTGAGCCAGCCATTTGCGGCCAGCGCCATCGAGGTGATCAAAGTGACCCCGGCGGCAGTGCGTAATCAATCCGGCAGTGACCCCGCGCAGTGCCGATTCGGTGCTCGGTGGCAAAGGAGCAGTCGGGTTGAGTCGCGCACGGTGTCGCAGGAAGGCGTAAGGCGGCAAACTGCCCACCGGCCCTAGCATCGGGTCAACAAGTATGCGCTGGGTATTGGTTTCGACAACCAATGTGGCGTTGCGGATGAAGTGTATGTTCATGCACGCTCGCTTTCATACGCGGGCATCATATCGACTGTGATACGCGTTAGTGTATCATCGACTGACCGCATCACGATGGTGTTGGTCGGTTTTCGGAAATAGGGTATGGTGTGTAGGGTGATCAGCAGTGAGTCTGTTGCATTCATGCTGGTTCGAATTGAGCATTTACACATCTGATGCCGGGAGTATCCAACCATGATCTATGACATCACCCGCGTCATTAGTCCTACGCTGCACGTCTGGCCGGGCGATACCCCCTATCACGCCGAGGCGGTGCTGCGCCGCGCGGACGGTGCATCGGTCAATCTGATGACGCTGACGCTGAGCGCGCACACAGGCACGCACGCCGACGCCTACTATCACTACGAGGACGCGGGCGCGCACCCGGCGGGGATGCCGCTGAGCGCCTACATCGGCCCGGCGCGTGTGGTGACGGTGGCGCGGCGGTCAGGCGCACTGCTGCCAGACGACTTCCCGGCGGGCGCGCTGGATGGTGCGCAGCGGCTGCTGATTCATTCGTGGGTCAGTGATCTGCCGGACGACCAATGGCCGCAGGAATTCCCCTATCTGAGCGTCGAACTGATCGAGCGGCTGGCGGAGCAGGGCTGCGTATTGATCGGGCTGGACTCGCCCTCGGTCGATGCGTTCGATAGTACAGAATTAATGTGTCATCACGCATTGTATCGTCATAAAATGGTGAATATTGAGACGCTGCAACTGCGCGGCGTGCCAGATGGCGACTACGAACTGATCGCGCTGCCGCTGCGGCTCGATCTGGCCTGTGGGTCGCCTGTGCGCGCCATTTTGCGATCATCATGAGGGAAGGACGCTGAAGATGACTGTTCTATCGCTGGTTTTATTTGCTGTTTTCGCGCTGATCCTGGCGGGCATGTACATCGCCATCCGCCGCGAGTGGTTCAAGCCGGGACTCATTGCAGGCGTCGGCGTTGCGCTGAGCGTGGTGCTGATGATCACGGTTTCGCTGGCGCAGGGCAACCAGATTCTCCAGGCGGTTGTGGTTGGTACGCTGATCGGTGGCCTGTTCAGCAGCGCGACGCTGGCGGTGGCCTGGTACTTCCACCGCAACGAGATGCGCGCTCGCTACGCCGACGAGGGCGGGGAATAGAATTGCTGTAAGGGTCTATTCCGACTGCTGCATTTGAGAAAACAGTTGCAGGGTGAATGGGGTGTTCGCCTTTTTGTCAGTTGTGTACGACAGCCCCTGCGACGATTACGACAACTGTGCCTGCCAGAAATGAGAGAGCCATCTTTCTGCTAAAAGTGTAGACGTACATACTCAACAGGCCAAGAAACAGA
Organism: Anaerolineae bacterium; assembly: GCA_016788625.1. Classification (GTDB taxonomy): domain Bacteria; phylum Chloroflexota; class Anaerolineae; order Aggregatilineales; family Phototrophicaceae; genus CFX2. Next base: position 14,065 of record JAEUQX010000268.1, read on the forward strand.
CTGGTTGCAAATCCGATCATCACCAATGGGGCATTAAGCTGAATTTGTGTCAGTGTAAACGTGACTTTGAGCAGTATTGCCGTGCCCAACAATGTCGTTCCAGAAAACATGATTTGGATTAGCCGAGGGATTCCTAACATCCTGACAATCGAGCCGCTGCCTGCTCCTATAACGTAACCAATTAGCGTGAACAGAGGCAGCACAAGCAGGAATAACCTCGAATTCTGCGAAAACAACAGCGTTGCCGAAGCAAAGCCCACCCCCCATACCAATGCAAGCCACGCTGCTGTCAATATCACCGCTGGATTTGAGTGATCGATGTGATAGAAGTGGATGAAGAAATCTTTTGGCAGGAGGAGCATTGCATAGCAAATCGGCATGACGATGAGCGGTAAAAACGCAATACTGATGTATTCGGAGGGTGACTTCACTAGCGCAGCAACATAGATCAATACCGTCACCAAGTACAAGATCACTGATGTTGGCCTGTTTTTCACAGCGTTTCTCTTGCCTCTCCTTCCGTTAAACGGTTGATTCTATGGGTCAAACTTTTTTGACGATTTCTCTCGATATGCGGCTGCCGTATCTTCTTCTCACTTCCTCGGCACGCTGCCCAATACTGCCAGCCCTTGCGCTTCTAGCTGTTCACGGCGGCGCACGAACGGGTCGAGGTAGTCCGCCAGAATCGCCAGCGCGAGACCTGCCACCAGCCCAATGCCCAGGCGGATGAAGGGTGCGAGGCGGTTGGTGATCGGCGGCGGGGCGGGCGTCACCAATGGCCTATCGAGGATCGTTACGCTGGCGGCCTGCCCACCCAACTGCGGAAAGTAAACCTGCGCGCGGTTCTTCAGCACCTCAATCGCTGCCTCAGTGATGGCTGTCAATCCGGCTTCCTCCGGGTAGCTCAGGAAGATCTGGCCGACGCTGCGTTTGTTGTCCGCCGCGATGCCCAGCGCCGCCGCGTTGATCTCGGTGCCTTCGGCAGCCGTCTGCGCCACAATCTCCTGCGCAAAGCTGCTGCTGCGCACCCAGTCGGTCAGCGCGTTCACCGTCAGTTCAGAAGCCAGCCACACATCCTGGAAGTCACCGTCACGACCGGGGATGGCCTCCAGCACCTGCGCGGCACTGTAGCGGAACGAGCTGCTGAAGCCGCCCGATACGGCCTGCCCGCTGCGCAGCATGTCCGGCACGACGAACGCCGCGACGATGGCGACCGGGATGACCACCAGCCACCAGCGCCGCAGCAGCACACGTATGACCAACATCAGTTCCATTGATGCACCCTTTTGTCCAAATCATCATCGATCTTGTAGGGACACAGCACCGCTGTGTCCGCCCGGCGAAGACGATTTATCGCTTCCCGGCAAATTCCGCCCAGCGCTGTGCCACGATGTCCTGAATCTGGCGCGTGAACACGGTGGTGTCAAATTGCAGGGCGTGGGCGCGGATGGCCGCCGGGTCGTAGCGCCGCGCGTCGAACGCCGCCCACACCGCGCTGAGGCTCTCGACGGTCATCTCGTGGAACAGTTCGCCCGTCTTGCCGGGGATCACTGTGTCCAGCGCGCCGCCGCCGCCGAAAGCGATCACCGGGCGACCCGCCGCCTGTGCCTGCACGGGCGTAATGCCAAAGTCTTCCAGGCCGGGGAACAGAAACGCTTTGCAGCGCGCCATCAGCCCCGGTAGCGCCTCATCAGGCACATAGCCCAGGAATTCGACGGTCGGCCCGGCCAGCGCTTGCAACCGCTCCAGGTCGCGCCCCTTGCCGCCAATCTTCAACGGCAGCCCCAACTGCGTCGCTGCCTGTACCGCCAGATCGATGCGCTTGTAGGGAATCAGGCGCGAGACGATCAGGTAATAATCTTCGACTTCGCTCGCCGTGACGGGCTGGAAGCGTGAGGTATCGACGGGTGGGTAGATGATGACCGAGTCACGCTGATAGTACGTCTGGATACGCTGCTGAATCTCGGTCGAAATGGCGATGAACGTATCGACACGCTGCGCGGCGGCATAGTCCCAACGGCGCAGCGCGGCCACCAGCGGGCGCAGGCCGAGTTCCAGCACGCCGCCGATGCCCTCGCGGGCGATGTAGCTGTCCAACTGCCAGACGTAGCGCGTCGGGGCGAGGCAGTAGCAGATGTGCAGCGTGTTCGGCCCGTGCCGCAGCCCATGACAGAAACCGCTCTTGTTGCTCAGCACCACATCATAGTCCGAGAGGTCGAGGCCACCCCACGAGAGCGGATACAGCGGCAGATAGGGTTGATGGTGGTTGTGGATGCCCGGCATCCGGTCGAGCCACTGCGTGCGGATGTCCCACTGGCGATAGCGGTCGGGCATCAGTTCAGGGGCGTAAATGCTGGTGTAGAGCGGCGAGTCGGGATACATCGACACCAGGACTTCAAGCACGTCCTCCGCGCCGCCGATCTGGTTGAGCCAATCGTGTACCAGTGCCAGCTTCACGCCGACTCTCCGGCCAGCTTTCGCAGCGGAGCGAAACTCATACGGTGGATGGGCGACGGGCCGTGTGCGTGCAGCGCGGCCAGGTGCGCTGGCGTGCCGTAGCCCTTGTGCTGCGCGAAACCGTAATCAGGGTACTGCTGGGCGAGTACATACATCTGCTCATCGCGCCACACTTTCGCCAGGACGCTGGCCGCGGCGATGGTCAGCGAATGCGAGTCGCCTTTGACGATGCAGATTTGCGGGATGTTCATCTCCGGCCAGGCCAGCGAGTCCAGCAGCAGGCAGTCCGGCTGAAGCTGCGTTGTTTCCAAGGCGCGGCGCATCGCCAGTTTGGTGGCGGGCACGATGCCCAGGTCGTCGATCTCGGCGGCGGAAGCGCTGCCCACGCCCCAGGCCAGCGCGACTTCCTTGATCTTCTCCGCCAGGGCGACGCGCTGCCGGGCAGTCATCTGTTTGCTGTCGCGCACGCCGATCAGCAGTTTTTGCAGATCGCGCCGTTCGATGGGCAGGCACACTGCGCCCGCCGCGACCGGCCCCGCCCAGGTGCCGCGACCAGCTTCGTCCAGCCCGATGATGCGCTGGCAGCCGCTCTTGGCGTACTGGTGTTCATACAACAGGCTGGCGGTCTGGCTCGCGCGTTTCTCTTTTGGCATACACCCCTCGTAACCAGTTGCGGCGGATTTGCCAGATTTCGACCAATAAGTACAGCGAGTCACCGACGAGGCGCATCCGGCTGTCGGCGTCGAAGTACCAGGTGATCTGCACTTCTTTGATGCGGTAACCGCGCTTCTTGGCGATGAACAGCAGCTCGATGTCAAAACCGATGCCTGTCATCTGCTGCACGCCGAAGAGGTCTTCCGCGGCGCGGCGGTTGAACATCTTGAAACCGCACTGCGTGTCCTCGAAGCCGCGCACGGCGGTCAGCTTGATGATGAAGTTGTTGATGCGTCCGATCAGGTGGCGATAGGCCGGTTCCCCGACTCGGCGCGCATTCTTGCCCTCGCGCGTGGCGATGATCACGTCATGGCCGTTGACGTGCGGCGGCAGGAAATACACCAGTTCCTCGATACGCATCGAAAGATCCGCATCGCAGATGAAGCGGTACTCGCCGCGCGCCTCCAGCATCCCCACTTTGACGGCCAGCCCTTTACCGCGCACTGCCGCCGTGATCACGCGCACATAGGGGTGCGTGCGGGCGAATTCCTCGGCTACTTCAACTGTGCGGTCAACGCTGCCGTTTTCGACGACGATCACCTCGGCGTCGAAGTCCTGTTCGCGCAGGAAGTCGTCAATTTTCTCCAAACTAGGGGGCAGGCGCGCCTCTTCGTTGTGCGCCGGAATGACGATAGAGAGCAGGGGACGTTTTTCTTCAGCCAATGGAAATCCTCAAAAGCAAGTAGCGGATACCCTCACCCCCACCCCTCTCCCTCATGGCGAGGGGATGCGCGCGGAAAGGTTCAGGAGACACTCAAACGGTCAGTGCTGCGGCGGCCAGAGCAGCGACTCCAGATACTCCATCGAAACCGTGCGGCTGGCCTGGATGCTGCGCCGTTTGCGCCATGCGCCGGGGATGCTCAGTAGCCCGCTGACCATGCCGCGCAGCCGCGCCCGCGCCGCCGCGCCGCGCCAGGCTCGCAGCGCTTCTGTCGCCAGCCTGAGCTGTGCCCGCAGCACCTGTATTCCATGTTTGCGCCACAAGGCCGCCGGGTAATTCTTGACGAGGGTCATAATCAGATTGCGGCCATCATAGTAGCTCGCCGTGACCCCGCCGCCTGTAGCCGACAGATGATGGTACACGATTGCCTGGGGTGTGTAAAGACAGCGCCAACCCGCCAACTGCGCGCGCCAGGCCAGGTCAATATCCTCCAGCGAGAAGAAGAAATCGTCGTCCAGCAGCCCGACCTGATCGAGCAGCACACGCCGATAAACCGACGAACCGCCGCACGCGCTGAAGACATACTCCTCGCGGTCGAACTGGCCGCTGTCCTGCTGCCACACACCGCGATTGCCCGCGCGTCCATCGACGGTGAAGTAATCGCCCGCTGTGTGGATGCGGTCGCGCTGGTCAAAGAGCAGCATCTTGCTCGCGATGATACCCGCTTCCGGGTGACGCTCGAAGGCGTCCACAACCGCCGCCGCCCAGCCCGCGTCAACCTCGGTATCGTTGTTCAGCAGTGCGACGAAC
>JAEUQX010000320.1 GCA_016788625.1 Anaerolineae bacterium
GGCGACGGCGGCTGCACCCCCAAGCCCAGGAAGCCAAGCGAGGCTGTCAGAAAGATGGCATAGGAAAAACGCAGCGCCGCCTCGACCGTGAGCGCAGGCAGCACGCTCGGCAGGATTTCGCGGAACAGGATATAGGCGGTACTTTCCCCGCGCAGCCGCGCCGCCTCGATGAAACCGCTGGCGCGCACATTGAGCGTGGCACTGCGGATGACGCGCGTGACGATGGGCACATACAGCAGCACAATCACGGCGATAATGCCAAAGGGCGACGGGCCAATCGTACCGAGCATCACCAGCGCCAGCAGGATAGCCGGAATCGCCAGCAGGCTGTCCAGCGCGCGCGAGATAATCTCATCAATCCACCCGCCGAAGTAACCGACAAACAGCCCGATAGCCGTGCCAAGCACGACCGCGACCGCCGTCGCAATGCCGGGGATAGCAATGATCTCCCGCGCGCCCCAGAGTACCCGGCTGAAAACATCACGCCCCAACGCATCGGTGCCGAACGGGTGCGCGATAGAAGGTGGCTGGCGGATAGCATCGCGGTTGATGGCACTGAAGGAATAGGGCGCAATCAGGGGGCCAAAGAGCGCCAGCAGTAAAAAGACGATGACGATGATCGCGCCAAGCAGCCCCAGCGGGCGCGCCGCCAGCCGTGTGAATGCCTGCCACAAACGCGAACGCAGTGGGCGCACAGCGCCGGAATCTGTTAATGAAGTCATCAGTGTGGCTGGAAAAGCCAGCGGAGGCGCACTGTCATGCCTCACCTCCGCTGGGCTGAAGTGATTACGAACCGATCTGAACGCCGCGCAGGTCTGTCAGGCCGGGGAATGGTGCCATGTCCAGACCGCTGACCGTATCACGCGTCGCGCCGTAGATCGTAGCGAACCAGGGCACGATGATCGGCCCGCGATCGGCAAAAATCGCCGCGATCTGGTGGTACAGCGGAGTGCGCGCCGCCGGGTCGCTGGTTGCGCCTGCCTCAGCGATCAGCGCATCCAGTTCCGGATCTGACCAGCGCGTTTCATTCCACACGCCCGCCGAAGCATACGCCTGGGCAAGATAGCCCTGTGGACTCGGCTGGTCGCTCCAGGGTGTAATGCCCAGTTCCGCCGCCAGCCAGTTGTTGGGGAAGCTGTCGTCGTAGTATGAACCTTCTGGGATAGCCTGAATCTCGACATTGATGCAGCCCGCCGCCCAGGACTCCTTCAGCGCCGGAGCGAGACGGGTATCGTAGTTCAGCACAATCGGCACATACAGCGTCAGAGCGAGGCCATCGGGGTAGCCCGCTTCGCTCAACAGCGCGCAGGCCGCCTCCGGGTCATAGCTCGGCAGCGGGATGCTCGAATCATAGAACGCGCCGAAGCCGGGGCCAATCGGGTCATTGTTGCCGATCACACCGCCACCGTCATTGGCGACGATGTTAACCAGTTCGCGGTCGGTCGCCAGCTTGAGCGCCTGACGCACACGCGGATCCTGGCCGGGGCCACTGTCCGCGCGCAGCCGGATCACCGGGTGCTGGTTGGTGGCCTGCTGAAGGATAGTGATACCTGCTTCACCTTGCAGGGCAGCAACCTGATCGGACGAGACTTTATAGATAAAATCAACCTGCCCGCCGCGCAGCGCATTCACCTGCGTCACCGGGTCGTCGATGAACACGAACTCTACACTGTCGAGCAGCGGCTGGCCGGACTTCCAATAGGTAGGGTTCTTCACCAACAGCGCGCGTTCACCCTCTTTGTAGTCGCTCAGCATGAACGGCCCCGTACCATTGAAGTTGCTATAGGGCGTATCGTCACTCTCCAGTTCGTTCGGTGATGCTGCGCCGTCCTTGACGATCAGCGTGAAGCGGTTCGCCACGCCATACAGAAAGTCTGCATTGGCCGAGGCCAGCGTGAAGACAACCGTGCCAGCGTCCGGGGCGCTCACTTCAAATTCGCCCAACACGTTGATCGCGGGTGACTGAATCTCCTTAAGGCGGTTGAAGCTGTAGACCACATCAGCCGACGAGAACGCCGAGCCATCGTGAAAGGTAACGCCGCTGGCGAGTGTGAACGTATAGGTCAGACCATCATCGCTGATCGACCATTCAGTCGCCAGATTAGGGGCAATACTCTTGTCTGGGAGTGTTTCCACCAGATAGTCATAAATGCTGCGGTTAAACAACACTTCAGAGTCATTCGAACCCAGCGCGGGGTCGAGTACCTGAGGGGCAACGATGCCAATGCGGAACGTGCCGCCGGACTGCGCCTGAACACCCAGCACCAGCGTGAGCAGGAGGGCTACAAGCAGCACAATGCTGCCTGTGCGGAGAAGTTTCGTCAACTTCATTCGGATCTCCTTGTCAAAAGAAATGGATACTTGCAACCACCGAATAGACTGGCTTCAGCCATCATTCGTTACAGATTGCATTGTGCAATTATGGCAGGTACGCCCCGGAAACGCAAATTTGTTCTAGACTCTGTTGACATTTTGCGCTTCCGATACAGTTTCCAGGTCGGCGGAGGCGATATATCGCGTCTCTACGAATGGCAACCAACCGTGTAGTGACGGCACACATGCCGTTCGCCCGACTGAACCGATTCTAAGCCGGGCGAACTTCCAGCAGCACGGAGTCTGCCTGTACCTGCTGCCCCACGCTGAAGTGCAGCGCCGCCACCACGCCCGCATATGGCGCTTTGATGCGGTGCTCCATCTTCATCGCTTCGAGGATCATCAGCGTATCCCCGCTCTGTACATTCTGCCCGACCTCGACATAGACAGCCCGCACCTGCCCCGGCATCGGCGCGTGCAGCGAGCCTTCGGCTGCGAGCGAACGTCCCGCTTCTGGCAGCGGTGATTCCCAGGTGAACATCGCGCTGTAGCCCAGACCATCAACGTGCAGCCACCATTTGTCCGCCTCACCTGCAACAACTGTAACGCGCTGGCGATGCCCGTCCACGACAATACTCATAACACACGCATCGCGCTCAATGAGTTCAACATTGTGCTGCTGCCCAGCGACCTGCACATTGTAGCGCCCCGCACCCTGCGGCGTGAGCAGTACCTCATAGTCACGCTCACCCTGACGGAAGACTTCGCGCTGCGGACGAAAGGCATTGTTGCGCCAATGCTGCTGCAAACCTGTATCCTGCGTTTCACCCCGCGCCAGCGCCAGGGCGATCAGCGCGACGGGTGGCACGAGAGAGTCCTCGATGAGCAGTTCGGGATGCTGGGCGATGAAGGCGGTCGTGATCTCCCCTGCGAGGTGCTGTGGGTGCATCAGGACGCGCCGCAAGAAGCTGATGTTATTGCGCAGACCGAGCAGTTGAAGCTGGCTGAGCGCGTAATCCAGGCGGCGGATTGCGCCTGCGCGGTGTTCGCCATAGGCGATAATCTTGGCAACCATCGGGTCATAATAGATGCTGACCTCATCACCAGAACGCACACCCGCATCCACGCGCACCTCATCCGGTTCGCGCCAGCACAGGATTTTGCCGGTCGAAGGCAGGAACTCGTTGGCCGGGTCTTCCGCGTAAATGCGAACCTCTATTGCGTGTCCCGCCGGGTAGACATCCATATCCGGCAGCGGGTGGCCTTCCGCGACCATGATCTGCCAGCGCACCAGATCGAACCCAGTCGTCTCTTCTGTGATGGGGTGTTCGACCTGCAGGCGCGTATTCATCTCCATGAAGTAGAAATTTTTGGCATCATCCACGAGAAATTCGACCGTGCCCGCGCTGGTATAGCCCAACTGCGAACCGATGCTGCAAGCCGCTTCAAACATGCGCGCGCGCAGTTCCGGCGTGAGTGCGGTTGAAGGCGTCTCTTCAACGATCTTCTGGTGCCGGCGCTGTATCGTACATTCGCGCTCGCCCAATGCAATGACGTTGCCGAGCTGATCGCCAAAAATCTGCACCTCGATGTGGCGCGGATTGCGGACAACGCGCTCCAGGATCAGCGTATCATCACCGAAGGCTTGCAGCGCCTCCCGCCGGGCCGTCTCCAGTGCGGCAGGCATCTCGTCGGGCACGTTCACCTGGCGCATCCCTTTGCCACCGCCACCCGCCGACGCTTTGACCATGACTGGATAGCCGACCTTCTCGGCCTCCGCGATCAGCCGTGCATCGCTTTGATCTTCGCCCATGTAGCCCGGCACGGTTGGAATGCCCTTAAGCATCAGCTTCGCCCCGCGTTTGCTGCCCATCGCTTCAATAGCTGCGGGCGACGGGCCGATGAAGATCAGCCCTGCTTCAATCACCGCCTGTGCAAATGCCGCGTTCTCCGCCAGAAAACCGTAGCCAGGATGTACCGCGTCCGCGCCGCTGCGTTTGGCTGCCGCAACAACCTTTTCGATATTGAGGTAACTCTCTTTGGCCGCGCTGCCGCCCAGGTGAATAGCCTCGTCAGCCAGTTCGACGTGCAGGGCACGCACATCGGCGTCGGAATAGACGGCGACGGTAGCGATACCCATCTCGCGGCAGGTACGAATGATGCGGCAGGTGATTTCACCACGATTGGCGATGAGGATTTTGCGGATCATGGGTTTGTATCTCTGGTTTCACACTATAGTTTCAGGCGAGTAAGGTAAATCCCGCCGTTATGATTCAGCCGCCCAGCGTGGGGCACGTTTCTGAACGAAGGCGATCATGCCCTCCTGCCCTTCCTCGCTCTGGCGCAGTTCGGTCAGCAGGTTGGCGCGGAACTCGACGGTCGCATCCAAATCCTGGTCAATCACGGTGAACATCAGGCGTTTGCACGCGGCCAGCGCGTTCGGGCTGCACTGGCGCATGTCGTTGAGCAGCGTCTGAATCTGCGCGTCCAGTTCGCTCGGCAGGCAAACGCTGTGTACCAGACCACAGCGCTGTGCTTCTTCACCGCCAAAGCGCCGCCCGGTCAGCATCAGTTCACGCGCGCGCGTCAGCCCCAGGCGCTGAATCACGTAGGGTGAGATCAACGCAGGCACCAGGCCCAAGCGCACCTCTGGCAGCCCCATGCGCGCTTCGGTACTGGCAATCGCAATATCGGAGACGCACACCAGCCCGAAGCCGCCGCCCATCGCCGCACCCTCAACACGCGCGATGACCACCTGCGGCGCTTGATTGACGGTGCGCAGCATCGTATCGAGCGCGCCGGAATTCTGGTTCAGGCTGCCATTCTGGAAAGCCGCCGCCATCTCCTTGATGTCTCCGCCGGCGCAAAATGTCCCACCCGCGCCCGCCAGAACGACCGCACGAATCTCGCGGTTGTTCCTGAGCGCCTCGAAAACCGCCGTGATCTCCAACACCATCTGGCTGTTCATGGCGTTCTTCACATCCGGGCGGTTGAGCGTGACATGCGCGAAGGGGCCATCCAGGCGAATGGCGAGGGTTTCGGTGTTCGGCAGTGTAGTGGTCATGAGTCGTCCTTCAGTCGGCACAATCAGTCAGTTGTGAAGTCCATAGTCTTCAGTCATTAGTCTTTAGCAATAGCCTATAACCGCACTGGTGAAATCCGAGCCAGCCATACAGCCCTACGTTCCAGTACACAGCAATCATCACTATGCTAACAACCGATGGCTAACCGCTAAAGACTTCAATCTCAGCCCGTCAACAGGTTCATACGCTCTTCCACACATCAAGCGCGAAGACAAAGGTCACATGCTCTGCTCCCGGCTCGGCGCGCACCGTGCTGCCCAATGATTGCAACATCCGGCTGGCGATATACAGGCCGCCACGCTCGGCAGCAAAAAACGAGTCAGCGGGTGGAATGTTGGCGGGCGGCGCGGGATAAGCACGCTGCACGCGCACCAGTACGCGACCATCAACAGGCGGCTGCACTTCGATGGTACTCTGCGGGTTGAGGAAGAGCGCCGTATCATCGGTGAGCAGATACGTAATGGCGCGCGCCAGATACATATTGCCGCACACATCGGGCAGCGCATCCGGCTGCTTCACATCAACTGCTGTGCCGGGGTGTTCCTGAACCGCCGTCGCAATCGCCGATTCCAGGGATTTCGCGAGATTGGTCTGTTCACAGGGAATTTCGCGGAAGCCGTAGCGGAACTTGGCCCACTCGGCCATTTCATTCCAGATGCTGCTCGACCGTGTGGCCTGATCAACAATCTGCTGTGAAAACTCGATACGCTCCGGTTCACTGATTCCTGCTTCGGTGAGGATACCCGCGTAGCCCAGGATGATGCTGAGCGGTTTGCGCGCGTCATGGGCGACGACAGCATTGACCTCGATCATGCTGGTCACAGCGAAACTCAGCGCCTGCACGATGTCGTCCATCTCAAGCTGAGGATACTGCGCCAGCACCGCGCTGACAGGCGTGCCATTGACCAGTTGACTGACAACCTGCGAGACGGCAATCCCGGTATCCCGAATTCGCGCGACCTGTGAGAACGATTTGGGATCGGAGCCGATGCGCTCAAACATTGCCATCTTGTCAGATTACCTTTCAACAATTGCGCGCTCGGACTGCGCGCTCGTTCAATCCTGATAGGATTGTAGCCCCAGCTTGTTTCTAACGATAGTCGTTACGTGTCCCAAGGCATATACAGCAGCGCGCCCGCCAGCGACTTGCCCAGATTATCAATACGCAGCGAACGTGTCGCGCCACCATCGAGCGCGTCATAACAGACGAAGTTGAGCGCTTCGATGTTGTCGAGTTCGTAGCGCACCACCCTGCCCTTGACCAGATCGCCGAGGTGAGTCTTGACGCGCTCCGCCGTCAGTTTAGCCTTGATCTCCTGATAGGCTTCTGGCGAACGCGCGATGACGCTCAGGTTGGCGATATTGCCCTTGTCACCTGAACGTCCATAGGCCAGATCGTAGAGTCGTCGCGTCATCTAAACACTCCAGTATTCTACCGCAGGCGTAATGTGTTCACGCTGGATGAGCGTTGGCCACAGGCCGATTACGTACCGCGGTTCCGCGCCGACTGTCGTGCCGGAAACACTCATGCCTGCGGGACCGCTCAACCCGGTGGTCATGATCTGGCGCACCGCGTTCTTGAGCGTTTCCTGGTCATCCGCTGTGAAGGCGACGCGCACCAGCACCTCCAGTGGGTCTTCGGGCAGCGCTGCCACCGAACCATACAGACTGTTCGCGCCCAGGTAGCTGTACTCAACGCGCGTGATGCCCGGCATCCGGCTGAAAAATACGTTGAGCATGGTCTTCATCTGCTCAACCTTGCGCCAGGCTTCCGGCCAGCCGATAGTGAAGATCAGCTCGCGCATGAAGCCTTCCAGCCTACCCATGTTGAGCTTGAGCGTCGCGGTGCGCGGCTTGCCCGTCACGCCCGTCACGCGCACCTGATCATCCGCGACCTGTGCCAGGCGCAGCGTGGTGAAATCCGCGATCACATCCGGCGTGATGTAATTGGCCGGGTCATGCACTTCGTAGAGAAGCTGCTCTTTGACGGTCGCCAGCGTGACGCAGCCCGATGTATCGGGCGTCTTGCTGACGATGAAACTGCCATCAGCATCAACGTGCGCGATGGGATAACCCAGATTGGGCAGTCCTGCCGCGTCAATCTCGTGAATCAACGCCAGGCTGTTGCCACCGACAACCTGCCCGGTGCATTCCAGCAGATGCCCGCACACGATGCCCGCCGCCAGCCGATTCCAGTCGTCCCATGCCCAACCATAATGCGCGATCAGCGGCGCGAGGTACAGGCATGGGTCGGCCACGCGCCCAGTAATCACGATGTCCGCGCCGTTTTGCAGCGCTTCCACAATCGGCGCGGCGCCGAGGTAAACATTGGCCGTGACAATGTTCTGGTTAGCACTGTCCGCCAGTTTCTCCCCCGTCTCCAGATGCGCCAGCGCCTCGCCCGCCGCTTGCAGTTCCGCCAGGCGGGGCAGCACTTCATCTCCGGACACTGCCGCCACTTTCAACCCGGCCAACCCCATCTGCGCGGCAGTCTCACGCACCATCTCCGCTGCCGCCTGCGGATTCAGGCCGCCGCCATTGGTGATCAGTGGTATCTTACGCTTGAAGGCTTCCGGCAGAATCTTTTGCGCGATCAGCTTGACATCGAAGGTATAGCCGCGCTTAGGGTTCGCCAGCTTGTCCTTTTGCAGGATCGCCAGCGTGAGTTCAGAAAGCGCCTCGAAGCACACCACATCAACGTGCCCACCCATGATCATCGGCAGGGCGCGCAGCACGTCATCGCCGTAAAAGCCTTGTGCGGAACCAATGCGATATGCCATCTTACTCGGCCTTCTTGCGGCTCGGCATCATGCCTTCCAGCTTGGCGATGATGCCCATCATGATCTCGTCCGCGCCGCCGCCAATCGAGAGCAGGCGCGCGTCGCGGTAGTAGCGCGAGATCGGCGTCTCTTCCATGTAGCCCATACCACCCCAGAACTGAATGCAGGTGTCACCGACTTCGCGCGCCAGCCGCCCTGCCTTGAGTTTGCACATCGAGGCGATCTTAGTGATTTCTTCCGGGCTGGCCTGCGCTTCCATCAATGCTGCGCAGTGATAGTTCAGGTGGCGCAGCGCTTCGATCTCAGTGAGTAGTTCGACCAGCTTGAACTGTATCCACTGGTTATGCAGCAGCGGCTGACCGAACGTCTGACGCTCGGAGCAATACTTCATCGTATCGCGCACGGCCTTCTCCATGCCCGTTGTGGCCGAAAGCGCGCCAACCAACCGCTCCATCTGGAACTGTTCCATTTGCAGGTAGAAACCCATGCCCTCGCCGCCGATCAGATTCGACTGCGGCACGCGCGCATTCTCGAACGACAGCACGGCGGTATCGCTGGAGCGGTTGCCGAGCTTCTCCAGCTTGCGGCTGACGCTGAAACCGGGGGTATCGGTCGGCACGATGATCAGCGACATGCCGCGATAGCCCTTGCCTCCTTCGGTACGGGCGAGCAGGCAGACCCAATC
>JAEUQX010000343.1 GCA_016788625.1 Anaerolineae bacterium
CAATGGGATGATATCTGCCTGAGGCAACAGCCAGTTCTTGATGACGGGAAGTAGCAGCTTGAGCGAGATGAATGAGGCATCCAGTGTGACAAGGCTGACCGGTTCGGCCAATGTTTCCAGATAGCGCGCATTGGTACGCTCAATGGGTACGACACGCGAATCCGCGCGTAGCCGGTAGTCAAGCTGGCCGTAGCCAACATCGATGGCATAGACGCGTGCTGCGCCATGCTGGAGCAGGCAGTCCGAGAATCCGCCTGTGCTGGCGCCTACATCAGCGCAGATACGATCCGTGATTGTGATTGGAAAGGCTGTGAGTGCCGCCAGCAATTTTTCGCCACCGCGACTGACGAAGCGCGGCTTTGCCAGCAGTTCGATGGATGCATCGGTGCTGATCTGTGTGCCTGGTTTGTCGATGACGCGTCCTGCGACCTGGATTTCACCCGCCATAATCATTGCACGTGCTTTTTCCCGGCTGGGCACAAGGCCGCGCTCTACGAGCAAAATATCAAGGCGCTGCTTTGCTGCCATTGGCTTCAGTCCCGTGAAAGGTAGATGATCAATTCAAGCGGATTCTCGGTCTCGGTCGTAACTTCGATGCCATCCGCGCTGATCGGTTGATAACCGTCGGCGGCGATAACCGCGCTGTAGGCGATCTCGCGGTCATCAGTTGAGTATTCGAGCGGGCGCTCCAGCTCAAAAAAGCCATTCTGATCGGTCACGGCCAGCGCGTAGACCTTGCTTTGATTCCAATCGAAATCACTTACCGAGAAATCTTCGCTGATCAGGATAAATGCAACACCAGGGATACCTTGGCGCGTATTGGAGTCCAGAATCTGCCCGCGCAGCAGCACGCCGTCGGCGCGAGCGAAGCGGTCAATCGGGAGCTGTCCAATGCCCACTTTGGCTTCGATGCTGGCAAGTAGCAGGTTATTGACGAGCATCTGGACATTGTATGTGCCATCAGGCAAACGGTTCGGGCTGGATAGAATCGCCGTGAAATTCTGACCGCTTTCAGGCATTGTCCAGGGCGATACCTGTTCGTAAAACACATCACCATCGACCAACCATCGGAGGGTCCAGAGCGTTCCAGGGGCAATCTGCTGCCAATCGAACAAGGCATAAAGCTGCGGAATGGAATCGGAAAACGTGCTGATCGCGCCGCTTTGTGCCGCTTCGGCAGGCGTTGCGGCTGTGGTGAAGCGTGCGTTGGAGAAGATTTGTGGGCGGACACCTTGCTGTGCACCGGCGAGTGTAAAATCTGAGGTCGCGGCCAGCCCATTCTCGACATAAAGCTCCAGGCGATAACTGCCAGGACGCAGCCCATTTGGGTCTTGTATGCTGGTCGAAGCTGAACCCGTCTCGCCTTCACTCCACACATCAGGGGTGCGCGATACCTCGTTGCCATCAAGATACCAGATTGCCGTCCAATTGGTTCCATTTGACATGTTGCGATAAAGGAATTGGGCGCTGGCAGTGTTGCCGCTGGGCAAGACAAATCCATTGCCGAGCGGTTCTCCACGCAGGTTTAGCAGGCCAAAAACGATGTCGCTCATAGTTGCGGTAATCTGCGGAGGGCCACCAATGGTCAGTCGCTGAGTAGGCGCGGCGACGCCGTTGGCAAAGAGAGTAAATTCATAGACCCCGTTCGGCCAGGGCTGCCCGCTGCTACCGATGTACCAGAGACCACTACTGCCACCACTCCAGCGTACCGGGGCGAGGCTAAATGTTGCGTTCGGGCGGCCATCAGTGGTGACACGCAGTTCATAGACGGTTTCCGGTGACATGTTGGCGTAGTCAAAGAACAGGTAAAGACTGGTGCTGCCAGATGGCAAGTTACTGATCACCGTAGTGGGCATTCCCGCTTCGTTGACTGACGGCGAAAAGAACAAGCGACTGATAGTAGGTGTATTCCCGCTGGACGTGGTTGTTGGTAGTGACATTACTTCAACATCCAATCCCAGTGAAGCAGCGCGCACTAATGGTCGTGCCAGATTGGACGGACGCAGCGCATTGATGAAACCGCCTATTGCGATGCAATCATCACTGGCGGTGACAATGCCATCACGGTTGGTGTCCTGAATTGGGATACAGTTTGTGTTGAGGATCCCCTGGCGCAAAGGCGCCGTTGTGGGGATGCCGACGAGCTGCCCCTGCGTGTTATAGGCGCCACCGCCAGACATGGTTCCTGAAATCACGGCGCTGGTTTTGATCCAGCTTGCGCTGTTCGTACTGCGGGGTTCCAGCGCGAATCCGGTAATCGTTCCTTGAACAGCCGTCACGGGGTCATCGGCAATACCGGGGTAACCGACGATAGTGATAGTCTCATCAATCCGGGTGGCTGATGAGTCCGCCAGTTCTACGAAAGGCAGGGCGAGATTTTCACGATTCACGAGGCGCCCATCGGGTTCACGTGTGATACGAAGCAGCGCCAGGTCAAGACCCGGGTCGATCTGAGCAATCTCAGCGCGGTATTGAGCAATTGGACTTTCTCCGGAGCGAACATTGAGCGCGATGATTAGTTCAGTACCGGGACAGTCCGCGCTTTGCTGGGTGCTGTGGGCGTTGGTCAAAATCAGGCCATCACGGCTGACCAGTGTTCCAGAACTGACACAGGTAATGAACAGATTGTCCTCGACATTTCGCACCTGCATGACAAACACGGTTGCTCGCTGGATACGCTCAATATCCAATGCAGGCTGCTGCGCCGTGACTGGGACAATGTATGTGAAGAGTAAAAGAACCGCGATTAGGGTTAATGACTTCATCGGAATTCCAACCCACTCAAAAAGCGCTCGAAGAATGCATAATCCGACTCAAATGTCGTCGCGTCCGCTAAGAATGTGATGATGACAACCTGGCCGCCACGCACAGCTAAAATATCAACTCCCCGGACGACAGTCGGAATGCTTTGTAGAAATGGGTCGCGGTCAGTGTCAGCATACGTATACGCCATTGTCACGCTTTCTATGTCATCCGCGAGCGGTGTCGAGGCATCCACATTGATGACCTGATAAGCTGCCAATGACTGAAAGCGTTCCAGTGAGATGGCATCCAGAATACTGCGGGTTGAGCCTGCGGCACCCACGGGGCGCAGTTCAACCTGGATCGTCGTCTTAAAACCGACGCGTGTCATGTTACGGACACGAAAAACATAGTCTCCCTGATTGTCAAAAAGCCAGTTGCGTGGGTATTCAGCGCGAATGCCCGCCTCAACGTTTTCATATCGGGTTGTTGAAAACAGCCCTGTGTTGCGAAGGTTATAGCCGATCACCAGCGCGAAAACTGCGAATGCCAACGCAATAACATGGCTTGCGCGTTGACGATAGGACAGATCGGGAGAACCACTGCCCAGCTCGATAAAGGTCATCAGATGCTGTCCTCCATATCGGACATGGCTTCCTGGGCACGGCGCTCGGCGCTGGCAAAGAGGAATGAACCCACAAAAATGGGGATGACAAGCAAAACAGCAGAGAAGCCGAAGCCGAATAAGGGACGGGGGAAAACTCCCTCCAGGCTGAATGCAGCATTGGTGAGGCCAGCGCGAATTGGAATGGCAATGCCTGTAATGAGCGCAGCGAGCGCCAGCATAAGCGCTAGAAACAAGGGGTTAGGGTCGCTGAAGCGCACTTCCGACAGACCATATCCTATGACAACGCTGGTTGCGATCTGTATGGCGTAAGTGGCAACCACACGCTGCGCGGCAACATCCAGCGCAACAGGCGTATTTACGAGCAGGTGCAGGTTGAGCACTGTTACATAGCCGATAGAGACAGCCACACCATAGGCTACGCCATCGAGCCGAATGCGAAAATGATCTGGCCAAGCAACATATCGAACTACCAAATACTTCAGAAACTCCTGAGTGATTCCAACTGTGAATGTGTAACCTACAATGCGGTCAATGGCACTGGAAAGCGGCAGCCAGTCTTCCACCTGAAAAAACTGATTGATGAGCGGCTCACCGACAGCATTGGCTGCGAGCGCGCCAATGACGGCAACTGCAATGAGTCTCGCCCGAGGCTGCATAACTCGCTGTTCCGCCCACCAAGAGAAGATCAGCCATAACACCAGCGGCGTGAGGGCGAGGGCGATTCGGAGAACAGGTTCGAACTGCACAGGAATCAAATCGGTGATGAAACCAGAAGTCAGGAACAGACCAGCGGCGATAGCGATGAGAATGCCGCCTTCAAGAATGATGCTGCGCCAAACACGGCGGTAGGGATAGATATCTTCCTTCTCGCGCGGTGGTGTCAGCAAACGTGGGGTGAATGATGTCATAGACCGATCTTCCAGTTTCGATGGGCGCTCAGTTATACTGACTTGAGCTATTGTACCTGACGCTGAAAGACACGCGAATGACTGAACGGGTAATGCGTAGTGCCATTGTTCTACTGATGTTCGTGTTCATTGCAGGCTGTGGCGCAGTTGAGCAGACGGCGACAGAACCACCACTGAGGCGGATTGTATACGGTCTGACGCTGCAACCGAGTGGCATTGACCCGCATATTAATGCATCGTCTGAATTGGGTATCCCTCTGCGACAAGTGTATGACACCCTGATTTATCGTGACCCAGAGACCCGCGAATTCACCGCTGGATTGGCGAGCACATGGAGTATCGCTGAAGACCAGCTCACCTACACTTTCACGCTGCGCCAGGGCGTCGTTTTCCACGACGGCACACCCTTCACTGCACAAGCCGTCGCCACTACGCTCGACCGAATCACAAATCCCGATAATGGTTCTCAGCGAGCGTTGTTCATGCTCGGCCCGTATGAAGGGTATACGGTTATCGATGACTTCACCATTCAGATTCAACTCAGCGAACCGTACAGCCCGCTGCTCGATTCATTGAGCCAGGTGTACCTGGGTATTGCCAGCCCAAAAGCACTGGCCGAGTACTCACGTGATCGTTATCAGTTTCACCAAGTTGGAACGGGGCCATTCCGTTTTGTCGAGTACATCCCTGGTGATCGAATCGTGCTGCGGCGCAACACCGACTATCGCTGGGGACCTGTTTTCTACAGCGATTCAGACGGAATTGATGAAATCGAATTCCGATTCTATACCGATGCAGCTACCCGCTCATTGGCTCTGAGTAATGGTGAAGTACAGGTAATGGGTGAGATTCCACCATTGGACGCGCGCACACTGACCAATAACAGCGCTATCCAGTTGAAACAGACACCGATACCAGGACAGCCACTGCAGTTTCTGATCAACACTCAGCGTTTCCCAACAGATAATCTGGCAATCCGGCAGGCATTGCTTTATGCGACAAACCGCGATGCCATAATCGACAGCATCTTTCAACGATTCTCTTCTGTTGCCTGGGGGCCGCTCTCGGCAAACACACTGTATTTCAACCGTCAGTTGGTTGGCACGTATGAGCAGAACAGCGCCCAGGCACAGACATTACTGGCATCGGCGGGCTATACGGACAGCAACAATGACGGCATTCTGGATATCGGCGGCCTTGACCTCGAAGTCACGATCATTGTTCCGCCCTGGGGATCTGTGCCGGAGGTAGCACAGCTCTTACAGGATCAATGGCGAACCATTGGTGTGCGGGTGCGGCTTGACCCGGTACCAACATTTAATGCCCTGCGTGAGCGAGTGGAAAGTGGTGAGTACAATCTGGTGGCATATTACACCTTTGGCCTGGACCCGGTACTACTGAATCAGTTTTTTCTGACAGGCGGCATCACAAATTGGAGTCGTTATAGTAACTCAGAACTTGACCGACTGTTGACGGAGGCTACGCGCCAGGTGGAACCAGCGGTTCGTAGCAGTTTGTACGCCCAGGCGCAGCAGATCATTATGGATGCGGCGCTGCTTTTGCCCATTCGGGATTATGTCAACATCAATGGTGCGATCTCAGGGCTGCGAGAGTTCAATTTTGATGCATATGGCTGGTTTCCAATTCTGAATGGCATGTCGGTGGGCGCTGCAGGTACATGACTGTGTTGATGGCTGCTGGTCGGATGATTGTCATCATCTGGTTAGCGGCAACACTCACGTTCTTCTTGTTGCGATTGCACCCTGGCGATGCGGTCGAGGCACAGCTTATACAGGTCGGTGCGGCATCCGACGTTATTGCAGAAAGACGCTCGCAACTGGGGTTACTCGATCCGTTGTGGTTGCAATACTTGCGGTTCTGCGCAGGTTTGCTGCAAGGTAATCTGGGAGTTTCGTTGATCACGGGACAGCTTGTTTCCGAAATGATCATTCAGCGATTGCCACCAACGCTCGAACTGGCCTTCAGTGCAGGTATTCTGGGCAGTGTGCTGGGCGTTTTAGGTGGGGTAGGGGCGGCGGTCAAACTGCCCTACGGTCTGTCCTGGGTGGCAAAAATAAACCTTTCACTCGCGCTAAGCGTGCCGATCTATTGGAGTGGGACAATGGCACTCCTGGCAGTGTCCTATGCTCTGCCAACAGGCAGCGGAGCCGAGATCAGCCGATTTGTACTCCCCGTACTGGTTCTAGCATTTCACATGAGCGGCGCTGTTGGGCAAATGGTGAGCACAAATATTCGATTGGCGATGGATATGGATTTTGTGCGAACCGCTCATGCTAAAGGGTTGCGACCTGTCATAATCTTGTGGCGACATGTACTGCGATTGGGGTTGCTGCCGACCATTACGGTGATTGGTTTGCAGATAGGTTTTCTGCTGGGCGGGGCAGTAATCATTGAAAGTCTATTCGTGAGGGCGGGACTCGGGCGACTACTGCTCGAAAGCACGCTGCAACAGGATTATCCAGTAGTACAGGGCATTGTCGTTCTGGCAGCGGCGGTCTATGCAGTAGTCTTGAGTACGTGCGAAGCCCTTTACCGCTTGATCGATCCCCGTATTACGCGCTGATGTGGCGACTGCTGCTCATCGGAGTCCTGATCATCTGCTTAGCCTGGGCAGCACCCTACGACCCGCTGAAAACCAATACCAGCAATCAGCTCCAAGCGCCTAGTGCAGCGCATCCGTTTGGCACGGACATATTGGGGCGCGATGTGTTGAGCCGCTTTCTGCATGGCGGCCAGCAAACACTTCTATCGGCATCCGCCGCCGCACTCATCGCCATCATACCGAGTACCGGCCTGGCTTTCGTTGCTGCTGGCGACACACGGCTGCAGCGGATACAGTTATTGATTCTGCAAGCGCTACTGGCAATTCCCAATTTGCTGCTGGCGCTGGTCATCTTGACTGTACTCGGGCGCAGCGAGGTCTCAGCAACGGTGGCAGTTGGGCTGGGGCAGATACCCGTGTTTACACTGGTAATCAGAGCGGCGATCCTCGGCGTGCAATCCGAGGGTTACATTGAATCGGCGCGAGCAGCCGGCGCAAATCCCTTGTGGCTTGCGACCCGCCACGTTTTTCCCAACCTGATTCCGACACTCGCCACTTATGGCGCAGTAACTTTTAGTTACTGCCTCATGAACAGCGCGGCTTTAAATTTCCTGGGGATGGGGGGCGAACTGGGTAAGCCGGAGTGGGGCGTTATGCTGGCAGAGGGACGAGCTGTCTTCCGTGCGGCACCCTGGGTGGCACTGCCGCCTGGGATTGCAATCACAGCGCTGATCTGGTCGATCAATCGTTGGGCAGTGGCGCAACGCGGGTTTCGATGACGCGAACCGCCCCCGCAGATCGCAGCGCACTGCTGACTGTCTCAGCGCTCTCCGGCGAAACCAGGGCAATCATATTGCCGCCCCGTCCGCCGCCGGACATTTTTGCGCCCGCTGCGCCTGCCTTCAATGCCGCCTGAACCAATACATCGAGTTCCGGTGACGATACTGTAAGTTCCTGAAGCAGTGCATGATTACGTGACATCAACGGGCCAAGTTGCTCAATTGAACCAGTCTCGATAGACTGCCGCGCGCGCCTAACAATGTTTCCAATGTCATCCAGCATTGGCTGTATACGCTCGCGCTGCGATTCGTAGAGCGTGCGAACGTCACCAACTGCGATACGTGTAAGGCCAGGTTTCCCTGTATCAGCGATCAACAGAGTAAACGGTTCGGCGATATGTATGTGTTCGATAGGATTGCCGCGAATGAAGTAAACAGGCTGTTCATAGACAATGACGGTGTTGTCGATGCCACTTGGCGTGCCGTGATGCAACTTTTCGACCTCGTAAACGATGGCATTCAGTTCGGCTGTATCCAGTTTTGCATCCAACGCTTCGACTAATGCGCGTGCCAGAGCAGTCGTAATCGCGGCACCGCTGCCTAAACCGCTGGCAACGGGTATTTGAGAGCGCAGAGTAATCTCAAGATTGGGAATTGGCGCATCAAGTCGCTGGAGTAGCAGACGAGCAGTTAAAGCAAGTGCATCGTCGATCGATTGTGACAGTGAATCGATCACAGTCGTCTGGTTGAGGTTACTTGCGACAATCCGCAGTCCCGTGTGGTCACCGGGCCGGGCAGTTGCAGTCGCGCGCAGGCTGGAGACCGGCACCGCAATCGCTGGTTGGCCGTAAACCACTGCATGTTCGCCGAAGAGGATGACTTTCGCGGGCGCGCTGGCTTCAATGGGTATCATGCAGGTGCAGCTTGCGGTACCAGGTAGAGGATGACAACAAACGTCACGCTCCACAAGAGAATTGAAATCTGAAGTGGACGATCCCGGAGGACGACTTCATCCGGAGCGCTGCCTTCACCTTTGACGTGGATGAGGTACAGATAGCGAAAGAGGGCATACATGACGAATGGAACCGTGGTCAGTGCCAGATTCGTGCCGGCCAGCAGACGTGAAGGCGCTTCGATCGTATAGAGGATGTAGGCAATGAGTGTACTGGTCGTGACGATGCGCAGCATCTCATCCAATAAGGGCAGGTTGTAGTGGCGGAATATCGGGCGAACATCAGGAGCACTGTCGCCCAGGATGACTAACTCCTGGCGACGTTTGCTGATTGCCAGGAAAAGCGCCAGCAGCGCTGCCAGCGCGTACAGCCATGGCGAGAACTTGGCCACTTCGATGATGAAAACTCCACCAGCAACACGTAATACATACCCAGATGTGATCGTCAATACATCAAGCAGAACGATGTGCTTGAGATACAACGAATAGCACACATTCATCACAATGTAGATGAACAGGATGATGGCGAAACGCGGGCTATAGAGCAGTGATGCGCCGATAGAGAACACCGGAAACGCAGCAGCAGCAACGACTGCTAACCAGATCGGAAGTTGGCCGGACGGCAGCGCACGTTTGCGTTTCTTGGGGTGTTGGCGATCACGTTCGATGTCGACGAGATCGTTGATGATGTAGACCGTGCTGGCGGAAAGACACAACAGAACAAAACTGACCGTGACAATGAACAATGATTGCAGGTTCAGGAGCTGGCCGTCAAATACGATGCCGGCATAGATAATGACATTCTTCGTCCACTGTTTGGGGCGCATCGTTCGCAAGAGGCCAATTAATGCTTGCAATCAAATGCTTCCTGGTTGGTACACTAATCACGACATGCGCTGGTCATTATAGCCTGAGTAGATCGGGTCGCAATCCCCTGCCTGTCACCGTGACAATTCTGAGCGTCAGAATAGCGTCTATTGCCCCTGCAGCCGGGCAAGCCTTATAATGCCCCTTAAGGACAATCTGTCGTTTGTGACTCTGAAGGATTCAAGACAATGACTGATACCATCCTGGCAATCGCCGCGTTTTTTGTAGTGTTAATCCCACTGATCCTGGTACACGAACTTGGTCACTTCCTGGCTGCCAAACGAGTTGGTATCACGATTCTGGAATTTGCAATTGGCTTTCCTCCGCGAATCAGGAAGATCTTTACCTGGGGCGAGACGGAGTTCACCATCAATTGGATACCATTGGGCGGATATGTACGCCCGCTGGGCGAGGATATGGTGCGTCCGTTAGATGAGAAGGCCACCGAGGATGAGCGCACAGCGCTGCTGGCGCGCCACCAAGAGGAAAAAGAGGGTGGGCAATCTGACATAGCCGAGGCGCGTTCCAGAGGGGTGCTGAACCCAAAGGCCGTCAATGAGATTAAGCCGCTGCCGCGCATTTTCTTCATGGCAGGCGGCGCGCTGGCGAATTTCGTGCTGGCATTTCTGCTGTTCTTTATTGTGGCAATCACGGGCATTCCGCAGCCAATTGGCGGCAGTGTCGGCGTGGTATCAACGGGGACAAATTCCGCGCTGGCAGAAGCCGGACTCCAGCCGGGCGATCTGGTAACTGATGTGAATGGTGCGAAATTCAGTGACAGCAATGCACTTATCGACACACTCTATGCATCCACCGAGAACTCTACGCTCACCGTGCAGCGCGGAGAGAATGGCGAGCGGGTAGAGGTCGTCATTCCTCCATTAAGTCAATCTTCGCGGGAACCCATTCAGCGACTGACTCTGATTGCGGGAACCGTACCAGATGCCCCGGGCGACGCGGCAGGTATTCAGCCGGGCGACATCGTTGAAGCGTTCAATGGCGAACCGCTGGACGGTACAGAAGCCTTTCGTGCCCGGACACGCGAGAACGTCGGACGTGAGATTACCCTCACAATTCGCCGCGGTAACGATGTGTTCGATGTCAGCCTGACACCACGCGCGAACCCGCCGGAAGGGCAGGGCGCAATCGGCATTGTCATCAACGCGGTTTTACGAGATCCCGGCACTGGTTTTCTTTTCCTCGAAGGTGCTCAGCAAGAGGAAATCGTCCCTCAACCGTTAATTGACTCGCTGCGTTATGGCGTACAGCGTATTGCTGAGGTTATTTCGCTCACGGTGCGGCTTCCCGCTCAACTGCTGAGCGGCGCAGTGACAGCGGAAGAAGCGCGTCCGGTGAGCGTAGTTGGGATGAGCCAGATAGGTGGTTTTGTCTTGCAGCAGAGTATCGATCAAGGAAGGGTTGGCCCTATACTGGATTTCATTGCCGTGATCAGCGTTGCGCTGGGCTTTTTTAACCTGCTTCCCATCCCCGCACTGGATGGTGGTCGCATCCTGTTCGTGCTGGTCGAAATTGTGCGTGGGCGTCCGATTGCCCCAGAACGAGAGGGGTTGGTACATCTGGTTGGGCTGGCTCTGCTGCTCTCATTATCCGTGCTGGTGATCCTGAATGACGTTATCAATCCAATCACGAATCTGCTGCGCTAAGGGGGGTGCATGGCCGATTACGATAAGTTTCTGAGTAGCAGCGGTGATGAGCCGCGCAAGAAACCCACTCTGGAAGCTACAATCAGCAGCCTGAAAAACCTACAGGGTGACATGCTCCCAGCTACAATCTATTATGGCTTATCCGATCTCGAACCGGGGGAAATCCGCACTCTTGCGGATAATTGGTACACACTAGCACCAGACTTGCGGCGGAGAGTCATCGCCCAGTTAGCGGAGACGAGTGAAATCAGCTTTGAGTTCGATTACCGGCAGCTAGGCCATCTGGCACTCAGCGATACTGAACCAACGGTTCGCGCGGCGGCAATCGACCTGCTGTGGACGGACGATTCTCTGGGGCTGATGTACAAACTCATCGAGCGGACTGAAAAAGATGAGAGTCGTGTCGTTCGAGCAGCCGCCGCTTCTGCGCTAGGGCGCTTTATCCTGCTGGGCGAGTATCTTGAGATTGACGAAGATGATGCCAGAAAGGCACAGGACGCAGTCATTCGACTTTGGAATGACTCCAAACAGGACTTCGAGGTGCGGCGGCGCGCGCTGGAAGCGATTTCGAATTCGAGTCATGATATTGTGAATCCTGCGATCGCAGAGGCCTATAACAGTGACGAACATCTGATGCGCGTCAGTGCGATTTTTGCCATGGGCAAGGCCTATGATCATCAGTGGTCGGACACAGTACTGAAGGAAATGGGGAATTCGGACGCCGAAATTCGATACGAGGCTACCCGCGCGGCTGGCGAACTGATGCTGGAACAGGCCATCCCTATGCTAGGAAGGCTGGCAGTTGAGGATGAGCGCGAAATAAAAGAGGTGGCAATCTGGTCGCTCGGTGAGATCGGCGGCAATGAGAGTATGCGCATTCTGACTGCATTGGCAGAAGCTGCTGAAGAGTCGGGTGATCTGGAGCTTCTGGACTCAATCGAGGAAGCGCTTGATAATGCGGCACTGGCTGGGGAGCTGCTCGAACTCGAAGATGAGTACGATGAAGATGATGAGGAATGATCACAACCACTAATCAGTCTGGCTAAAAACAAGACAGGCGACTATTCAACCGAATGAGTCGCCTGTCGTCATCTCAAGGATGCCCGCCTTACTGAGCGAACATAGTCTGCAGCTTCATAGCGATGCTCATGTCGCCTTCGATTTTGAGCTTACCGCTCATGAAGGCCTGCATGGCATTCATTTTGCCTGTGGATACCGCGTGCCAATCATCGGCGCTGGCCTTGAGGGTCATCTTGGGGTTTTCGGCCTGGCCTTCGCCACTCTGGCAGACGCCGTCGGCGATGCTCAGCCAATAGAGACCACCATTGTCGCCGCTCAGATTGAACTGAATGACGGCATTGACGCCTTCAGCCTTCGAGGGGACAAAACGCTGCGCCATAGTGGGAAAAAGTTCAGCTATTTCCTGATTGGTTGCCATTGGAATTACTCCTGATTCTTGAAGAGATTAGTTGGTTGAGTTTATCACATCGCGGCAGTGAATAGTATACAATTATTGCGAGTCGTGCCCACCTGCTACGGAGAAATGTTCGATGAGAAAATTACTCGTTCTGATCATCGCGGCAATGCTGGGATTCGCTGGAAGTGTGAACGCACAGGATGTGCTGCCTACACTCCCGGGCCAGATCGCTTTCATTGGCAATGATGGCAATGTCTACACCTTGGGGGATCAAGGCAGCGGACTTGTGGCGATTACCAACGATGCCAGCTCGTCGCGCCAATACCAATGGCCGACGTGGTCAACAGATGGACGCTTGGCGTATTTTTCGACACGGGTTGATGGTGATACATTAGCGACCGATGTCTACATTTCGAATGATGGTCGCGAACCGGGTGAGGTGACACAAACGATAGCAGATGCGGCTTTTACGTATGCCTACTGGTCGCCGCAGGATTGTGAGATTGGCTGCCGTGATCTGGGGATACTGTTGAGCGATACCAATGCCGGATTGTTCACCGTTCAATTGCTGCGTGACCAGCTCAGCGACACAACCTCGATGCAGCTAGTGGGGCAGGGTGCTCCCTTTTACTTCAGTTGGAGTCCTGATGGCAAGAAGATGCTGCTCCAACGTAACAATGCGCGGCTTGAAATCTTCCATGTGGCTAATGACGGCATAACGGAGACACTGACGGAAATACCGGGTATGTTTCAGTCGCCTGCCTGGTCCCCGGTGGACGATCGCTGGTTATTTGGCGCACTAACGGACGAGCTTTCGACCGATATTGTAATTGGCTCCAGCGCGGAATCGCGCACTTTAATACCTAATCTGGCCGGGCGGTTGGCATTTTCCTGGTCTCCCAATGGTAACTTCATCGCCTATACGGTTGACAGCGGTTCCCTTCAGGTGGTCGACGCACAGACAGGTGCGCTAGTGAGCAGCAGCGCGTCCAACGGCATCTATTCGTTCTTCTGGTCGCCGGACAGTACTCGTATCGCCTATATCACGCTCGCAACGCCGCCAGGCTCGTTAAGCGCAGGCAACAAATCTCTTGCGAAAGCCCAACTAGTCGTGCAGCAGCAGGCGCCATCGTTATCGTGGTCGATCCTCAATATCGAGACGGGGCGTGTACGACGCTATGGTGCATTTACGCCGACGAATGAGATGATTTATCTCCTTAGCTTCTTTGATCAATTCGCCCAAAGCCACCGACTGTGGTCACCGGATAGTCGCTACCTACTGTATGCCGAACGAGCTGTAGATGGCAGCCCGGTGCTCAGCCTGCTCGATACTGCCCAGGCAGATACTGTGCCGCTGTCGATTACACAGGGTGTGATTGGCATATGGAGCTACAATTAGACTGCCAATGATCCGTATTGCAATCACTCTGATCGCGCTGCTGCTGACCGGCTGTGTGCGTAACCAACCGCCTGTGGTAGTCGTCATCACAGCGACAGCAACAACCCAGGCCATCGCTTCGACACCTACTGCGCTGGCAACCACAATATCTCCAACGGAAGTTTTGGGTACAGACCCTGCAGTGGTAGCACTGCGGGGTACAGAGGGAACCACGGAACCGCAAGAGTACGTGGTACAAAGCGGAGACACGCTATCCGGTATCGCGGCGCAGTTTGGCATCAGTCTAGACGTATTGATTGCCGCTAATGCTCTGATTAACCCGGATGTGCTCTCTGTTGGCCAGGTTATTAACTTGCCGGAAGTGCCGCGAGCGCTGACTCCCGCGTTCCAGATTCTGCCGGACAGCCGTTTGGTGAAAGGTCCCGGCAGCAGCGCATTTTCTACGGCAGCATTTGTAGGGCAGTTGAATGGGTATATACGGCTGGCAAGTGATACAGTAGATGATGTCAATCTGAATGCGGTTCAGGTTATTGATCGTGTTGCAACTGAGTTCAGCGTTGATGCACGTCTGCTCCTGGCGCTGTTGGAGCATAAGGCTCGCTGGCTGAGCAATCCAGCGGAACCTGATGAAATGCTCCTGACCTATCCTATTCAGGGTGGGCCATCTCCGGATGGCTTCGAGCGCGGAGGACTGTATCGGCAGTTATCATGGGCAGCGAACCAGATCAATCGTGGATATTATGGCTGGAAGCATACCGAACTCAGTATCCTCAATCTGGCCGATGGTACACGGCTGCGCTACGACACCAGCCTGAACGCGGCTACCGTGGGATTACAGTTCTTCTTTGGCCTCAGCGGAAATGCCCTGGATTGGCAACAGGATGTTTCGCCTGCAGGGTTTCTTGCAACCTATCAGTCCTTGTTTGGTGACCCATTCGCAAGCGCCGCAGATTCTCCTGTTCCGGCAGATTTACAGCAGCCATTGTTAACGCTGCCGTTTCGTCAGGGCGAAATCTGGTTCTTCACGGGAGGGCCACATGGCGGGTGGGGTAGCGGAAGCGCCTGGGCCGCAGTGGATTTCGCGCCGCCTGACGAAAGGCCAGATGGCAGCGCTGCGTGCTATGTGTCTGTGCATCAGGTAACCGCAGTTGCTGATGGTCTGATTGTCCGCAGTGACGATGGGGTAGTTGTCCTGGATCTGGACAGTGACGGCGACGAAAGCACGGGCTGGAGCATTCTATACCTGCATCTTGCCACAGAGGGGCGTGCTGCGGTTGGCTCGTTTGTACGAACAGGCGATCCAATAGGTTATCCGTCGTGTGAGGGTGGTTTTTCGAACGGAACGCATCTGCATATTGCACGCCGTTACAATGGTGAGTGGATTCCCGCGGACAGCCCGACTATGCCGACGTTTGTCATGAGTGGGTGGGGTGCAAGCGGATTGGCCAACCAGGAATATCAGGGATACCTGATCAATGGCAGTGAACGGCGAACTGCCGACCAGGGGCGTATTTCGCTGGAAAACCGGATTTCGTGGTAATGTGGATTATGAAGGTTATGCCGATGACGTCTTATCGTAGAATTGGGTTTGTGGGTTCAGCCTTGTTGATATTTGGGGTGATCATTGGTATTACCAAAGCGGAACCACCGGCGCAGAGTGTAGTCAGCCCGACGCCTGTGCCGATCAATTTACCCAGCCCGTTGCCATTCATTACGCAGCAGTCGCTCGCCACGGAAACACCGACGCGCACACCAACGCCAATTGGGCCGGCGCTGCTGGAGGCCATTACTGAAGCGAATGTGCGCGCTCAACCTGATCCTGAATCCGAACGGTTGGGAACCATTCGATCAGGCGAGGTTTACCCTGTGATCGGGCGATTCTTCCGCTGGTATCAATTCCAGTATCAACAATCACCCAGCGGAACGGGATGGGTCTTTGATGAGCTTGTCCGAATTATTGGCGATGAGACATCGGTTATTGACCTAAATGAGCAAGCCGCGCCAACTGTCGATACGATTGCGCAAGCAGCTACCGAAACCTTTGCGGCGATTACACAAACACCGGGGGGTATCTTAACGGCAACCGCAAGCGTGTTACTACCGGCGCTGCCGGGACAGGGGAATAGCCAGACTGATGGCCTCACACCGGTTGGTGGAATAGCTCTACCCACTGAAGTTGGCGTCTTGCCGACGTATACATTTCCGGCAGATGTAGCATTGCTCGTCCCAACGCAGCCTGCATCTGAAAGTGGTGATGCAACTTCGGGAGATGCTTCACCACTCGCTGATTTGGAACTACCTAGCACGCTGCCACCTATTGTTATCATCCTGGCACTAGGCGGCGGCGGCTTT
This sequence comes from Anaerolineae bacterium, assembly GCA_016788625.1. Lineage (GTDB taxonomy): Bacteria > Chloroflexota > Anaerolineae > Aggregatilineales > Phototrophicaceae > CFX2. Next base: position 16,272 of record JAEUQX010000343.1, read on the forward strand.
CTGGGTTTGCTGATCAGTTCATATCGCCGACGATGAAAAAAAGAGCCTGCTTGGTGTGGCAGGCTCCTTGTAGATAGTTTAGTTTCGCATCAGTGGCTGCAACTGCCGCAACCGCCGCCGCTGCTTTCACCACTGCCGCTTGTACGGAACGAATGCCCACACCCACAGCTTGAAACCGCATTGGGGTTATCGATACGGAAGCCGCCACCCATGAGGCTGTCGACATAGTCAATTGTCGCGCCCTGAAGATACATCAGGCTTGTAGGATCGATGAGCAGACGAACGCCATCAACCTCGACGACCTTATCGTAATCACGCGCCGATTCTTCAAAGGCCATGCCATACTGAAGCCCAGAACAACCGCCACCAGATACGAAAACACGCAGTGCATGATTCGGGATATTGCGCTTTTCGAGCAGATCACGGACGATGCCCACCGCAACGGGAGTAACCGTCAGAATCGGCGTTGTCTCAATCGTTTCCGTCTGGATGGCGTCGTGTTCGATGACGGACATGAGCCTGTTCTCCTCATTTATAGCCTGTAATTGTGTGGCAGTATAACATAGGTCGGGCTGCCGCGTCAATTAAATAGATAGTGATTGTAAAAATTACGCATCGGGTATCAGATAAGCGCAGACTGCGTCGCCATCTGACATCCGTGATTGAAGCCTCGGCACAATACCCAATAACGAGGCAATCATCCTCATATCCATTTCACACAACAATTGTGTCGTCTGTGAAATGTGATGATAGGGACAGTTAAGGGTGCGCAGGATGAAACCATTCGGGTGTTTTTCCCACGAGGCGTTATAACCCTGCGTATTCAGATATGCGACCACCGCGTCGAGCCGTTCCGGAATTGGCTTATCAGGGATCTCTGCCTGAGCAGCCATGCCATCCGCGACTCCTTCGATGATGACGTTGATGGTGCGGGGCGGTAGATTCTCGCTAACCTGAGCGATCAGATTTGCAGCCAGTGTCTGATAGTTGTTAGGAAAATATGCTTTTGCCTCGTTCGTCAGGACGTAGATGTGCTGAGGACGTCCTGGTGCACTGCGATGCCGGAACTGCGGCGTCATGACGAGTTGTTCTTTCAGGAGTTCGTTGAGATGGTGACGGACAGTGACAGGGGTAATGTTGTCGCCGCGCCGCTTTCGCAGCTCGAGGACAAGATCATCAACAGTAGCTTCGCCGCGTTCCTTGAGGATATTGAGTATATGTCGGCGTGTTTGTTGCATTACCTGAGCATCCACTACATGAATATTGCTAACCTCAATCATAAAAAGTCTATCATTAGCCTCTTGTAATTGTCAAACCATTGCGCTATCTGCAAAGCGCGTTATCATGATGCGCTGGTCGTCGTCTGAGAGAGGTTTATGGGTGATCACACGATTAGAGAATGTTCATCGAATGGATCAGATTCGTCAGCGTCTTCAACGGCATATGGCGCTTTATGGCTACCAGATCGTTGATGTGCCAATCTTGCAGCCCGCTGATTTGTTCTTGATCAAGGCGGGCGACCAAATCGCGAATCGCTTGTTTACGTTCGACCAGAACGGCCAACAGTGGGCGCTCCGACCAGAGTTCACCGCTGCGGCTGCGTACTATTATGATGGGGTAGAGGAGGGGGCGCGCGAGGTTGCCCGCTGGCAATTCTGTGGCCCCGTGTTCGAGGACGACCCGAATGCCAAGGACAGCCAAAATCAGCGTTACAGTATTGGCGCCGAACTGATCGGCCTGGATGGCGCGTTAGCTGACGCGGAAATCATGGCGATGGCCATGCGTGGGCTGGATCAGTTGAGTACTGGCCAAGCACACCTCACCATTGGTCACACAGCGTTTGTTCGGCGGTTGTTGCAGCGATTTGATTTGGACGTGCGCACACTGCGTTTTCTACTGCATCATCTCGCTGCATTGCACGACGCAGCGCTGGGGCAGGATTTCGTGCTCGAGCAATTTGATCGTTTTGTCGCCGCTCGAAATACTTCCGCCACTCAGCCCGAAACAGATGTGTTCCTGCAGATGGATGAGTCTCAGACGAGATCTGATTCTCAGCAGCGT
>JAEUQX010000356.1 GCA_016788625.1 Anaerolineae bacterium
GCCATCCTCGCGGCAGACTTCGCGCGCACGCTGGACATCGAGCCGGTGGTCGCCATGCTCTCCTTCTCGAACTTCGGCAGCACGCCGCACCCGCTCTCGAACAAGGTGCGCCATGCCGTCGAGCTGGTGCGTCAGAAACGCGCCGACATCCGCATCGATGGCGAGATGCAGGCGGATACGGCAGTGGTCGCCGACCTGGTTGAGCAGCGCTTCCCGTTCAGCGCGGTCAAGGATGCCAATGTGCTGATCTTCCCCGATCTGGAAGCCGCCAATATTGCCTATAAGCTGCTGGCACGGCTGACCGGGGCGGAAGCTATCGGCCCGATTCTGTTAGGCCTGGGCGCGCCGGTACACGTCCTGCAAGCGGGCGACGACGTGGAGGACATCATTGCGATGGCCGCCGTCGCCGCGATGGACGCGCAGAGCCGGGGATCGTAACGCCAGACCATTCGCGGGGCGTGTGTGACAGCGCGCCCCCAACAACTTGCTCATTTGCCCTATAATGGTGGTGTTCCTAAGCAATGATGAAGGAATGCCACCATGACCGTTTACGAAACCATCCGCGCCAAACGCGCTGTCCGCCAGTTTGAAGATCGTCCGCTGCCCGACGAGGTCGTGCGCCAGATTCTCAACGCCGGGCGGCTGTCGCAGTCCAGCAAGAACACGCAGCCTTGGCGCTTCATCGCCATCCGTGACCGCGCCACGCTGGAGGCGCTCGGCAAGACGGGCACCTGGGCGGGGCATCTGGCGGGCGCGGCGCTGGGTGTCGCCATCCTCACCCCGAACCCTGACGAAAAATTCCAAACGCTGTTCGACGCCGGGCAGTGCGCCGCCTACATGCAGTTGGCCGCCTGGGAGCTGGGCGTCGGCTCGTGCATCGCCTCGATCTATGAACCGGAGCAGGCACGCGCGATTCTCGGCTTCCCGGAGGACTGGACGCTGCACATTGCCCTCTCGTTTGGCTACCCCGCGCCGGAAGCGCTCGCACCACGTCCGCCGCGCCCGGATGGCCGTAAGCCGTTCGACGAGGTGGTGAAATGGGATAAATGGTCGTAGATGCACCCAGCGACCATCCAGCGTCTGAACGCGATCAACCGGGCGTTCTATCAGACCGTCGCTGACGACTTTGACCAGACACGCGCCGCACCTTGGCCGGGCTGGATGCTCCTGCTGCCGCATCTGCGCGCGCCGCTCAACGTGCTGGACATCGGCTGTGGCAACGCGCGCTTCGCTGTGTTCCTGGCGCAGCACCTGGGCGCGGAACAGGTTACTTATCGCGGCATCGACAACAGCGCGGCGCTGCTCGACCGGGCGCGGGCGCACCTGGCGGCAATTCCGGGGCTGCGCGCGCGGCTGGACGAACACGATATTGTGGAGCAGCCGCTCAACCTGGGCGCTTATGACCTCGTGACACTGTTCGGCGTGCTGCACCACATCCCCGGCGCGGAGGAGCGGGCGCAGTTCATGGGGCAAGCGGCGGGATGTGTCAAGGCGGGTGGGCTGCTGGTCTTCGCGGCCTGGCGCTTCTACGAGTTCGAGCGCTACCGGGCGCGCGTCGTGCCCTGGCCGGACGATCTGCACGTCGAGGCGGGCGACTACCTGCTCGACTGGCGGCGCGGGGCGCACAGCCTGCGCTACTGTCACTATGTCGATGATGCCGAGCAGTCCGCGCTGGCCGCCGCGACCGGGATGACGCTCGTCAGCGAGTACCGCGCCGACGGCGACGAGTACCGCGCCAACGCCTACAGCGTGCTGCTCAAAGGGGCTTCATAGCCGGTTCCCCAGCGATCCACAACGCGCGACGGCTTCATCATATGCTCATTTTCATGTGTTGACCTTGTCTTAGGGGCAGACGTTACAGTGGTTTCAACCTGTATAACGTGAACACAAGGACTGAAACAATGATGAACGCCAAACCGCTGAGATATTACCTGACCTTTATCGGTCTCGGCATCGCGCTGTGGCTGAGCTTCCTCATCGTCATCCGGTTGATCGGCCCAACGGTCTTCTCCACCGGCAATCCACTGCTGCTGGTCGCCTACTTGCTTTCGCTGCCTCTTGTATGGCTGCTCACCATCCTGATCGCTCGTTTGACGGGCATTCCGACGAATGAGATGCTCGTCCCGATTGCAATTATCGACTTCAGCGCCTTACTCCTGGATGGTCTTGCAGTCGGTTTCACAGATCTGTACGGGCCAACGCATGACCAGATCGCCGCTGCGGCGGCCTATCTGCTGTGGGGGGTAGGGCTGACGCTGATCTGTGCCGTCTGGCTTTCTTACCGCAAAGCGTGAAATAGTCTGGGCGTAGATAGGAATTCGGGGTGAGTTGCCATGAGATTTACCATTGGGGAAGTTGCCAATCTGCTGGGAATCACCCCGAAGACGATCCGCCACTATCACGCGATTGGGCTGCTGAGCGAGCCCGACCGCGACGCCAACCAGTATCGCCTCTACGGAATGGCACAAATTGAGCAGTTGCAGCACATCATACAGCTCAAACGCTTTGGCTTGTCGCTCGAACAAATCCAGATCGTCGTCAAAGCGGACTACCCGGACGATGTGATACGTATTCTGCTGCGGCAGCACGCCGCCACCCTGCGCGATGAGATCGCCCGCCTGGAACATCAACTGAGTTTGACAGAGGGTTTTTTGGATGCCCAAGTACCGCTGTCTGATCAGGATAAGCGCAGTAAACCAGTGTATTCGTCCATGACGGCGCTGTCACAGGCCATAAAACCACGCGCTGGAGGTGTCTCCGATATTCTGCTCGAAGTCGAAGGGCTTGTGTTGGGCAAGCTCGATCAGTTCGACTGGCAGGAGAACTATGAATGGTTCTGGTACAATGCGGGCAAGAACTTTATCGAAACGCTCCAGGACGAGGGGATGTTGATCTTCTGGATGGAGCGTTATCTGGCGCTGGCGACGATGGAAAGCGATGATTTGCAGGGGAGTGCCTGGCTGCAAGAACTGCGTCAAAGCCCAGTACGCAGAATGCTGGCGCGCTCGCTGCTGCCAGCGCTTCCGCCCATCATGCCGGAGGAACAGCAGCAGGCCATCCTTAAACTGCTGCCAACGCTCCTGTATGAGGAGGCTTCCCTCCTGCAAAAACAATTCCTTCAACTGCTCATGGGCGAGTAGACCACTCTGTAGAACCAACTAATGAATGAGGGATTCTCAATGGCACAGGTGACGACATTGGGCGAGATCGCCCAGGCATTCATCGCGGCAGCGCATGAGCAGGTGTGGTGCAGCGTCGCCACGCTGGACACGCACAACCGGCTGCGTTCGCGCGTGCTGCACCCGATCTGGGAAGCGGCGGCAGATGACGTAGTGGGCTGGATTGCCACCGGGCGCAGCAGCCTGAAGGCTAAGCACATCGCCCATAACCCGCATGTCAGCCTGGCCTATGTGAAAGACCCGCTCAAACCCGTGTATGCCGAGTGCCGCGCCGAGTGGGTGGACGACCCGGCGCAGAAGCAGCGCATCTGGACCCTGTTCCAGACGACTCCGCCGCCGCTGGGTTATGATCTTGCGCCGTTCTTCGGCTCACTGAACAGCCCCGCATACGGCGTGCTGAAGCTGACGCCCTGGCGCGTGGAGCTGGGCGACCTGTTCGGCGGCACGGCCCGCTACTGGCAGGCGTAAGGTCATGGGTGGGTAACTGTGAGGAAGGCCGACTCAGACCTCCCAATCTTCAATACTGAGATTTGGAACTCGTCCAAACTCCGCAGTGTTATGCGTTACCAGAATCAGATCATTCGCTATGGCAATCGCAGCTATGAGGTAATCCAACGGGCCTATGGGAGTACCCTGCTGTTCCAAATGACCGCGTATCCTGCCATATATAGAGGCAGCGCGATCATCAAATGGAAATGAGATGAACGGCTTCAGAAATGATTCTTGCCTGGCAAGCGTCAAGGCAGGGGAATGGCTTTTTGCTGCTCCAAGAAACAGCTCTGCCTTTACTATCGAACAGACCGCAATCTGGTTCACAGACACGCTCGCCAGCCGCTTCATGATGTTAGGTGAGCGCTGGTTCAGGTGGCGAATACAGGTGTTCGTGTCCAGTAGGTAAATCGGTGTCATTGGATTTCGTCACGGAGTTCATGCTCGCCTTGCGGCCACCGCTGGATAGGATCATCCGCCAGACTGCCAGCGGTTTCTTCAATGAAGGCTAACCATTCCTCGCGCGACATATTCGGCTGAATGTTAATGACAACTTCGCAATCAACATTGGCTGTTCCAATGGGGAGTTCGAATTTCAGAATACCGTCGCTGCCGACATGAGTCTTGATCCTGAAAGTGTCCATGATGCACGTCCTTTCGACTTCCTTGTTTCTATTGTAGCATCGGGCAAGCTGAAGACCGTTAGGCTAACATTAGGCGTGTTTGGGTGAGCGAATGAGGTGGATGCATGGAATTGTTAACCGAGGGCAACGCGGCCAAGCTCTACTGCCTGAACTGGATTGAGGCACACGCGCGCGAGCGTGAGGCGCTGACCATCCTCGATCTGGGCTGTGGGCAGGCGCGCAATTTCGTCAGGCTGCTGGTGCGTTACCCTCAGGTGCGCTACGTCGGCATTGAACCCTCGCCGGGGGACTGCGCGGCGGCGCGACGCAACCTGGAAGGGTTGAACGCGACGGTGATCAATGGTTATGCCTACGCGGTTTACGGCACGCTGGTGCAGGAGCAGTTCGATCTGGTGGTCTCGTTCAGCGTGCTGGAACACGTCTACCAGCGCGCGGCCTACCTGCGGGCGGCGGCGCAATGCCTCAAAGCCGATGGGCACTTCCTGATCAACTACGATGCCGGGCACTTCGTGGATCCGGTCAACCTGCGCGAACGGCTGAAGAATCTGGCAGGGCCGCTGCTGGCGCGCCTAAGGCAGGAACGCTACTTTCAGGCGTTCGTGCGCGAGGCCGATTTCCTGGCGATGGTCAGCGCGGCGGGGCTGCGGGTTCAGGAGGCGCGCAGCTTCAACACCATGCTCAAGGGCGTGTATAAGCACGTCCCACAGGCCGGACAGGCGGAGTTCATGCAGCGCTGGTTGGAGCTGGAGCAGTGGTTGAACGAGCAGGACATTCGCTACGACGACAGCAAGGCGCGCACCTGGTTCACGCGCAATTTTATCCTGCGCCGCGCCTAAAGAAATAGTATTCCATGATGTCGCGCACGATGGGCGCGGAAACGCCTGAACCTTCGCCACCGTTTTCGACGATTACGGCGACGGCGATCTCCGGTTCGCTGCGCGGGGCATAGGCCGCGAACCAGGCGTGCGTGCCGGGGTTCGGGTTCTCCGCCGTGCCTGTTTTGCCGCACACCCCCAGGCTTTGCAGATCGGAGTTGCGGAACTGATACTCCGCCGTGCCGGACTGCGCCGTCGTGACGTTGCACAGCCCCTCGCGAATCAGCTCCAGCACCTCCGGGCGCACATTGAAGCTGGACATGGCGTCTGGCGTCATCGTGTAACTGGGCGCTTCACCCAGGATGCCGACCTTAGCGACCAACTGCGGGCGGTAGAGCGTGCCGCCATTGGCGACCGCCGCGAACAGGCGCGCGACTTGCAGCGGTGTGACCTGCACTTCACCCTGCCCGATGGAGATATTCACCGCATCCGAGAACGTCCACTCCAGGCCGAGGTTGACGCGCTTCCAGTCCGGATCGGGGACTTGCCCGGCCTGTTCGGGTATGTCCGTCAGCCCGGTGGATACGCCCAGCCCCATACGGTTGGCGTATTCCGGCAGCGCTTCGGGGTCGTACTGGTTGAGTTCGTAGCCCACCTCATAGAAGAACGGGTTGCAGCTTTGCGTCAGCGCGGAGGAGATCGTCACCGTGCCGTGCCCGCCAGCCAGCCAGTCGTAGCGCACGATGTCACGCTCCCACACGCCGGAGCAGGAAAAGCGGCGGTCGAAGGCGAACACGCCCGTATCGGCCACCGCCATCGCGGAGACGGTCTTCATCACCGAGCCGAGCGGGTACAGCCCCTGCGTGGCGCGGTTGAGCAGCGGGCGGCGCGGGTCGGTCTGGAGTTCAGCGGCCAGTCGTGCGCCCTCGGCACGTCCCATCGAAGGGAAGGGGCTGAAGATGTTGGCGTCGTAGAACGGGTAGCTGACCATCGCCAGTACCGCGCCTGTGCGGACATCCAGCACCACCGCCGCCGCGCCCTTCGAGTTGCCCGCCCAGCCATCCGTGCCATCCTGGTAGTAGGTGGCGAAGATGCGCTCGATCTCGGCCTGTAAATCACGGTCAATCGTCAGCCAG
>JAEUQX010000379.1 GCA_016788625.1 Anaerolineae bacterium
GAAGACCGGGATACCCGTTTGTTCGGTCAGCTCGCGCAGGGCGTCGTGCGCCGCGTCCCAATAGACCTGTGTCCCAGCGACGAGGATCGGCTTCTGTGCAGTTCTTAGGATGTCAAACATTTGGGCAACGGCACTGAGTTCAGGTGCTTGCGCTTCGATCTGCACGCGCCCCGGTATCGGCGGCGGTTCGACGGCGTTGAACAGCACATCAAACGGGATTTCGATGAAGACCGGCCCCGGCCTGCCGCTCAGTGCCGTCGTGAAGGCTTCGTGCAGCAGAGCAGGGATATCTTCCGTGCGTTCAATCGTCAGGCTGGTCTTGGTGATGTCTTTGAACAGATTCAACTGCGGCATCTCTTGCAGTGCGCCCATTCCTTTAGTCTTCAGCGGGGCAGCACCGCCGAACAGCACCAGCGGGCTGCGCGCCTCGTAGGCATTCGCCACGCCGGTCACAGCATCGGTCACACCCGGCCCGGCCGTCACTACTGCCACGCCGATGTTGCGCGTCAATCGCGCATGGGCATCCGCCGCGTGTGCTGCTGCCTGCTCATGCCGGAAGTCGATGACGTGGATATTGTTGTTGATACAGCCGTCATAGATGCCCATCACGTGGCCGCCGCACAGCGTGTAAATTGTCGAAACGCCCTGTGCCGCCAGCGTCCGCGCAACCAGTTCCCCGCCCAATGTAAACATGCTCTAGTTCACCTTTTCTGCTTCTAATACCTTCATGCCCGCCTGTAAAACAGCGATGATGCGCTCAACATCATAAACGCAGCCCGCCCATGTTCCCCCGCTGGCCTCTTGCAGCGCCGCCCACAGGCGTGTGTCGGCGGGCAGTCGCGAGTTGGGCGCAAGGTCTGGGTGTGGTGCGCGCGCTGCCAATAGCTGCTCGGCCTCGCCCGCAGTTAAAGCTGTCTCACCCATCCCAACGACATTGATCTCACCTTCGAGCGTGTTGCGGTCAAGCCTGATGGAGATAATGTCACCGTCCTGTACTTTACCGATCGGCCCGCCCGCCAGCGCCTCTGGCCCGATGTGGCCGACGCACGCGCCTGTCGAGACGCCGGAGAAGCGCCCATCGGTCAGCAGCGCGACCTGCTTGCCCCAGGGGACGAACTTGAGCGCTGATGTGATCTGATACGTTTCTTCCATGCCTGTCCCGCTGGGGCCGATGCCGATTAACACAATCACATCGCCGGGCTTGACGGGATTGTCTGTTTGCCCTTTGATGGCTTGTATTGCGGCGCGTTCCGAAGTGAAGACGCGCGCTGGTCCGGTGTGCTGGTAGGTGTTGTCAGGGCTGATCACGCTGCGGTCGATTGCCGTCGCCTTGACCACCGCACCCTGCGGCGCGATGTTGCCGGACGGGAAGATCATTGTGCTGCTCAGCCCGGCCTGCCGCGCCGCATCAGGCGACATGATCACAAGGGCGGGGTCTACAGAGTCGCCGGATGCCAGGCGCTCGCGCACCATTGCCCGCCGTTCGCTGTGTTCCCACCAGTCCAGCACCGTATCGAGCTTTTCCCCGGTCACGGTCAGCACATCAGTGTTGAGCACGCCCATGCGCCGCAGATGCAGCATCACTTCCGGGACGCCGCCGGCCATGAAGACCTGCACGGTCGGCCAATTGCGCGGGCCGTTGGGCAGCGCGTCCACCAGTCGCGGCGTGCTGCGGTTGATGCGCCGCCAGTCCTCGACCGTCGGCGGCCTCAGTCCTGCCGCGTGTGCCACTGCTGGGATGTGCAGCAGCAGGTTGGTCGAACCGCCAAACGCGGCATGGAGCAGCATGGCATTCTCCAGCGCCGCCTGCGTGAGAACCGCGCTGAGGGGGATTCCGAGTGCTTTCAAGCGCAGCAGCGCCAGCGCTGAACGCCGTGCCATGTCCAGCCAGATCGGTTCGCCGGATGGGCTGAGCGCGCTGTGAGGCAGCGTCATGCCGAATGCCTC
>JAEUQX010000439.1 GCA_016788625.1 Anaerolineae bacterium
GATGACCAAAACTATCGCCGTGATTGGCGCGCTGGATACGAAAGGTGCGGACTTCGCATTTCTCATCAGCGAAATTACAAATCGCGGCTGCCGGACGCTGGTGATCGACACAGGCGTGCTGGGCAGCGCGGCCATCAACCCGGATGTTAGTCGCGACGAGGTTGCTGCGGCTGGGGGCGGGGTTTTGGCTGAGCTGGTCGCGCAGGCTGACCGCGGCGCGGCGATGGCCGTGATGGTCAAGGGCGCAGCGGCGGTTGCCCGGCGGCTGTACGACGAGCGCAGGATTGATGCCATCATTGGCATGGGCGGCGGCGGCGGTACATCGGTGGCGACCAGTGCGATGCGCGCACTGCCGATCGGCTTTCCCAAGCTGATGGTTTCGACGGTTGCGTCCGGCGATGTCAGCGGGTTCGTCGGCATGAGCGATATTATGATGATGCCCTCGATCATCGATGTCAACGGCATTAACCGCATCAGCCGCATGATCTACACCAATGCTGCGGGCGCGATCTGCGGCATGGCGACGGGCGAGGTGCTGATGGGCGAAGATAAGCCGATCATCGCCGTGACCATGTTCGGCAACACCACGCGCGCGGTGAACCACGCCAAGGCTCTGCTGGAGGCGGAAGGTTACGAGGTGCTGGTCTTCCACGCGACGGGCGCGGGCGGCAAACAGATGGAAGCGCTGATTGATGATGGCCTGGTGACAGCCGTGCTGGACATGACCACGACCGAATGGGCGGATGAACTGCTCGGCGGCGTGCTGAGCGCTGGGCCAGGACGCTTGGACGCGGCGGGCAGGAGCGGCATCCCGCAGATTGTCGTGCCGGGTTGCCTGGATATGTGTAACTTCTGGGCGCCAGAAACAGTGCCCGCGCAGTATGCTGGCCGCACGTTCTATCACTGGAATCCTAATGTGACGCTGATGCGGACGACGCCGGAGGAGAACGCGCGTTTAGGGGAGATATTCGCTGATAAGCTCAACGCGGCGCGTGGTGCGGTTGAGGTCTACATCCCCTGGGGTGGCTGGTCAGAGATTGATCTGCCCGGCAAACCGTTCTATTCGCCGGAAGCGATGCAGGCATTTGTGGCGGCGCTCAAGGCCAAGCTCCGCGCGGATATTCGCATCGTCGAGATGCAGCAGGACATTAACGACCCGGCGTTTGCCGAGGCGACAGTGGCGGCGCTGCTCGCGTTGTTGCGGCAGCCCGCAGCGAGGACATGAACGATGGCACTTTCGCGTAGTGAAATACTGAAGCGGCTGCACGACCAGCGCGCTGCTGGCAAGCCGATCATCGGCGTGGGAGCGGGTACGGGCATCTCCGCCAAATTTGAAGAGGCGGGCGGGGCAGACCTGATCATCATCTACAACTCCGGGCGCTACCGCATGGCCGGGCGCGGCTCGCTGGCTGGGCTGATGGCCTATGGCGATGCCAACGCCATCGTCATGGAGATGGCCGGGGAGGTGCTGCCCGTCGTCAAGAACACGCCCGTGCTGGCGGGTGTTAACGGCACTGACCCATTTCGCGTGATGCCCTACTTCCTCAAACAGGTAAAGGAGATCGGCTTCTCTGGCGTGCAGAATTTCCCGACGGTTGGTCTGTTCGACGGCATCATGCGCCAGAACCTGGAAGCGACCGGGATGGGCTACGACAAAGAAGTTGAGATGATCCATCTGGCGCACGAGATCGACCTGTTCACGTCGCCATATGTGTTCAACCCCGATGAGGCGCGCGCGATGGTCAACGCCGGGGCAGACCTGATCGTCTGCCATGTCGGGCTGACCACCGCTGGCAGCATCGGCGCGGGCGTGGCCTATTCGCTCGATGAGGCCTGCGAGCGCGTGATGGCGATGGCCGAGGCGGTGTGGTCGCTGCGTCCTGATGCGCCGGTGATCTGTCACGGCGGGCCGTTTGACGAGCCGGACAATGTGGCTGTCGCCCTGCAAAAACTGCCAGGTATCGCCGGGTTCTATGGCGCATCGAGCGCCGAACGCCTGCCCACCGAACGCGCGATCAAGTCACAGGTGGCCGCCTTCAAAGCGCTGCCGCCCGCGCCACCGCGTCATTCATGAGGTGTTACGAGGTGGCATTGACCACCTATACACGTAAAGACCGAATATTCGATCATTGAAGGAGCTACTTTCATGAAAATCTGTATGCATAACTGGATGCGCCCGGAACCGATTGAAGTGACCATCGACCGCATGAAGCGCTTGGGGTACGACGGCATTCAGATCATGGGCGAACCGCGCAAGTACGACTGGAAGCACGTTCGCGGCCTGCTGGACAAGAACGGTATGCACTGCTTCGGCTCTGTCAGCATCATGGTCAAGGGGCGTGACCTGATTCACGGCGACCCCTACTACCGCGAGATGACCGTTGCCTATCTGAAGGAATGCCTCGATATGGTCGCGGCGCTGGGCGGCGAGATCTTCACGCTGGTGCCGAGCGAAGTGGGCAAGATCATAGCGATGGCCGACGCCGAGAGCGAGTGGGGCTGGGCAGTCGAGAATATTCGCGAGGTGGTGCGCCATGCCGCCAAGCACGGCATCAAGGTCGGTCTGGAACCGCTCAACCGCTTTGAGACCAATTTCCTCAACCGCCACGATCAGGCGCTCAAGCTGATGCAGGATGTGAACGAGCCGAACGTGGGCGTGTGCCTGGATGCCTTCCACATCAACATTGAGGAATCCGACCCATATCAGGCCATCCTGAACACGGGCAAGCACCTGGTCGATTTCCATGTCGCAGATAACAATCGCTTCCCGCCCGGTGGCGGCAGTTGGGACTGGCCGAAGCTGATCTCCACGCTGAAGAAAGCCGGTTATGACCAACAGCTCACGGTTGAGTTCGTCGTCCCGATGGATCGCTCGCCGCTGGCTGCGAAGGCTGAGGCTGCTGGCACGACTGCGACCGAGGCAGAGCTGAAGTTCATCCGCGATCACGGCAGCGACCTGATGAGCGACGCGGAATACAGCCGCTATGTCGAAGCGTCGATCAAGCACCTGCGTGCCAGCGGCGCGTAAGGCAGAGCCTTACCACAGAGGCACAGAGGGCACACGACATGTTGTGTCCGTCCAGGGCGCATGTCCTATCGCGACGAATGGCCGCCGAGGATAGTTTGTAGGGGCGAACAGCCTGTTCGCCCTCTTGCTTCCGAACGTGTTCAGGTACTTGGCGTCTCTGTGGTGAATAGTCTTTACGAAACGAGTACGGTATGGCGACGGTGTTGTTGATCGGTACGCTCGATACCAAAGGGCCAGAGACGGCTTACCTGCGCGATCGTGTCCGGGCATTGGGCTGTGATGCGCTGGTGCTAGACTCCGGCATCCTGGGCGAAGCAGTCGGCATTACAGCGGATTTCCCGCGCGCGCTGGTGGCGCAGGCCGCCGGCTCGACCATCGACGCGTTGCGCAATGCGGGCAGCCGGGGTAAAGCGGTCGAAGAGATGCTCAAAGGCGTTCGTAAGATCGCGCTCGACCTGTTGGGCGAGGGGCGTATTCACGGCATGGTCGCCCTGGGCGGCGCGGAAGGCAGTGTGCTGGCGGCGGCAGCGGCCAAAGTGCTGCCCATCGGTTTCCCCAAGCTGATTGTTTCACCCATTGCCTCCGGCCATCGCAAGTTCGCGCCCTTTGTGGGCACAAAAGATGTGCTGGTGATGCACTCCATCGTGGACATCCTCGGCCTGAACGACATCAGTCGGACGGTGTTCGATGCGACGGCAGCGGCGATTACCGGGATGGCGCGAGTGTACGAGCAGCATGGGACACAGCTTGGCGCGTCGCGTCATAAGCCCGCCATCGCAGCGACGATGCTCGGCAACACCACACGCCCGCTGATGCACATCAAGCCGCAGATCGAGGCGCGCGGCCTGGACTTCGTGATCTTTCATGCCAACGGCGTTGGCGGTCCGGCGATGGAAGAACTGATCGAGCAGGGGCAGTTCGCCGCCGTGCTGGATTACACCCTGAGCGAAGTCGCCGGGCAGATCGCGGGCGGCTTCCACATCGGTGGCCCAACGCGACTGGACGCGGCAGCAGCGGCGGGCGTGCCACAGGTGATCGTGCCGGGCTGCCTGGATTTCATCGTTTTCGGCGCGAAGCATGAAGTGCCGGAGCAGTTCCGCGACAGACCGACTTACTATCATAACCCGGAGTTTACGCTGGTGCGCGTGACGCCGGAGGAACAGATGGCTGCGACGTTGTTCGTGGTCGAGAAGCTGAACCGCGCCACTGGCCCGGTCAGCGTGGTCGTGCCGCTGGGTGGCGGTTCGATCATGGATATTCAAGGCGGGGCATTCTGGCAGCCGGAGGTCAACCGCCGCTGCT
>JAEUQX010000458.1 GCA_016788625.1 Anaerolineae bacterium
ACGATAGCAGCGTGTCCGAGGAACAGGCAGATGTACGAAACCAGCGTTGTCCAGGCGGCGATCTGGTAGCCGTAGATCGGCAGCAGGATGATGTTCAGGATGATGTTGACTGCCGCCGCGAGGACGGTCATCATCGCCGTATAACCGGCCTTTTTCTCATACAGTTCCACATTGCCGTACAGCGAATACAACAGGCTGAAGAACCCAGTCGCCATGACTATGGGCACGATGGCGGTCGCCTGCCAATATTCCTCAGGAGCCAGCAGCCGAATCAGCAGCGGCGCGATGAAGATCAGCCCTGTGACGATGACGCCGAACGCCAGCGCGTACTGCGAGGCGCGTTTGCGAATCTGGGTGTGATTGCCCTTCGACATGTGCGTGAAGAACCAGGGGAACCAGGCGCTGTTGGTGGCGACCCACAGCATGTTGGCGATGTCGCCGAACTGGTAGGCCAGCGTATAGATGCCCGTCTCGCTGCGCCCGAAGTACTGGTTGATCAGCACGCGGTCGAACTGCTTCATGAGGATGTTTGACAGCGAGTGCAGCATCAGCGGCAGCGCCAGTGCCAGCGCATAGCGCCAGTAGTCCTGACGGAAGAAGGTCCGGCTGTCCTTCAAGGTATGGCGCACGATGAGCAGACTCACCGCGATATAGGGCGCGATCAGCCCAACGATGCGCGCCAGAGCATGATCATAGGCGGGCAGCACCAGCGTGAAAACGAGGATCAGCCCAACCGAGAGCAGGATGCCGTAAGAGGTGGTGAGGAAGTTGACCAGGTTATAGAAGGTGTATTTGAGGGCGATGCGCCAGGTGGTCATGCGCACCTGATACGGGAACATCGCCAGCGTTCCCAGACTCGCCAACATGACCAGGCTCTTGGGCAGCCCGAAGACGGCCTGCGTCAGCGTCTCCGGCAGCAGCGCCAGCACAATGTTGCCCACCGCAATACACAGGATGCCCAGCGTCAGCACCGCCGAGACGAGGTCTTTGAACTGCGCGCCTTCGAAATCGTAGCGGGCGTTATTCAGCGCCGAGTGCAGGTTGAGCGTCAGGATGATCGTCAGGATTTCCAGCCAACTGCTGAACAGGGCGACGGTTCCGTACTGCGCGGGCGTGAGCAGGCGGGCGAAGATGGGTATCGCCAGGAAGACGATGCCCTTCTGCGCGAAGGTCGCCACGATGTACCACGACCCGGCGCGAACGGTCAGCGTGCTCTGATACTTGCGGTACAGCTTGGTCAGGATCATGGGTGTATCTGTGCCAGCCTGATCGTTAGGCGGACACGGTGCTGCCGTGTCCCTGCGACATGTATTCCGTCACATCCATCCATCATTCGCGCATGGCACGGATGACGCCCACAATGCGTTCGATGTCGGTCGTCGTCAGGCTGACGGCGCTGGGCAGGCTGACGCCCTGGTCACTGACACGCTCCGTGACGGGCAGTGTGATGCCCGCGTCGTAAAGCGGCTGCTTGTGCATGGGCGGGAAGACTGGGCGCGACTCGACATTGTGCTGCTGCAGCACCTGCATGAATGTGTCGCGCGATTTGCCGAAAGTGCTTTCGTCTACCAGCAGGGTATACAGCCAGCAAACGGGCGATGCCCACTCGGTGCGCGGGGGGCATGTAATCCCCGGAATATCCTTAAGCAGCGCGTCGTAGGTTGCCGACACTCGCGCCTTGGCCTCCAGGATGCGCTCGACTTTTTCCATCTGCGCTACACCGACCGCTGCCTGAAGGTTGGTCATACGGTAGTTATAGCCCAACACGGGATGCCAATAGCGCCGGTCTTTCGACATGCCATGATCGCGCAGCACCCGAACCCGTTCGGCCAACTGCTCATTGTTCGTCACCACCATGCCGCCCTCGCCAGTGGTCACGATCTTGTTGCCGTAGAAGCTGAAGACCGCAATATCGCTCAGTCCGCCGACCGGACGCCCCTTGTAGAGCGCCCCGTGTGCTTCCGCCGCATCTTCGACGACGTACAGGTTGTGACGGCGGGCGATGTCGAGGATCGGATCCATGTTGGCGGGATGGCCGTAGAGATGCACCGGGAGGAGCGCTTTCGTGCGGGGCGTGATGGCGGCTTCAATCGCGCCCGGATCCATGTTCCAGGTATCCGCCTCGATGTCGACGAACACGGGTTTCGCGCCTGTGTAGGCGACTGCGTTGGCGGTGGCGATGAACGACAGGCTCGGCACAATCACCTCGTCGCCGGGGCCGATGTCCAGCGCCAGCAGCGCCAGGTGCAGGGCAGTTGTGCCGTTGCTGGTAGCAACGCCAAAGCGCGTCTGGCAGAAAGCGGCGAACTGTTCTTCAAAACAAACGACAAAGCGCCCCGCCGACGAAATCCAGCCCGTCAGGATGCACTCGGTGACATACTCCAACTCGCGTTCGCCCAGCGTGGGTTCGGCGACGGGCAGGCGCATCCGGCGGTCGAGGATAGCCAGATCGGCAACTTTGCCCTGATCATCGAGCAGGGGCACGACGCGCACCTTTTCGCTGAACATGCCCGCGATCTCGCTCAACGGTGTCCCCGCTTTGGCGACAAACGGCGATTTGCGCTGAATGCCCTCAACCGACGATTCCAGTCCCATCCCGGCGAGCAGCGCCCGCCGCACATCACCGTCGGTCATCAGCCCGGCGAACGCCCCCGTCTGCTCGTCAACCAGCAGCGCCATGCCCAGCGCGCCGGAATTGATCGCCTGCATGACCGTGCGAATTGTGCTGTTGGTGGGCACGCTCATCGCTGCGATTGTCTGTTGGGTTTCCATCATGGCTTTGAGTCTCCTCTCCACTGCTGGAGATCACGTACATAACGGGCAAGGGCAGCCGCGCTCTCATGGCGCGCTTCCACCACGACAGGATAATCCTGAAACGCGCGCGACTGGATAGCCATCACAGCCCAACTTTCGCGTTCAGCCGGGAGATGCTGATCGCTGTGTCCATCGTTGTCGTGCAAATGGAAGGCGCGAATGTGTGCTGCCAGCGCCGTGATGCACGCCGCCGAATTCAGGCCGTAAGTCGTGGCCGAGACGCGCAGATGCCCTGTATCGAGCAGGATGCCCAGTCGTGGCGAGCGGATGCGCTCAAACAGCGCCAGGAATTCCTCCGGCGTTTGCAGCAGCAGCTTGCCCTTCAGGTCGGGCGGGCAGACGTTGTTTTCGATCAGCAGGCCGACACCCAGTCGTTCGGCCTCATCGACCAGCAGCGCAACGGACGCCAGGAAGGTTTCCCAGGCGGCTTCGACTTCTTCGCGGCTCTGCGGCATCGGGAAGATGAAGCTGGTCGTGCCAAACCCTACCGGGTCGGTGATGAAGCCCGCATGAACTGAATAGAACGGTGCGCCTATCTGCGCGCTTAGAACCAGCCCGCTCCGCGCCATGTCGATGCTGCGCTGACGAATGTTCGCGTCGCTGGATGCCAGGTTGAGGACGAACGGCTCTGGCGGCGGCGGGAAATAGTTGTGGATCAGGAAATCGCCCTGCGGCAGCTCGCCCTCGACGCTGACACCCGCGCCAAACTCGACTGCGCTGAGACCCTCTGTTGCATAGCGGGCGACGCGCGCATCGAGTGCTTCGCTGCCTGGAAGGCAGGCCGTTGAGACGTAGATTTTGCTCATGGTGTGGTCTTCAGAACTCGTGCCGGGACGCCCACGACGACGCTGCCAGGTGGGACATCGCGCGTGACGACCGCGCCCGCGCCGACCATGGCCCATGCGCCGATGTGGATGCCGGGCAGCACGCTCGCGCCGATGCTGACCTGCGCGCCCTCGCCCACGCGCACCGTTCCGGCCAGATGCGCGCCCGGCGCGATGTGGACATGTGCTTCCAGGGCGCAGTCGTGGTCAACCGTCGCGCCTGTGTTGACGATGACATTATCGCCAACCGTGACATCGCAGTTGAGCACCGCGCCCGCCATAATGGTGATGCCGCGCCCAAGCTGCACGGTTGGCGAGAGGGTAGCACGTGGGTGAACGGCGTTGGCGAGCGTGTGAGTCTGGCTGAGGCTGCGGAATAGTTTGGCGCGCACGCGGTTGTTGCCCAGTCCGACGATCAGGCGGCAGTC
>JAEUQX010000482.1 GCA_016788625.1 Anaerolineae bacterium
CCCAGATTGCGGATTTCCAGCCGCCACGTCACCAGATTGCCCGACCCTGCGGGCTGACTTTGTACATTTTGCAGGCGGAAACGCAGGCGCAGCGGCGCACCGGACTGCCCGACCAAGACGGCATCCCCTACATAAAAATCCTGCGGCGGGGTGATAGTGTAAGGAGTGGGCGGAGGCGGCAGCGTGGGCATCGGTGTGCCTGCCAGGGTGGTCGCCGTTGCTTGCGGCACTGCTGTTGGGCAGGTGTAGGAGGCGGTATCGGTCACAAGCGTCCCGCACGCCAATGCTGCAAAGAGCAGCATGACCGGCGCGACTAGCAGATAGATGGAGTGCAGCAGCATGGAACGCTGCACCTGCGCCAGAGACAGTTCATTATTCATTAGTGGTGTCCTCATTTAAGGAATCAGACCGGGTTGGTTGCCAGGCGTGAGCAGCAGCGTGAAACGCACGTTGCCTCCGCGTCTGCTGTTGGGAAGCTGCCAGACCTTGCCAAAGTACGGCACGACCACCTGCGCCTGCGCGGAAGTCACTACTTGAAGCTGGGCGAAGCCGCTGCTGTCAGTGAATGCCTGCGCGATGACGCGGTTCGTCCCCACTTCGACCACCCGTACCGAAATGCCAGACACACCTTCCGCCGGATCGACGGCGCGGTTGCCATTTTCGTCGTAGGCAATCACCACTGAAACGGTGACTAAACTGGGTGGAATCGGGGTCGTGGTAGCCTGCACTGTCGGCGGCGCACCGACCAGTTCCACACCAGCGGCAGGCATCGGCTGAGGCGTTGGGGTGGAGGTCTCAACCGGTGGCGGAATAATCAACGTGTTGGCTGTCCCGCGAAACACCTGCACCGCATCCAGCGCCAGCACGTAACCCTCGCTCTGTGGGTTGCGTCCCTGGGCGCTTCGCAGTTCCAGCGTGTGCATCCCGCGTCCGACGGTGTAAACCCGTGTGCCGGGGAACGCCAGTTCCGGTGCATAGGCATCTAGCGTGTCGATGACCACCCCATCCACCACGACCTGAAAGATGCCCATGTTGAGTGCTGCAACATAGCGGATGTGTAAGCCTTCGCCTTCAAAGGTAAAGCTGCTATAACTCTGCACATTCTCGCTGCGGTGATACTGCCCCCGGCTGGCGCTGGCGTGCAGACGCGGTTCCCAGGGTGTGCTGTACTGTAAGGCGGGGTTGTCCGACTCGAAGCTGTACCAGCCTTCATAAGGCGGTGGTTCGTGGGTTGCATCCGGCAGTGGCTCAAATGGTTGCGGCGGCGCGGATAGCAGGATCGTGCCAAACGGAAAGTCCGTTGCTGTGGGTGGCACATAGACACCTGGCATGACCGCGCGGATGTCCAGCACCCGCGTTGCGAGCGTCGGGGTCAGCGAAGGCGTGAAGGTGGCAGTTGCCGTTGCGGTATAGGTGGGGGTGAGTGTCGCCGTCGTGGTGGGTGTGTCTGTCGCCAGTGGTGTGCGCGTCGGCGTAGCCGATGGGGTCAGCGAAAGCAGCACCATCAGGGTCGGCAGCGCCGCTGTCGCCTGCTCATGCCGTTCAAATAACAGATAAAATACCGTGCCCCATGTCACCAGGCACAGCACTGTCAGGATCAACAAAAAACGCCGCATTCGTCACCTCCGTCTCTCACTGAGACTCAGCGTAACAAATGCAGCGTGTTCAACCCGTGTAGGATTACACTTTTAGCCCGTCAATTTTGACAAATCGCGCGGAAAAATTACCATCAGGCTTCAGTCGGGGCAAATCCCTCAGCCACCGCCCGGCTGATCAGGTGTTCGTTGGTGGTCGCGCCAAAGCGCTGTTTTAACTTATAGCGCAGGAAGTAAGCGCGGCGCATGGGGATGTCCATCTGGCGAGCAATGTCGGCGATATGAAGTCCCTGCATCAGCAGCCGCAGCACGGCGCGGGCTTCGGTATCTAACTGCCAGTCGCGCAGCGGCGACTGCATCGCTAACAGGTAGGCGCTGTTGGCGGTTGGAGAGAGGTACGGGCGATTTTGCACGACGGCACTAACGGCGGGCAGCAAATGATCGGTTAGATCGTCGCCCTCAAAGAGGTATGCCAGCACGCCGCAGGCAAACAAATTCCGGATCAGCAGTCCTTCAGACACGCCACCCAGGATCATCAGCCGTGACTGCGGGGTGATGTGTTTCAGCCGCTCGACCAGCGCCAGCACATCCACCAGCGCATCAAGCTGCTCATTGAGGAGAATCACTTCCGGGCGGATTTGCTTGCAGGTTTCCAGCAGTTCGCTGGCGCTGCGGACGGTTGCCACCACCTCGCAGGCGGGATTGTCTTTCAGAATCGTCTGGATGCCGACCAGCATCAGGTCGGCTTCATCGGCGATGAGGATGCGTCGTTTCATGTCCTTGCCCTCGTCCCATCCAATGGTGTGCTTTCAGCCTAGCATAAAAGCGCTTGCGGGTGGGCGAGAAAATGGGACAACCGGCGCGAGAATTTGGGACAATCGCGCCGGGAATTTTCTCAGGCTCATGTAATTTTTACAATCGCAGGCGAAGGCATAAATAAAGGCGAAGATCAGGTCACTCTTTACGTTCGAGCAGTCCTTGCTTGCGGGCGGCATCGACCAGGCTATCGTTGTTGCCAACGCCTAATTGTTTCTTCAATTTGGCGCGTGAGCGGTAAACAGTCTTACTGGAAATTCCCAGCCGCTGACCAATCTCTTTGACCAGAAGTTCCAGTTCCAGCAGCCGCAGTACATCCCAGTCCTGGCCGTCCAGTTTCGGTGGCGAACTGCTGTTCATGATTTTGAAGGCATCCGGTGAGATGAACGGATACCTACCGCTGATGAACTGCAATGCCTTGAGTAACTGCTCCTGCACATCGCCATTC
>JAEUQX010000283.1 GCA_016788625.1 Anaerolineae bacterium
GCGATCCCTATGATCACCGCCAGCATCAGACTCAGCGCCATACCCATAAACTTCCCCGCCAGATAGGTATGTGCCTTGAGCGGCAGCGCGTCGAGCAGTTCGCGCGTGCCTAACTGCGCGTCAATTGGCACGGCATCGGCAGACAGCGGGACGAAGAAAGCCAGAATGACCACATAGGTTACGTTCAGGAGCAGCGGCACAAGGTCAACAAGTTCGTTGGTAGGCGCACCAGCCAACACACGGTCGAAGCCTTCTTTGCCAATGAGCAGTATGAACACATTCATGACGACCAGACTCAGGGTCATGACGATGAGCGGGCGACGACGCCAGTGCATCCGAAATTCGTAACGCAGCACGGCGAGCAGTTGTGAGAAGTCCACGAGGTTATCCTTTCGATTGATGGCGGGACTGCGCACCAAAGAGCAGCTTCTCTTGGTCACGCATCCGGCGCAGCGTGAGCCAGAGCAGCGCAATCCCTAACGCGGCGATGAACAGGCGGTTCAGCCAATAGTCGTCCAGCGGCAGTAGTCCCGGCTGAAGGTAGACGTGCAGCGGCCAGAGGAACGGCTGTAGCAGACTGAGCGGCCAGGGGAAAATCGCGCCGGGCAGCAGCGCCGCGCCCATGAAGCCGAAAGCAAACCACAACAGAGCAATCACAGCCGCGCTCAGGGCCGGGACGCGGAAGCTGAGCGTGACATAGGTCGACAGGCCGACAAAGAACAGTGACGGCGGCAGCCAGCGTGCCAGCGCAATGGGCAGGTCACGATCACCACCATCCACCATCGCGAAGAGCATCGTCAGCAGCCCTACCCCAGCGTACAACGCCAGCAAAATGGCGATGCGCTCGGCCAGCAGCCACGACAGCGAACGCGGACAAGAAGCCAGCACCTCTAGCGGCGGCTCATCCTCCGGCGAGAACACGAAGGCAGCATGAATACCAGCCACCAGCGGGATGATCGCGCCAACGGCCTGTGCCGAGTCCGCGTCGGGCATCAGTTCTCCGGTGCTGAGGTAGAACACGGCAAAGCCAAGCAGCGCGGCAGCCAGGCCGTACCAACCCACCAGGCGCAAGCTCATCTTCCAGGCTACGCGGCGCGGCGCGGCAGCGAAGGCACGGACGGCCATGAGCAATCCGGCGAGCGCCAGGGCAGATAAACCCATCGTGACCACAGTCAGCGGCGGGCGGGTGTCCTCCAGCGTCAACCGCGTATCCCGGTCAACACGCGACAGAACGAGCGCCAGCACGACGATCAGGGCAAGGCCGAGCGCCACGCGCAGCAGCGAGCGCAGCCCCTCGGCATCAACGAGACGCAGAACAGCTTGTTTCATCACGATTCTCCTAAACGCCGTTCGGTGCTGCCGCCTAGCCAGAGCGCACAAGCAACCAACACGGCAGCAAGCATTACCAAAAGTGGACGACTCTCCGGCGCAGAAAGACCAGGGAACGAGAGCAGAAACAGCAGCGGATCGGCATCCGGCACAGCGCGGAAGATCAAATGCACACTCCACAACAGGCCACTGACCAGCGCCCCTGCCAGCGCGTCGCGCGTGAGCATGGTCAACAGGAATGCCAGCGCCGAGAGAAACGCCATCGGCGCGAGCCACGAGGCGACCAGCGGCCACAGGGAGATTTCCGACCGCAGTACGACCAACACGATGCTGGCGACCAGCGCGGTGACGAGGTTGAAGCCGAACACCAAGGTCAGGCGCGCGAACAGCAGCAGGCGTACCGAAGCGGGCGTCGAGTCCAGCAGTTCGACCAGGGCATCCGACTCAGAGTCGTAAAGAAAGGCGACGCCCAACGCCGCGATGATCGGCGCGAAGACGGCGATGGGCAGTCCTTGCGCGGGTGTGCCTGTGCTGACGATGAGCGTGACGAGCGTGCCCAACGCCATCACCAGCATGGTCGCCGCCCAGATTTCGCGCCGGACGATCCGAACTTGCGAGCGAATGAGCATCCATGCCCACCGCAGCATTTCCCGCGACAGACGAGACTTTTTCGGGACAGGCAGTTCGTCTCCCAGGCGTTCGATCAGGCTGGCCGTCAGCGCAGATGAGGCGCGCGGGGCATCCCAGGCGTCCAGATACTGCGCCATGTCCGGCAGCAGGTCAGGATGATCGTCGTGAAGCATGGCGCGCAGACGCCGCTCACGCTCGGACTGTGGCTGATCGTTCATGATTCAAATTCCTGTTCCAATAACATTGCGCGCAGGCGCTGAATGCCCAGGCTGAGGCGCGACTTGACTGTGCCAAGCGGGATAGCAAGCACCCCAGCAATCTCCGCCAGCGAAAGCTCCTGGTAGTAACGCAGTATGACGACCTCGCGCTGATGCAGCGGCAGCGACCGGATGGCCTGAGCGACGGACTGCCCCGCAGCAGTCAATAGAAAGGCATCTTCAGGCTGCGAGTCCGCCGGGAAAGACGAGGCATCATCCGGCATCGCGACGACATAGCGTGACTCAGCACGCTTGAAGTGGTCGCGGGCAAGATTGGTGGCGATCTGATACAGCCAGGGTTTGAAGGGGTGTGGATGGCGATACTGGCTGATGCTGCGCAAGACGCGCAGGAACACCTCTTGGGCCAGATCTTCCGCCAGCAGACGGTCGCCGCCCGATAGGCGATACAAATAGCCAATCAGCGGGCTGTGATGACGCTCGACCAATTCGGCCAGATCATTCCGCCTACCCTGTTGAATGCCGTATGCGAGATCCTCGTCAGTGCGCACCGCTCTGCCCTATGCTGAATCCAATCGATAACCCTGATACGAGCTTAGTCCCTAAAGGTTCATGGCGCTGCGGTATAATCGGTTTTTCTCTTTGGGAAAGTGAGTGACTTATGACCAAGCAGCCCATCACGGCTGAAGATTTGACCAAGCTCGTCTATGTCGAAGACCCGCGCATCAGCCCGGATGGGCGTTGGATTGCCTACGTGCAGATGACAGTTGACAGGTTCGACAATGGGTACAAACGCAATATCTGGCTGGCGGCAACCGAAGGCGGCGACCCGCTGCAACTGACGCGGGGCGGCAAGGACAGCTCGCCCCGCTGGAGTCCTGATAGCAGGACGCTGGCATTCGTCTCCGGGCGCGACGAGAAGCCGCAGATTTACCTGCTGCGCATTGGCGAACCGGGTGGCGAAGCACGCGCGCTAACCAGTATGCTCAACGGAGCAAGCAGCCCGGCATGGTCGCCGGATGGGACGCAGATCGCCTTCCTGGCGGGCATGAACGCGGACGGGCGCGCGAAAGAAGATCGGGGTGAAGAAGATCCGAAACCCGCCGACAAGCTGGACGCCAAACAGCGCAAGGAACGCCGCGAGCAGGATGAAACCAAGCGTTGGGACCCACGCGTGGTCTGGCGCATCCCGTATCGCAGCGGCACGAGCTACCTCAGCGACCACTTCGCGCAGATCTACGTGATGCCAACGAGCGAGAGCGCCGAAAAGCCTAAGCCGCGCCGCCTGACGAATGTGGATGCCGACCACAACCAACCGGAGTGGACGCCGGACGGGGCCTACATCCTCACCGCGCGCATGGGCAACCCGGAGGGCGACGAACCCTGGCGCTGGAGCAATCTCTACCGCATCCGTGTGGAGGATGGCGCACATGAGCAGCTCACGGACGAAAGCCACAGCAGCTTTGCCCCTATCGTCTCACCTGATGGTGAATGGATTGCCTTCGCCCGCCTGCCACGTGAACGCCTGAGCGAACGCATCACACGGCTGGCAGTCATGCCTTCGGCAGGCGGCGAAATTCGAGACCTGAACGTTGACCTCGACCGCGCGGTGTACACCTTCCTCTGGACACCAGACAGCCAGGGCTTGCTGTTCACGGCGGCCAGTTGGGGTGACATCGAACTGTACCACGCGCGGCTGGATGGCTCACCTGTTGACAAGGTGATCAGCGGGACGCTGCACATCGAGCAGTTCGACGTGCATGAGCAGGCAGGCATCGCCTACACGGCCAGCACACCCGCCAACCCATCGGAACTGTTCTGGCGTGCCTCCAGCGTGGACGCAGCCGCACAAATGACGCACATCAACGAGAAGTTCCTGGAAGGCGTGACGACACAAGAGACGCACGAACTGCGCTGGACAGCACCCGGCGGCGATGAGATTCAAGGCTGGTACATGCTGCCTGTGGGTTATGAAGAGGGCAAGCAGTACCCGCTGGCGCTGAACATTCACGGCGGGCCGCATGTCATGTGGGGACCGGCGATGAAGTCGATGTGGCATGAATGGCAGTTCCACGCGGCGCGCGGCTATATCGTCCTTTACTGCAACCCACGCGGCGCGGACGGCTATGGTGAAGGCTTCCAAATGGCGCTGCACGGATCGTGGGGGCCAGTGGCGATGGATGACATCATGGCTGGCGTGGATGCGCTGATCGCCAAAGGCTTCGTGGATACGGAACGCATGGCCGTGACGGGTGGTTCATACGGCGGTTACATGACGGCCTGGATCGTGGCACACAGCGACCGCTTCCGGGCAGCAGCAGCACAGCGCGGCGTCTACAACCTGCTGGGTTTCACCGGGACGACGGACATTCCCAGCTTCATCCCCACCGAGTTTGGCCCGGAACCCTGGGAAGACCCGATGTTCCTGTGGCAGAACTCGCCGCTGGCACACGCGCACCGGATTAAGACACCGCTGCTGCTGATTCACAGTGAGAATGACTTCCGCGTGCCGATCTCCGAAGGGGAGCAGTTGTTCAGCTATGTGCGGCGCAGCGGCGGCACGACGCGCTTGGTACGCTTCCCGCGCGAGGGGCACGAACTGACGCGCACAGGCGAACCGGAACACCGCATCAGCAGCCTGATACACATTATCGAGTGGTTTGACCGCTACTGCCGGGGCGAATAGGTAAACAGAGGCGCATGACTAGACGTTGCGCCTCTGTTTGCTCGTTACAAGCCTAGCGGATGCTGCACGCCCCAGAGCGGCGGCAGGATGGTCATATAGGTGGCGATGGGCCGCAGGTCGTCTTCCCAGGCGGCTTCAGCGGGCAGCACCACATAGATCCGCAGGTTCTGGTCACGCACGCGCTCGAACAACTCTGACGCGAGCGCGCCCACCGCGCCGTCGGTGAGCAGCAGCACCTTTGGAACCTGCGGTTTCTGTTCCAGCACATGGCGCATCACACAGTTGATGTCTGTGCCACCCGTCGTGCGGAGTCTGCCACTTTGCAGGCGGGCGAGCGGCAGCGGTTCAACCACCGTCGAAAATTGAAAGATGTCTGCCTGCCCTGCCGCGACATATGGCAGGATCAGACCGAGCAAATGCGGCAGCACCTGCGCCATCGAACCAGAAACATCCAGGTAGACGTTAGCCTTGCGCGGCACTTCCGGCACACGCGCTTTGACTGTTGAGGGCTGCACCCAGATCGTCGCGGGCATTCCCAGGCGGCGGCGCGCGGGCGAGAGGCGGTCGCGCGGATTGGGCAGCACGCTCGTCCCACCCGGCGATGGCACAGGTGTGCGCTGGCGGCGACGTTCCCCCCCCATGCGCGGCCCCAGACAGCGGCGCAGCACGTTCGAAAAGGCACGGCGGGTGTGTTCCGGCGTGACGGTAACTTCAGTCGTCTGGTCGTTGGCTGTACCGCCGCGACCGGGTTTGTGTCCGCCTAACTGCGACGGCATCCGTGAAGCCACGCGCCGCATCGTGTCGCTCAACAGTGGGTCAGCGAAAACGGCGGCCTCCGCATCCGGGTTGGAGTGATCGCCCAGCAGAACGGGTTCACCCTCCACCCAAACCCAACCGTTCTCTTCAGCATACTGGCGCAGCAGTTGCAGGATTTCCTCGTAGAACGGCATCGACGCATTGCGAACATTGCCGCGCGGGTACAGCCGTTCGAGGATTTGGCGCGTACCTGCTGGCCCGCCATCGGGATAAACCGGGTTCTGTGGCCAGCCGACGGGCGGTCGCAGCAGCATACTGGGGAACTTGTCCTCCGGGTTGAGCGCCTCGAAGAAGCCGCGAAACTCCGGCGTACCGTAATACTGCCGTGCCAGCCCCGCGTTGATGATGGCGTCGAAGGCGACATTGTGCGCCGGAGTGACGCGCGGGTAGAGCCGCGTGTGCGCCAGGATGATGTGCCACAGTTCGTGCATCACCAACAGGAACAGGTGCTGGTCACGCTGACAATATTTGGCAGCGAAATCCGGGTTGATCAGCAGGCGTGGACGACGCAGGCACTCGACCGCCGCCGTCGGAATCGCGCGGCTGACCTTAACGCCAGCCAGGCGGCAGAGCGTCTCCATCTCGATAGTGGCGGACGGCACACAGCCTACCAGCCGGGCGGCGAGGCGAGCGCTTTCATCGTCCTGACGGAACGAGGCGCTCTTGCGTGGGACTTTCATTTGAGAGACTCCTCGATGATCCCGGTAGCCTGCGCGATGGCGATCAGGCGCGGATCATCGGTATAGAGTGACTGGCCGAGATACTGCCCTTCCAACGCCAGCGGCGCGTTCGGCAGCAGGATGTTGGCGCGGGC
>JAEUQX010000289.1 GCA_016788625.1 Anaerolineae bacterium
TCGCGGCGGAAGTATTTCATCGGCGCGGGCTTGAGCAGCTTGAAGGCGATCAGTGTGGCGGGCAGGTTGACCGTGCCCAGCGTGATCCAGCTGATCTGCACAGGCGTGGTGGGGAACGGCATCGTCATAAATCCGATGAAGAAGATCAGCACGATGTTGTAGAAGTTCTTCGCCAGGAACAGCTTGGTCGTGCTGAAGATCGTCTGGGTGATCGTCTTGCCTTCCTCGAAGGCCTTCGGCAGCGTGGACATGGCGTTGTTGAGCAGGACAATCTCGGCCACATCCTTGCTGATCTGCGCGCCGTCGTTCATGGCGATTGCCAGATGCGCTTCTTTCAGCGCGGGCACATCGTTCACGCCGTCGCCGACCATCGCCACGTATTCGCCCTGGCGCTTGAGTGCGGCGATGATGCGGCGTTTCGTCTCCGGCTCGATACGCGCGAACAAGTCGGCCTGCTGCGCCGCCGCTTCCAGTTCGGCATCGCTCATGGCCTCAAGCTGATCACCAGTATAGGCTTTCTGCGAGACGATGCTGGCCGCCGCCGCAATCGCTTTGACGGTTTCCAGGTTATCGCCGGAGATGACCTTCAGGCGCACATCCTGCGCGCGGAAGGCGTCGAGCGTCTCGCGGATGTCGCTGCGAATCTGGTCGCTCAGCACGATCAAGGCCAGCGGCTCGACCGCTTCGAGCTGTCCATCGTTGAGCACGGCAGTGCTGCGGGCGAAGGCCAGCACGCGCAGCCCTTGCAGCGCCAGTTCGCGGGCCTGCGGGGCGCTGTCGCTGGTCAGCAGGCGTTCCGGCGCGCCCAGGATCAGCGTCTCGTCCGCGAAGACCACCGCTCCCCATTTGCGGCTGGAATTGAACGGGATTTCGCGCTCTTTGACCGCCCGTCCCCCGTTGAGCGAGAGCGTTTGCAGGTATTCGGCCACTGCCCCGGCGGTGCGGTTGCGGTGCGCCAGACTGCTGGTGTAGCGCTGCAACTGGTTGTGGATCTCGTGCTTGCTCAGCCCGTTGAGCGGGATGATCTCGGTCACGCTCAATTGGTTGCGCGTCAGCGTGCCGGTTTTGTCGAAGCACAACACGGTGACATTCGCCATTGACTCGACGGCGTTGACGCGCTGAATCAGCGTTTGATAACGCGAGATGAGCAGCGCGCCAATCGTCAGTGAGAGCGTAGCCGTCAGCACCAGACCCTGCGGCACGATGCTGCTGACGAAGACGACCAGATTGCGCACCACGTCCAGTAGGCCTTGCTGATTGAGGAACCCCGCGATGGTCAGCATGGGCACGACGATCAGCATGATGATCACCGTCACCTCGACCAGCGCGGCGATGCGCTGCTGGGTCGGCGTTTTGACATTCTTATAGGCTTTGGCGATGGTCGAGAGGTTGTTGATGGTGCTGTGTCTGCCGACGCGCGTGGCGACCATCAAGCCTGTGCCTGCGATGCAGAACGACCCAGAGTAAACTTCGCTGCCCGGCTCCTTGAACACTGCATCGCTCTCGCCCGTCAACTGCGATTCGTCGATCTCCAGCGCGTCGCTCTCCAGCACGCGGCCATCGACGATCAGGCGGTCGCCCGGTTCCAGCGGCAGCACATCATCTTTGACGACTTGCGCGAGCGGGATGTAGACGCGCTGCCCATCGCGAATGACCGCGATATCTTTCGCCGCCAGCGCCGCCAGTTGGTCGAGCTTGCGTTTGGCGTTGATCTCCTGGAACATGCCCAGAATGGAGTTCGTCACGACGCTGAAACCCGCAAAGACCGCCGTAGCGTAATCTTGCAGGACGATCACGGTGATCAGCAGCGCGCCCAGCACCAGGTTGAACAGGTTGAGGACGTTATCGCGCAGAATATGCCAGTACGTGCGTCCGACGCGCGCCTTAAAGGCGTTGGTTTCGCCACGTTTGACGCGCTCCGCGACCTGGGCAGCAGTGAGACCGCGATGGGGAGATGACTGTATAGACAACGAAGGACTCCATCGATGGGAATAAAACAGCAATTCAGCGTCATTATAGCTGCGTTCTCGTGCTGCCGATATGCACAGCCGCGCGTTGCAGGCTAGTCCGCCACGAGAATCACGCCGTCGCGCGCGGGAACGTTGAGCATCACCCGCCCGCCTTCGACCGTCGCCTTGGCCTTCCCATATACTGCTTTGAGCGCAGTGCCCTCCGCGAACAGGTCGCCCGTCGCCAGTTCCAGTTTCTGCGCCTTGCTGCCGACATTCAGTGCCACGATCAGCTTATCGTCACCCAGCGCACGGCTGAAGGCGTAAGTGCTCGTGCCCGCGTTCAGCCGCTGGTAGCTGCCACGTCGCAGCGCAGGGTGAGCATGACGCGCCGCGATGAGCTGCTTATAGGTCGCCAGCATGTCCATGTCCCAACTGTCGCGCTTGTCCCAGTTGATCGTGCGGCGGCAGTCCGGGTCGTCCGCGCCGGGCAGCGCGATCTCATCGCCGTAATACACGCTGGGCGCGCCGGGGAAGGTCATCAGCAGCAGCGTGGCGAGCTTGAGGCTGTCGCGGTCGCCGCCGCAGATGCTCAGCAGGCGCGGGGTGTCGTGGCTGTCCAGCAGGTTCAACTGCGCCTGGGTGATCTCCCACTCATAGCGGAAAAGCTGTTTCTCGATCTTGGTGGCGAAGTGGATGCCGTCAATCGCCGGGTAGGGGTCATATGACTTGGGGCTGATCGCCAGCGCGCGGTCGAGATGTTCCTGCCCGACGAACTGGATCACGGGTTCGGTGAACAGGTAGTTCATCACGGCGTCGAACTGGTCGCCTTGCAGGTAGTTGGTGCTGTCCCACCATACCTCGCCGACGATGTAGGCTTCCGGGTTGATGGCCTTCACGCGGTCGCGGAACTCGTTCCAGAAGCCGGGGCTGGTGATGCAGAAGGGCACGTCCAAGCGCCAGCCGTCGATGCCTTCGCGCAGCCAGTGTTCGGCCACCTGCATGATGTATTCGCGCACCTGCGGGTTATCGGTGTTCCACTTGGGCAGCGCGCGGTTGCCAACCCACGAGACGTAGTTAGCCGGGCGTCCGCCGTCGTAGGGTGCCAGCGGCCAATCCTCGACGATGAACCAGTCCAGCCAGGCGGAATGCGGACCATTCTCCAGGATGTCGTTGAAGTAGATGATGCCCCGGCTGGCGTGGTTGAAGACGCCATCCAGCACCAGTTTCATGCCGCGCTTGTGCAGTTCGTCGCGCAGTGCGTAGAAGGCCTTGTTGCCGCCCAGGAGCGGATCGACCTGGTAGTAATCGTGGGTGTGGTAGCGGTGGTTGCAGGCGCTCTGGAAAATCGGCGTGAAGTAGATCGCGGTGATGCCCAGTTCCTGGATGTGGTCGAGGTGCTCAATCACGCCATAGAGGTCGCCGCCTTTGTATCCCTGCGAGGTCGGTGGCGCATCCCAGGGTTCGAGGTTATTGGGCTTCAGCACGCGCGTGCTCTTGGCGAAGCGGTCGGGGAAGATCTGGTAAAAGACAGCATCTTTCACCCATTCTGGCGTTTTGAGCTTAATCATATGCACCGCCTTTGAATTATCCCTTACAATGCAATTGTCGTAATGTTCTGTCGCGGAAATTGATGCTTGTATGAAAGTAGACGAATTATCCTCCGCTGTTGCGTTGGAGGCAATAGCAGCGCCTGTGCTGCTGGTGGCTGCTGGCAGCGTCCGCCATGCCAACGCCGCCGCCTTGCAGATGACCGGATACAGCCTGTCCGACCTGATCGACATGCCGCTTACGCGACTGCTGTCTGATGGCGTGGCGCTCGATCAACCTGTAGAGGCGTTTCCCTGTTCCGTCTACACGGCGGGGAGCTGTGTGCCGGTTACCCTGAGCGCGCGGCCAGTGATGGTAGGAAGTCAGCCCGGTTATCTGCTGACACTGCTGCCTGTAGCACCGGACAAATCCGATCTGGAAGCCAAATACCGCCTGCTGGCGGAGAATATTTCCGACATCATCATCATGTCCGATCAGGATGGCACCATCCAGTTCGTCAGCCCGTCGGTCGAGCGGGTGTTGGGCTACCGACCAGATCAGTTTGTCAGCATCACTGAATGGGTACAGATCATTCATCCGCAGGATGTTGACGCGCTCATGAGCAATATTCAGTTGGCGCTGCTAGACCAACAACAGTACATCTCGAGCGAATTTCGCCTTCGCCACCGCGATGGTCACTTTGTGTGGTGCGAATCGGTCGGGCGGGTGGCGCGGCAGCCTGGCGGGCGTGCGACGGCCATTTCGGTCGTCCGCGAGATTGGCAAGCGGCGCATAGCGACGGAAGCGCTGGAGAGCAGTGAAGCTCGCCTGCGCGTGATCACCGAAAATATGCGGGATTTGCTCGCTCAGACGGACGCGATGCTGTGTTTTGCCTACATCAACCCTGCCTTTGCACAGGTACTGGGCTATGAGCCGAAGGATCTGTTGGGGCGTTCCGTGTTTGAACTGGTTCATCCCGATGACCTTACTGCTGTGCAGCAGCGGGCGGTACGCGCCATTGAGCGGCGAGAGAGTGCTACGATTGATTTTCGTTACCGTCACGCCGAGGGATACTACATCTGGTTGGAGACCGTCGGTAACCTGATCCTCGATGCAGCGGGGAATTTTCAGGGAGCGGTGTTCGTGTCGCGCGACATCACCGACCGCCGCCGGATGCAGCGCGCCATCCTGGAAGGCGAAAAGCTGAGCGCCGCGCTGCAAAAAGAGCAGGATCTGAGCGCGCTGAAGAGCAAGATGATGATGCGGATCTCCCATGAATTCCGCACGCCGCTCAGCGTGATCCTGTCGTCAACGGAGCTGCTGCAGCTCTACGGCGAGCGTATGAACAAGGAACAGCGCAGCGAACACTACAACCAGATTCATCATCAGATTCATCACCTGACCAGCAACCTGGAAGACATCGCGCTGGTGGTGCGGGGGATGCTCGAACCGCTGCAATTCCAGCCATTACGCTTTGATGTGCGCGAACTGGTTCTCAGTATTGTGCGTGACCAGCAGCTTTCCAGCGCGCGACAGATTACCGTCGCGCTGCAAATTGACTCTATGCTGCCCCCGGTCATCGCTGACCCGAAGCTGCTGCGGCTGATTATCGCCAACCTGCTCTCTAATGCCATCAAGTATTCGCCGCCTGATAGCGAAGTACTCCTGGGCGTCGATGCGGCGCCGAAAACGCTCACCATCGTGGTGCACGATACCGGCATAGGTATCCCCTACGAAGAACAGAAGGGGATCTTTGACCCGTTTTTCCGGGGCAGCAACATTGGCGAACGCGCGGGGTTGGGCATCGGCCTGCGTATCGTCAAGGACGCGGTGGAGACGCACCGGGGGACACTGTATGTGCAGAGCGTGCCAGGCAAGGGTACGACCTTCACAGTGCGCTTGCCACAGGGCGATGGAATACCAACGGCTGTCGCGAATGAGGCTGCTGCGACCAGCGAATCAGGCGACGGATCATAGCGGTTGTACTGGTCATGCGCAGGCTTGTGATGCCTGTCTGCTCTCATTTGAGAATGCACCCTGGAAATCCCGTCACAAATCACTACAATAGCGCTTTACGCACAGTGCAATTGCATGAATTGAAAACGGGTTATTCCCGGTGAGGTTGTAGATGGCATCTTATCACGGCCCGAAGGCCAAAGTTCAACGCCGCTTTGGGGAAGTCCTGGCGCCGCGCCCCAAGTACGTGCGGATTCTCGATAAGCGCGCGTATCCCCCTGGCGATCACGGCAAGGAAAAGCAGTTCCGTTCGGGCCGCCGCAGCGATTATGGTTTGCAGTTGAACGAGAAGCAGAAGATCGCGTTCATCTACAATGTGCGCGAAGGCCAACTGCGCCGTTACTTCATGCGCGCGCGCCAGATGCCGGGTAACACGGGTGCTAACCTGTTGGCGCTGCTCGAACGCCGTCTCGATAACCTCGTCTACCGCGCTGGGTTCGCGGTCACCATTTGGCAGGCGCGTCAGATGGTCAGCCATGGTCACATTCTGGTCAATGGCACACGCCTGAATATTCCGTCGTATCAGGTTTCGCCCGGCGAATCGATTTCGCTGGTCGAGAAGATGCGCAAGAACCCGCAGGTGGTCGAATCGCTGGACTCCACCGCTTATGCTCCCGCTTTCCTGAGTGTGGATACTGGCACGCTGACTGCTACGCTCACTCGCATCCCGGAACGCGGCGAAATCCAGGTGCCGGTTGACGAACAGCTCGTCGTCGAGTTTTACAACCGCCTGGCCTAGTCCGCTGCACACAGCAACATCAGAAACGCTCCGTCACACGACGGGGCGTTTTTTATTCGTTCACTTGACTTGGTTAGGGCGTGTCCTCAAGCTGCGACTTGAGTTCGGCTTTCATCTCTGGTGGGATGGCGTTCCAGTGCAGGTTGAGCAGCGCGCCTTGCAGCCCCCACAGCGCATTCAGCGAGACTTCGCGCGGGAAACGCGCTTTCAGCCGCTTATAGGCTTCGACCGCGCCGAGCGCTTCCAGGTCTGCGAAGCTGTGAATGCCCACTTCATGCAGCCAGGCCTCCGTTTTCCGATTGCTGCCGTCGAAGAGGCGTTTCATTCTGCCGGGGTCTCGTCTTCTTCGGTGACTTCCCAGACTTCTTTGGCAATGTCGATATACAACCGCCCGTCGAGGTGGTCGATCTCGTGCTGGAAGACGCGCGCCAGCCATCCACTGGCCTTCTTACGGAAGCTCTTGCCATAACGATCCTGCCCGGTGATGACGACGGTTTCATAACGGTCAACCGTGCCTACATAACCGGGGATCGAAAGACAGCCCTCAACGCCTTCGACGCGCTCCTTACTGGTCTTGATGATCTCTGGGTTGACGACGACGTACAGCTTGCCCGCGTCTTCGCCAAACTGCTCGCGACTTTCGTCGTCGTCCATCAGGCGCACGATGATCAGACGCTGGCTGACGGCGACCTGTGGCGCGGCGAGGCCAACACCCGGCGCGTCCAGCAGCGTTTCGACCATATCGTCGACGAGCGTCTGGAATTTCTTATCGAAGCTGGTCACGCGGATGGCGCGTTTGCGCAGGATGGGATTATTCGGGCCGATGATGGGACGAATGGTCATAGTCGCTTTGTTCTCAGGGGCGCGCGGCCTGTTCGAGGAAGCCGAGCGCGTCGATACGATCATGGAAGATTTTCACTGGGTTGCGGTGGCGGTAGCGCACCAGTGATTTGAATACACCGCTGGGCTGCACATAAGCGAACCAGCGCCCGTTGGGATGATAAAGCCATTCGCTGAGCGATGACAGTTCGATGATTTCCGGCGCGAATGATGTGGCCTGTGACAGATCAACCAGGAAGTGCAGCGGATGCATTCGCAGGAACTCTGTCAATTGTGTCACAACTGTGCGGACATCATCCACGGTGACATCACCGCTGTAGTCCACCGCTAGAATCTGAGATTCTTTTGCCCAATAGACATCAACCGGCATAGTGTAACCGAACTTCTACCGCGTTTATAGCCCGGATGTGGGCGGATTGCCGCGACGAGCACGCGGGATGCCCGGCGGACGTGAACGGTCTCGCACCTGCGACGGTGTTTGAGGGCGAGGCGCAGACGGCAGGTTGCTATAAGCGGAGGGTGGTGCGCTGGGTAGTCCCTGTGCGCCCGACGGCACATTTCCTCCTTGTAATGTCTCGTGGTAGACCGAGAGGTATTCGACGATGGACTGGCGATATTGCTCGGCTTCGGCTTGTTTGCGCGTTTGTTCAGCACGTTCCTGCCGACGCGAGATTTCTTCCTGAATTTTCTGTGGTTCGTAGACCCAGTTGAATACTTTGGGGTTGTTATCCGCGCCCGTTAGCAGCACGCGTACCTGACCGATCTTGAGCAGCGAGTTGAGCAGTCCCTGTGTATTGGCGAGCACGTTATCGACCTGCGAGAGCAGTACCTGATCTTTCTGGTCTTGCAGCCACAGAGGGCGTCGGTGAATCAGGGTGATGGTCTTGTCGCCGATGATGTACAGATCGTTGCGCCAGTCCCAATCCGCCAGGTAAAACCAGATTGCTCCGATGGTCATGAGCAGCAGGGGGATGAGCGCGCCGATCACGCCGAGGAGCAGCAGGATCACGCTCGCCATAATCAGGATGCCGGGCAGAGTGACATGCGTGAACCAGACGAAATGATGCTTGCGGTAAACGGTTTCGCCGTCCTCGTTGGTATAGCGCAGCGCGAACAGGCCGCCATCAGTACGGCGCGGTGCGGAGGATTGTGGCCCACTGTCCTGGTTTTGCTGTGTCCCATCTTCGCCGAGGAATTTGTTGATTTCACCGCGAATGGCGCTGCGGGCTGCGCTGCGCTGTTCGTTTTGCTGCTGCTCCTGGTACAGGCGGCGGCGGTTAAAGACGGTTTCCTGCACGATCTGTGGCCGGGGGATTTCCTCCAGGCGCACCGTGTCCGCCTCGCCGGATGTTTTGATGACGACGGTGCCATAGCCCAACATGCGCCCGACGAAATCACGCAGCGGTGGCAGTTCGGTGGTGATCTCGTGGATGCTGTCAAGCGGGATTTCGTTCACGCTGCGGCGGAAAGCCAATATCTGAACGTGAATATTGATCAGGCGGCGGTCGGTGATGATCGCGACATCATTCGCCCACTCAATATAGGCGTAGGCGACCCAGGCGGCGAGTGCCAGTGTGCCGGGCAGCGCCACCAGCAGCCAGGGGAAGGCCGGGGCGCTGCGTCCCAGGAGGGCGGTCAGCACCCAGAGCGCGATGATCAGCAGCAGCGTCGTGCCGATGTAGCGCACCAGCACCCACCAGTGCTTGCGTATCTCCATCAGTACCTTCTCGTTCTCACGCAGCCCACTGAAGCTGCCGCTGCCCGCTGTCGCCGCTGGGATCGGCTTGGATGGGCGTGAAGGCCCGCGCAGTGCGTCGCGGATGTCCGGGTTATAGGCCATCAGCGAGCGGATTTGCTGGCGCGAAAGGAAGAGGATGATGGTGGTTTCGACAGTGCGCAGCGTGGCCGGGGCGATCTCGTCGCGCAGCAGGGTTTCCTGGTTGAGATATTCGTTGGGGCCGACGACGCCAAAAGGACGTTCCACGCCGTCCGCGCCGCGCTGGGTGAGCGCCCCCCTGCCAGAGACGAAAAGCATCAGGCCGGGTTTGGGTTCACCCTGCCGGAAGACTTCCTCGCCGGGGTCGAGGCGCAATATCTGCATGGCGTCAGCAATCCGCTCGATTTGCTGCGGGGTGAGCTGCGCGAACATCGGCAGGCGTTTGACGCTGGAGAGTATGAAGCGATCTGGCATAACAATCGTTATAGTCCAACCGTTCGCTCTATTGTAACCAATTTTTGGATATAAGCCCGCAATGAGTTTAATGATTAGTGAGAAGTCGCTTCTGAGTCGGCAGTCGATAGTCGTCAGTTTTGGGGTATTCGTTTGGGTGCAGTCTTTGCTCGCCAGACCGCTTAACCTTCGGCGGCGCGGCTAACGACTAAAAGCTGTTGACTGATCAGTGCGAATCATAAAGGCGCAGAAGGTCGCTGCGCCTTTAGCTGATTTGGGGCATTAAAGCTGGCGAATGACCGAGAGCACCTTGCCTTCGATGCGGCAGGTCTTCGGGTCCACGAAGATCGGGTCCATGTGCGGATGCGCGGGCTGCAAGCGGATGCGCGTGCCTTCCTTGAAGAAGTACTTGAGCGTGGTTTCGTTGCGCTCGGTCAGCCACACGGCCACCATATCGCCGTTCTTGGCGGTTTCCTGACGGCGGAAGACCACAATGTCGCCTTCGCGGATCATGGCATCGACCATCGAGTCGCCCTTGACGCGCAGCGCGAACGCCTCATCCGGGTCGGTGCCTGCCAGCATGTCAGCGGTGACTTCGATCAGGTCGTCCTCGTCGTAGTGATAATCTTCCGGCACGGGCACGGGTTCGCTGGCGAAGATCGTGCCGATGACGTAGACCGAGGGGCGCGCGGGCGCGACATGAACGGCCTTCTTGCCAGGCTTGCGGTCGCTGCCGGGCACGGGCACCGTCAGGCGCAGCCCACGCGAGACATGCTGCGAGCGCGTCAGGTAACCCGCCGCGACCAGCTTGTTCAGGTTGTAGTTGACGACCGAGGTGGAGTTGATGCCGGTGTTTTCGCCGATCTGCCGGATGGTGGGGGGGTAACCATTTTCCGAAATATAGTTGTCGATGTAGCGGAGCATATTACGCTGCCGCTCCGACAGTTTGTTGAAGTCTTTCATCTTCTTATATCCTGGCACAAGCCTATCACGAATGATTGTTCTAATCAGTATAAACGAACCCTTGTTCGGTTGTCAAATTTTTGTTCTGATGTTGAATGCGTGGCGAGTCATATGTGATGCGTGATAGATCCAGTGAAGGATTTGCTCGCCGCAGCGGAATGGCGCGATCAACCTTCCAGCGGCAGCACGGCATCCGCCGGTTCGAGCGCTTCGACCAGGACACAGGCCGCGACCTGGTGACCGATGAAGATGCTTTTGCCGTCAAGGGAGAGGGTGATTGGCCCTTCAAAGGGTTCGCGCTGCGTGATCATGATGCGCGCGCCCAGGTGGAAGCCTTTGTCGAGGATGTGTTGCAGCATGTCGTCGCCCTCCGGCGCGATGCGCGCGACCTGGGCGAGAATGCCGAGCGGGAAGACGGTGACGGCCAGCAGATCGCGTTCGGTCATCGTACCGTCGGGGGCGGGGATCGGGTCGCCGTGCGGGTCGAAGTCGGGGTCGCCGAGCTTGGTCGCAATCGCCTCGATGAAACGGTCGGAGACGGCGTGTTCCAGGTGTTCGGCCTCGTCGTGCACATCCTGGAGCGCGTAGCCCAGTTCTTCGACCAGGTACAGCTCGATCAGGCGGTGGCGGCGGATGATCTTGAGCGCCAACGCTTCGCCGCTGGCGGTCAGGCGCACGCCCTTGTAGCGCTCGTAATCCACCAGCCCGGCAGCGACCAACCGCTGCGCCATGTCGGTGATCGAGGGTGCCTGCACTTCCAGCCCCTCGGCCAGCGCGTTGGTGGAGACGCGCTCGTGCACCTGCTGCAGGCCATAGACGGCCTTCAGGAAATCCTGCACGGAGCGCGACTGCCGCAGATCGGTCTTTTCCGCCATGAAGCGCCTTTCTCAAATCATGGATCAGGGCAATCATAGCACATTTCTCGTCGTGGGACGGGGGTTGAGTCATACTTTTGTACAGGGAAACACTGCCCGTCCGCGCGATGCAGAGATGTGCCGCGCGAGCGATGATCAGACACCTCACCCCCACCCCCGATTCCAGGGGCGAAGGGGCTTCAGGATGAATATACGAGAGGAATGGTGTTTATGCGTTACAAGCTGTTAGGGCGAAGCGGGCTGCGCGTCTCCGAACTGTGCCTGGGGACGATGACGTTTGGCGAGACGTGGGGCTGGGGCGCGTCGAAGGAGGTCAGCCGCGCGCAGTTCGACCGCTTTGCCGAGCTGGGCGGCAATTATATCGACACCTCGGTGAACTATACCGACGGCACGAGCGAGGAGTTCCTGGGCGAGTTCCTCAAGGGCCAGCGCGACCAGTTCGTCGTGGCGACCAAGTACACGCTGACCAAACCGGACGCGACCGACCCGAACTCTGGCGGGAACAGCCGCAAGAACATGCGCCAATCGGTCGAGCGCAGCCTGCGCCGCCTGCAAACCGACTATATCGACCTGCTCTACCTGCACATGTGGGACTACATGACGCCCGTCGAGGAAGTGGTGCGCGGCATGGACGACCTGGTGCGCGCGGGCAAGGTGAATTATGTGGCCTTCTCCGATACGCCTGCCTACATCGTGGCGGAGGCCAACACGCGCGCGGAGTTGATGGGCTGGTCGCGCTTCATCGGGCTGCAAATCCCGTATTCGCTGCTTGACCGCGCGGTGGAACGCGACCTGCTGCCGATGGCGAAACAGTGGGACATGGCCGTGATGCCCTGGGGCTTGCTGGAAGCGGGCATCCTGACGGGCAAGTTCCTGAACAAGCCCGCCGAGGCCACGCGCCTGAACGCCGATGATGTCAAGCTGAGCGAGAAGTCACGCAATGTGGTGCTGGAGGTGCAGAAGATCGCCCAGGAGGTCGGGCGTTCGATGGCGCAGGTGGCGATCAACTGGGTGCGGCAGCAGCCCAAGGCGCAGATGATCCCCATCCTGGGGGCGCGCACGCTGGCGCAGCTTGAGGACAACCTGGCGGCGGCGGAGTGGTCGCTGAGCGACGAGCAGTTCGCGCGGTTGGATGCCGTCGCCAAGATCGACCTGGGTTTCCCGCACGGCTTCCTGAATGGCAACCCCTACGTCTTCGGCGCGACCTACGCCAGGATCGACAACCACCGCGGCAACCCGCTGTAGGGGCAGCGATGCGGGGAAGTAATGAGTAATGAGTGACGGGTGATGAGTGATGAGGGCGCGGCGCGGGCGTGCCGTGTTCGCCGCAGCGAATGCCGAATGTGCAGCGCAATCTGCAAAAACCTCACCCCCAGCCCCTCTCCGGCGGGGATGCTAACGAGTACTCGCAGTTGACACCATTGTCGTTAGCGCATCCCCTGGAGAGGGGAGTCTGATTCCCCCTCTCCAGCGACGCGAGCCGGACAAGCTGTCCTACCGACACGCTGCTGAGCGTCGCGCCGGAGAGGGGGCCAGGGGGTGAGGTTCTTATGCTGGCGTCGCGCTCGGCGTCAGCGTGGGCAGCGGGGTGATGGTGGGCTCAAAAGTAACTTGCGGCGGGATGGATGTCGCCGTCGGCGTGCCAGCGAGGCGCGAATCCAGCACCAGCGTGTAACCCCCGGATGTCGCGCCGCCAAAAGCGCTGCGAACCTCGAAGCGGTATTCACCATCAGCCGGGAGCGCAAAACTCACAATCTCAGCATCAGCGTCCGTGACGCTCCCGACGGGCAACATCTCTGGGTTGCGGTCGTCGTTCTCTTTCAAAGGCTGTCCATCTGGGCCATAGATGAACAGCCAGGGATCGAGCAAACCCAATGACACCCATTGTTCAGGCGCGACACCGGCAGCAGGCTTGTCCGCCAACACGGTGATCGTCAGCACCTCGCCCGCGCGCCCTTCATACACCCACACTTCATAGCCGTCGTCGAAGGGAACGCTGCCCGCATTCGGGCCAACTATCGCCGCGCGGATGGCGCTCGGCGTAGCGGTTAACGTTGGTGACGGTGTGAGCGATGGCGTCAGTGTCGGCAGCGGGGTAATCGGTGGCAGCGGCGTCACAGTTGACATGACAATCGTTGCGGTCGGTGGCAGGGTGGGCAGGAAGAACTGCTCGCGTAGTTCGTTGGAGAGCGGGCGCACCACCTGCGAACGCGCATACGCGATCAGTTCCTCGACGCTGCCCGGCCAGACGCGCACGGTGTCCGATGACCAGGAGAGTACCCGCGTCTCGTCGGTGTTGAAGGCCGCGCCCCCCACACCCCGCTCATGGCGCAGGGTCAGTAGTTCCGCGCCGCTGACAGCATCCCACACGCGCACACTGCCGTCGCGCGACCAGGAGAGGATGCGCGTCTCGTCGGTGTTGAAGGCCGCGCCGGACACCCAATTGTCATGGCGCAGGGTGAGCAGGGCGTCGCCGCCCGCGATGGCATCCCAGAGGCGCACGCTGCCGTCTTGTGACCAGGAGAGGATGCGCGTCTCGTCGGTGTTGAAGGCCGCGCCGGACACGTAGCTGTCATGGCGCAGGGTGAGCAAGGCGTCGCCGCCCGCGACGGCATCCCAGACGCGCACGGTGTTGTCATACGACCAGGAGAGTACCCGTGTCTCGTCGGTGTTGAAGGCCGCGCCGGACACAGCGTTGTCATGGCGCAGGGTGAGCAGGGCGTCGCCGCCCGCGACGGCATCCCAGACGCGCACACTGCCGTCGGACGACCAGGAGAGGATGCGCGTCTCGTCGGTGTTGAAGGCCGCGCCGTACACAGCGCGCTCATGGCGCAGGGTGAGCAGTTCGTCGCCGCCCGCGACGGCATCCCAGACGCGCACGGTGTCCGTTGACCAGGAGAGGATGCGCGTCTCGTCGGTGTTGAAGGCCGCGCCTAACACACCAAAGTCACTTGCATCATGGCGCAGGGTGAGCAGGGCGTCGCCGCCCGCGACGGCAT
>JAEUQX010000500.1 GCA_016788625.1 Anaerolineae bacterium
GTCGACGCCGATCTGCGCGGCGATATACAGCACCATGCCGTAGCTCTGCGCTTCCCAACGTTGGCTGTCATCCGTGCTGGCCGGTCGGGTCGTCATCGCATTTAGCGTGAAAAGGCTGCTGCTGCGCGAGGCGGCTTGCAGTGGTTGCCCCCATTCCAGCTTAGACTCCGGGCGATAGAAGGCCGATAGCCCCGCTTCGAACCAGGCAGGTACATTCTTGCCGCTCCACAATGGCGCATAAGCCCCGCGCGCCATCGCATCGATCACGGCACTGCGTACCCCTGCAAGGCTGTTCGTCGCGCTGCGGACGAGTTGGTAGCCGCTCGCCTGGAAAATCGTCTCAGCCAGGCCATCAGCGCAGGGCACTTCTGTCTTGCTGAACGGGCCAACCGCAACAGACTGATCATCCGCATTGCGCGTGCAGCCAGGGGGGAGTTCAGCGGGATAGATGACGAAATTGAAACGCGGTGACTGTCCGGACTGGCTGGCGAGCAGATCATAGATCGGTTCGAGGCTGTCGCGCAGACGCGGGATCTGGCTGGCAGCGCTTTCTGCGGTTTCTT
Organism: Anaerolineae bacterium; assembly: GCA_016788625.1. GTDB lineage: Bacteria > Chloroflexota > Anaerolineae > Aggregatilineales > Phototrophicaceae > CFX2. The sequence goes on from JAEUQX010000500.1 coordinate 564, forward strand.
CGCCCAACAGCGGCAGGGTCAGGTTGATGAGGCCGCGCGGGTCGTCATCGCGCATCCACTGCGCGCGTTCGTCGCTGAACACGAAGGTCGATTCGATCTCAGCCACCTCATCGCGCGTGCTGACGACGCGCCAGCGAAAGGTGATCGTGCTGAACAGTGTCGGCAGTGCCTCGGCGGGTGGCGTCCAGACGGTCGCCAGCTCGGAATACGGCTCCTCAACGACCGTAGACTCTTCGATGTTCACGCTGATCACCGTCGCGGCGCTGCCTTCGGGCTCAATGGTGAGACTCGCCAGCGCGATTTCGCTGACGGGACGGTTCATGGTGACGAGGAAACGCACCGCCTGGGGGAAGAGCGCTTCGCCCGCCCAGCCGATGATGAAGTTTTGCTGCGGCTGCGGGGTTGGCTCATCCTGGGCTGCGGCGCTGCTTACGATGCATACGAACAGGGCGAGGATAAGCGCGATACGTTTCATGGCTGCCCACCCCCGATGATACTGGCTGCCAGGATCGCCAGTAAGAGCTGCACAAAGTTGTAGACAAAGTGAGCGATGATGGCCGCTGTCGTACTTTGGCGCTGCCGCAGCCACCCTAGGCCGAGCGAGACGATGAAGATGATGATCGTCGCGGGCGTGAGTGCGTACTGCATATGCACGAGCGCGAAGAACACACTGCTCAGCGGCAGCCCAAAGACGGGTTGCAGCGCACCGCGAAACAGGATTTCCTCACTGATAGCTGCCGAGGCCGAGATGAGCAGGGCGAGCGGGATGGTGTTGAAGATTTGCGCGATCTGTTCCGAGGCGGCGCTTTGCTGTTCGAGCTGTTCTGGCGGCACGAACGCAGCCCAGAGGGTCACCAGTATGAGCAGCAGAACATACAGTGAGACCCCTACGCCGACGCCCCAAATCACATCCTGCGACGTAGGGATGCGCAGCCCCAGCCGCGCCAGGCTGCCCGTCATGTCGCGGCGGATTGCCATGCCGACGCCAAGAAATGCCAGCGCGATCAACAGCAGCGTCTGGAACACCAGCAGTCCGGTCGAAATACCGCCCATCTCGATGTCCTGCGCCATCCCAGCTACGCCGCCGCTGACGATCAACTGCCCGATGCTCACAGATAAGAATGCGAGCGCCAGCACGATGGCGACATTGTGAACGCTGGACTCGGGGTCATAGATGTCGTTCATGCCTAACCTGCGCCGGATGGACTGGCGCGTTGTCTCGGAGAGCAGTACCCGCAGGCTGAAGACAGCGAAGACCAGCGCGATGATGAAGTTAATCAGCGCACCGGTTTGGTCAATGGGTGGCATCTCCAGTTCGAGTTCCGACAGGAGTTCGGTCGATGTGCTGACCGCCGCGATTTGCAGGACGAGCAGGCCGTAGACGAAGACCATGGCGGCAATGCCGGCGCTCATCCAGCGTACCAAGGTCGCGCGCTGCTGCATAGCGATGGCGACCTGTGCGGCGGGTTCAGGCTGCTGTGCCAGACGCTGCCGCGCCACATCTTGCATATTGGCGAGGTAGAGCAGCAGGCCGACGTAGAAAAGCGCGCCGCCGCCAACGAGGAGCAGGAAGAAATCCATACTGATGTCCCAGTTTGGGTTATTGTGCTGTCTTATGATAACACATTCACGAGAGGCATTCAGCCATTGACCCATTATAGGCAGCGTGCTAGAATGCCTCCCACCAGGAGGGATGGCCGAGTGGTTGAAGGCGCTGGTCTTGAAAACCTGAGTGGCCTCCGGGTCACCGTGGGTTCGAATCCCACTCCCTCCGCCTGGGAAGCACCAACATTGGGGGGGTGCCAGAGTGGTCGATTGGGGCCGCCTGCTAAGCGGTTATCCGTGTTATAGCGGATCGCAGGTTCGAATCCTGTCCCTCCCGCAGCTTAGGACAGTACGTTGTGACGAAACCAGCAGCAGTCTTGCTCCTGGTTTTTGTTTTGCTATCACCCAATATTTCGTCTGGCTCGCCGCTGTCTCGTAACCGGATGGCTTCGGTTGGGACGTGGATTTACGTCTGACAGTTGTAATGTTGGCTACCGTACTGTGTCCGTCCTACAAGTGTTGACCTGTCTTTGATACCGCCCTGATACAGGATGAGCCAAGTTTTGTCTCGTCATGATGTTCTTCAAGAATCATCCGGACAGGTGCAAAATTCCGCATCCATCGAAGGTAGGATTCGGTCTCTTGCTCATGATTTCCGGTGAGATAGTGCGATATATCCCAGTCAGAATATTAGACCGCCGGTTTGATCTGTCGCGCCTGTGAGCCAACGACGAGGATCATCCGAATCGCTGGATGCTTTAGGCATAGGCGATCTGTTCAGTTTGCAACCGTTGGTAGAAGACCTGGGTGTTCATGGCTGACTCCCTTTCCCAAGCCCAGCCTCACGCGCTTTGATGATCGCCTGTGCCCGGTCAGCGACCTGCAATTTGCTGAAGATGTTGGAGATGTGGTTACTCACCGTCTTGACCGTGATATTCAGTTGCACAGCGATCTCATGATTGTTCAATCCATGTGCAATCCGATCAAGCACTTCCAGTTCACGTTCGGAGAGTTCGGGGAATGGTGCTGCCATGCCAGTGTCTGAGCGCGACAGGCTGTTTAGATTGCGAAAATAGTCGGATACGCGGTTGGCAATCGCCGCACCGAACAGCACATCCCCGCTGGCGACGGAGCGGATCGTTCGCAGCACGGCAGATTTGTCCGCGCCTTTCAGGACATAACTTCTCGCTCCTGCCATCATTGCCGCAAACAGAGAGTCGTTATCTTCCATCATCGTCAGCATTATGATTTTTGTGTTCGGCTGACGCTCCAGGATGCGCGCGGTGGCTTCGATGCCGTTCATATCCTCCATCTGAATATCCATCAGGATAACGTGAGGGTTCGACTGCTGTGCTTTTTCGATTGCTTCGGCACCGCTTGCCGCTTCTCCCACCACTTCGATATCGCTGACGGCAAGAAAGATCGCCAATAATCCTTCTCGAAACAATGTGTGGTCATCAACGATCAACAACCGGATAACGTTTTCTGTCATATTTCATAACTCCCTTCTGGAAGCGGCAGCGAGACAAGGACGCATGTGCCGACCGTTGTGCCCGACTGTATTTCAAATGAACCACCCAGCTCCTCGGCGCGCTCGCGCATGGAGCGCAGTCCCACATTCGCCCGCACTTTTTCGGACAATCCAACTCCATCATCCTCAATTCTGATCTGGAGGCTTGGTGGCGGACTTTCGAGGAAGTGAAGCGCAATATGGCAGTGGAGTGCATGGGCGTGCTTGACGACATTTGTCACCGCTTCCATGATAATCCGATAGCTGGCGGCCTCGACCGCCGCTGGAAGGTTACGAGGCACGGCATCGGCATCAAGACGGATCTGTAGAGGAGACGTATGGTTATGCAAGTGGGTAATCGCGCTGCGAAGGGCTTCGATCAACCCTAATTCATCCAATGCTGGTGGACGTAGATCGTTCACCACCTGCCGCACGTCCGCGACAAGCTGCTGTGCCTGCCGTTTGACTTCGCCCAGAAGCCTGACAGAGGTAGAACGGTTATGCTCCAGCAGATCTACGGCTGCATCCACCTTAAGCGGCAGGCTGGCGAGTGCGGGTCCCAGTCCATCGTGTAGATCGCGTCGTAAGCGCCGTCGTTCTTCTTCCCGCGCTGTGATGATGCGCTGCCTCGAGTGCTGCAGTTCATCCCACATCTGCACAGCACGAACGGTGGTTGCGGTCAGCACTGCGACGGCACTCAATAACGTCTGCTCATGCTGGTTGAATGGTTCATGTGGGCTGCGCTGGGCGACCAGCAGATTTCCAACGGTCTCAGTGCGGTAGATCAATGGAATATGCTGGGCGGGTTCACGGTTTTCCCCCCAAGTTGCCGCCAGTTGGGTTTCTGAGTTCGCGGCAGGCAGTTGGATGGCAACGTAAGGGATTTTGAGCGTCTGTGCGATGGTGTGCGCGAGATTTGGAAGAATGGCGGCGCGGGTATCGGTCGTTTGAAGCTGGTGCGCCAACCGTGTGAACACGGCTGCTGGATCATCGCGGTCACCATACAGCAGACGGTTCACGCCGCGCTGCAAGCGATCCCGCAGCGGTTGAAACAACACAGCGATGATCCCTGTCGCAATCAACCCGTTCACAGCAGTGGTTTGACTGTGCAGAATCGCACCGACACCGCCCACGATCACCACGTACAAGGTGATGATTAGCAGAGTGAGCGTGCCGTACACCAGCGTCCGGCTCAGGATTGCGTCGATATCCCACAAACGGTGGCGAAAGACCGCCAGACCCATACAGACCGCAAAGACGATCTGACTGATGTACCACAAGGTGTCCTGTATGAGTTCCCACACAACACCCTGTTCGCGAGTGACGATTAGATGCTCATTGGTCACAGCAGGGTAGATTTCAAAGACCGTGTAATCGAGCGCGTAGTTCAACGCAAGGAGCAGCGCCCCGGCGGTGATCCACTTGATCTGCTGGCGCTGCACCGCATTCGCGTGAACGCGATAACGCCAGATGAACGCCCCAATTCCGCACAGGGTGAAGGTCGTGTTCAGGCTAATTGCCAATGGGGAGTAAAGAGTATAAAGGGATGCGGGTGTATCGGGAAAGAATACATCACCTGCCTGCATGATCAACCATGCGAGCGCAACCCAACGCGCCCATTTCGGCACAAAGCTTCCGTCTGGAAAGAGGAAGACAAATAAGACTGTGCCAAAATTCAGCAGGAACGTAAGCGTGCGGTTCAATAGCGGCAAGAGTTGTATTTGATTTTCAACCGTGAACCAGGCTGTTGACCACTGCCAGAACGGATTATAAATCGGCCCCGCTATGCCGACGAGCAACAAAAAGGCTGAAAGCAGGAGAACGCGCAGTTCACCGCCTCGCCGCCGCATCAGCACGAGGCTCAAAAAGACAAAGGGGAGAGCGGCTGCCACGCGCAACATGATGAAATAGCTTTCAAATGCTGCTGGAGTCAGTCCGGCATTCGTGATCGCGTCGCGCCAGAGCATACAATTCGGGCGGTATTCCGGCGGGAAGTAGATCACATCGCAGTCACCGAATGCCCATTGAGTCGCCTGACCGTAATTGGCTAAGGCGAATATGCCTATACACAGTAGCAGCAGCACGACATAGAAGAGTCGACCTAGTGCCAGGGGGTTGCGTTTCAATTGATACAGATACGATGCGGACATAAGGATGCTCGGGATTTTTACTTTACGAAATCATTTACTTCAGGTAAGGCACTGGATAGAGATATGTCAAACCGCTCTACCCATGAATCGCATCAAACTGCGCCAGTATTTTGGAATTACAGGTACAGGACTTGCCAATAAAGTGGATGAAATTGAGGCCATAAAGAGACTCGCGCCTACTACTTTACGAACCGGTTTTAATTATGGGGCATCTGCCCGCTTATGCGCTCAAGATAATGGCGGATCAGATGGCTGATTTCACCGGCATGGGTTGCCATCATTATGTGTGTACCACCATCAATCATCGTAAGCTGCGCCTGCGGTATTTTTATGGCGTTGTCGTTTGCAACGACAGGTGGCACGATGACATCCTGTGTCCCATGAAGAACTAGAGTTGGCACATGAATACGTTCCAGCTTAATGGATTGCTGATTGATAAGTTGATCGACATCATTAGCTGTACCAACCCGCCAGTCGCTCGCTGGGGATACGCCTGCGAAGAACTGCGTGATCTGCGGCAGGCTGTCCTGCACGTTCACGACTCGCATCAGGCGCGTTAAGACAGTCATTCCCAGATTCATCAGCATCCAGACGAAGAAGTCAGATGCCAGCATCAGGTCAAGCAGCCAGAGCCAGAAGCGCGATGGGCGTGAGTGTGCCAGTTCCGGGCCTTGCGCCGACAGCAAGATCAGCGCCTTACAGCGTTCTGGATAATTTTGCGCGAACTGCAACCCAGCCATGCCCCCGGCGGAAAGCGCGATAACCGCTGCCGTTCTGATCCCCAAATGATCCAGCACTCTACAGGCAGATTCAGCCTGTTCGGGAAGACTGCCGCCAATCGATATATCCGTGCGCCGATACCCCGGACGAGAAAAGGTGATAAGTTGAAAATCATCGAGCGCCGGCATTTCCGCCAGCGCTATCCCTTGCTCAAAGCCACCCATGCCGCCATGTATGTACAGCAGTGGCTGCCCCTGACCGCGAACCGCATATTCGATTGACCCATGCTCGGTTGTGAAGACTTGGCTTGTGCTGCGGAGCCACTCCAATTTCTGGCGTTTTTCAGCACGAAAGGCGCGGTGGACGTAAAATGACCCCACACCCATGAGCAGCAGGGAAAGAAATTCTGAGCGCACTCTGTTGGTTGATCTTGACATTAGTTTCCCTTAGCTCAGAAAACGTTCTACCCATTTTACCGCTTCTGCCAAGCCATCTTCTGCGCGGATTTTTTCACCAATCGTTCGCGCATTCGCCTGCATGGTGCGATTCGTTGTCGCTTCCGTAATCGCTGCCGCAAGATTTTCTGCTGTCAGTTTTTTGCGCGGAATCGGGGCTGTGCCGACACCAAGCTCATGAGCACGTCTGCCCCAGTACGGTTGGTCGGCAGTATGAGGCACGATGATCGTCGGCACACCGGCCCGGAATCCTGCTGCGGTTGTCCCCGCCCCGCCATGATGCACCACTGCCGCCATGCGCGGAAAAAGCCAGTTATGCGGAGCGTATTTCAGGATATGGATGTTTTCTGGGACATTTTCAGACCCTAACCCCGCCCAGCCGGTCAGGATTATTGCTCGCCTGCCGGTACGCTGGACTGCCTCAATAGTCATTCTTGTAGTAGTTTCTGGTTTGCTGTCCGGCATACTGCCAAAACCAAGGTACACAGGAGGTTCACCCGCTGCTAGAAAGTCGAGTAAATCCTGCCGGGGAGTCCAGCCGGGATCATCATCAAACAAGTAACCTGTCACCTGCCAGTTTTCACGCCAATCTGGCGGGTGTGGAAAGACGTGTCTGCTTACAATGGTGAGCGCAGGCGCAGCGTCTACAAAGGCTTGAAACTCGTTGTAAGTGCTTCTTGGTAATCCAAGTTTTTGTGCAATCTCGCTGCCTGGTCGACCGAACAATAGCCACTGCATACGGCGAACCATGCTGTGGCTCATCCAGTTATACCACTGTGGAAATGGGAACCAACTGGGTGAAGGTGGTGCAATGACGGATGGAAAATTATAGGAAAAGTTCAGGGGAAATGTATTTATAAAAAGTGGCCTGAGGTTGTTAGCCTTTATAACATCAAACAGGGACGAAATACCAAATTCTACCGTCATCAACACATCGGATTCACGAGTTGCTTCCAATACTTCCAGCCCCATCTGAATCAGGTTGGGCTGCATGGATTTCCGCATCATCTGAAACTGGCGGATGATATTTTCATCCAGCACTCCAGCATTCTCTCTCGCGAAGGTGTTCGCATCCGTTGTGAGGGGGTAAAAATCCAGATTGCGGGCGCGTATCCACGACTCGTAACCTTGTTCAGCGACGACCTGCACTTCGTGTCCCAGTTTTTGTAGTGCTTGCCCAAGAACGACATGCGGACGTATGTCTCCCCATGTGCCGTAGACAAATATGGATATGTGCATATCTTAAGCTCTACTTGTAACTGTTTCGGCTTTACCCCAACCTCAGGGCCTTTTCTCCCGAATGAAGAGATGGACGGCCCAACTGCTGCCCATCTTTCTATGGTATTCGGCAATGATTATTCGCCGTTCATGCCCGCCATGATGTCTTCGACTGTCCCGGTGAACTCGATGCTGTTGACGGTTAGCATGAAAGACTCAACCATCGCATCGGTGCGTCCGCGGGGGATGATAGCAGCGCCACCAATCCATAAACGCCGTCGGCAACCTCATAGAACAGGGTGAGGTTATCTTTCGTGACACCAGCGGCTTCCCCTGTATCGCCACAGTCCCATGAGCGAGATCACTCTCGCGGATGGCGACCAATTCTGAGCCTTCTTCATTTCCTGGCTGCGGCGCGAACACCATCGCCAGATCGCTCAGCGCGGCATCGATAGGCAGTCCCATCCTGCGAGAGGGTTTTCCGATATCATGGGAGCGTCCACCCAAAGTTGCTGGGAGGTTTTCCCGACGGGGCAGGCAGGGCTGGAGGAGGTTCGCGCAGCGCAGATCGTCCACCGCGGTCAGGGTTCGCTGCAACATGGACATCCAGCAAGGGTGTGTACCCGGGCGCAGTCCAGTACGGCATCGTCGCATAACCCAGATCATTGACCCCCAACCAGTCGGCGAGACTCCGGTTGAAGGGCTGGCGGTCGATGATATAGAGTGGGCGGACGCCTTTCAGTGGGCGAGGATGTTTTGCCGTTGACATCGCCGTGGCCGTGCCATAGCCCATTGTTGGTGCTCACTACATGGGTTAACCAAGCCTCAGTGACCTGTTCAAGTCTCGTGATTAACCCATCACTCCCCATACCGTTTATTCCGGTCCCCGCTTGTGAAGCGACAGCGAGAGCGGCGCATATTCAGCATGAACCCTCGTGCCATCTCTCAAAGTACAGTCAACCGTAGGATGAACTGCTGAGAGGGTTTCGCCACAAGCTGACACAATGCTCGCGAGCACCTGCCAGCGATGCGCATCGTTTTCAAACGTGATTTCGCTTGTCTGAGCCTGACTATTCCTGCTATAACGCACACCCTGCCCATCGATGTGAATTGTGGTGATGTCCGGAT
>JAEUQX010000577.1 GCA_016788625.1 Anaerolineae bacterium
GCCATCATCCACAAGGCCGAGAATGCGCTGATCGGCGTGATCGGGATGGGCAACAACCGCCGTCACCTGCGCGGCGAGATGGGCTACTGGCTGGGCGAACCGTACTGGGGACAGGGCTACACCAGCGAGGCAGCGCGGCGCGTGGTGCGCTTCGGCTTCGAAACGCTCGGCCTGGAACGCATCTCCGCCTCATACTTCGCGCACAACCCGGCATCCGCGCGGGTGATGGAGAAGGCCGGGATGCGCTATGAGGGACTGCTGCGCGGGCACTTCATCAAGTGGGGGCAGCCCGTCGATATGGGATTGTATGGCATCGTGCGCGGAGATTACGAGGCGACATGACGACCACGCTGGAAACTGAGCGCCTGCTGCTGCGCCCGTTCACGATGGGCGATCGCGACGACCTGCACCACATCCTCAGCGACCCGCAGGTGACGGCTACGCTGCTCGATGTGCCGGAACCCTTCACGTTGTCGGATGCGGCGGACTGGATTCGCTATGCCCAGGATGGCGCGGTGAACGGCTCGCTCTACGCCTTCGCGATGGTCGCCAAGCACGACGCGGTGCTGCTCGGCTGGATTGACCTGGAAATTGACAGCGAACACCGGCGCGGCGACATGGCTTACTGGCTGGGGCAGCCGTACTGGGGGCGGGGTTTCGCCAGCGAGGCGGCGCGGCGCATGGTGCGCTTCGGCTTCGAGACGCTCGATCTCAACCGCATCTCCGCGCAGTGTATCGCCAGCAACATCGCCTCCGCCCGCGTGATGCAGAAGGCCGGGATGCGCTATGAGGCGGCGCTGCGGCACGGCACGCGCAAGGGCGAGCAGTTCTACGACCTGCACATCTATGGCATGACGCGCGCCGACTACGGCGAGGAACACGGCACATGACCACGATTCGACTCGTTACCGAAGCGGACGCCCCGGCGCTGGTCGCCATCTACGCGCCCTACGTCCGCGAGACGGCTATCTCCTTCGAGCTGGAGCCGCCCGACGAGGCCGAGATGCGCGCGCGCATCAGCAAGGTACTGCCCACCTTCCCCTGGCTGGTGTGCGAACACGACGGCCAGATCGCCGGGTACGCTTACGGCAGTAAGTACCGCGAACGCCCGGCCTATCAGTGGTCGGTCGAGGTGACAGTCTATGTCCAGCGCAGCCTGCACCGCTCCGGTGTCGGACGCGCATTATATACATCGCTGTTCGCGGCGCTGCGCTTGCAGGGCTTCGTCAGCGCTTTCGCCGGCATTGCGCTGCCCAACGATGCCAGCATCGGCGTCCACCGCGCGCTGGGCTTCGAACCCATTGGCGTATACGGCACCGTCGGTTACAAGCTCGGCAAATGGCACGATGTCGCCTGGATGGGTCTGGCGCTGCAACCCCCGCCCGCCGTTCCCACCCCACCACAGCCGCTGGCCGCCGTCATGGGCAGCACAGCGTGGCAGGCGGCGCTTGACGCGGGGCTGACGTTTTTGCGGTTGCCGTGAAAGGCACAGGAGTTACCTGGATTTCCGCAGCCAAAGTTCACTAAAGCGGAATGTCTCGCCCTGTTTCAGGCGGGCAGACACACCACACGCGCACATCTGCCCGCTGAACTGTCTCTCAGCTCACCTTTGTCGCAACGGACTCGTAGCCACCGCCATCCGGGTAGACCCACTTGCCGTTCAGGGTGCGGCCATCTGCGCTGAATATACCCTTGTAGTAGGCCGGGGAACCTTTGTCGCCCGCCCAGATCATCAGGGTATCGCCCTCGACCTCGTAGACATAATCCAGCGTGTTGCCCATACTATCGTAGTAGCGCGACTTGATTTCCGGGCTGGGCAGCGCGCCGAACGGCTGCAAATGGCCGATGATTTCGATGCCCTTGATCGTCATGCCGTGCTGCTCCAGGTTGACGTGCTGCATCAGGAAGAACTGGCCTTCCATCCACTCGTAGCGGATCGTTCCCTGCGCGCCGCCGCTGACCTGCCAGGTGCCTAGCAGGCGGTCGAACGCTTTCAGGTCGGGGTTGGGCTGTGGTATCGGGGGTACAGTGTAGCTCTCGCTCATCATTGTCCTCCTACTTGCTCGTCGGAGCATCCATCAGCGCGGCCAGGTGCTGGTCAAGCCGCTCATACGTCTCGCGCATTCCGCCTTCCATGCCGGAACCGAGATGCCCGTCGCGATCTGCGTTCGACTGATAAAGCAGCGTGCTCGTGAGCGTAGTCTTGCCGTCCTGTTCAGTGTAAACCGCTGTCACCACATATTCGTGGCCGGGCATCGTTTCGAAGCCTTCGGTGAATACCACGCGCTCTGGTGCGACGATTTCGCGGTATTCGCCGGAAAAGCCATACTCCTGGCCGTCCGGGCTGCGCAGCACATAGCGCCAACGACCGCCGACGCGCAGATCAATTTCACAGGTAATCATGGTCATAGCGCGCAGTCCATACCACTGGCGCACATGTTCCGGCTGCGTCATCGCCTGCCACACCAGTTCGCGCGGCGCGTTGAACACGTGGGTGATTACGGTTGTGCGGTCAGCAGGCGTCGTTAACAAGGTGTTGTCACTGTTCAGAGGCATCGGGTTTCTCCCTATTTGCTTGCAGTTCGTCCAGATAGGTGTCCAGTCGATCAAGCCGCGCGGCCCAAAGATGGCGGTAGGACGCCAGCCATGTGTCAACCTCGATCAGCGGTTCCAAGCGCAGTTCGTACCAGCGCCGCTGCGCATCCTGGCGCACCTGCACCAGCCCCGCTTCCCGCAGCACGCGCAGATGTTTGGAGATGCCCGGCTGGCTCATGCCCAGCGCATCTACCAGTTCACCCACCAGCCGGGGACGCTCCCGCAGCATATCCAGGATCTGTCTGCGCGTTGGATCGGCCAACGCTTCGTAGGTCGTCATCATAGATCAAATGTACCACACTGGTTATATAACTGTCAAGGTATATACAGGAGCTAACCTGAAACAGGTGCCGAGCAATGATAATCGATTGTGCATCGGAGGGGGAATACATAAGCGGCCCCGAAGGACCGCTTACGTTTGTTTACGAGCTAGAGGGTGGGGCCACCGGAGTAGACCGGGTACGCCCCCAGAAGGTGTTCCAGACTAAGGGGTACCCACCCCCACCATAGTCTCATCGTTCAACACGACCACCTCCTTTCTTGTAGTAAACGATAGAGAAACTGTATACCGATTTGCGCCGTGAGTCAAATGAGAACACGCCGGGGGATATTTCATTTTAGGGGGCAGGAGGATATACGGCGCAAGCGCCTAATCTGCCCCTACCCACAACAAATTTCCGTAGGGGAGGATTAGCCCACCAGGGTGTATATCCTCCCGCTGCCCCCCCAATGAAATGCGCCCTGCGCCAGGACGATGGTCACGGCAGCAGCGGTTATGGAGTCCGCCGCCGGAACGCGCTACAATCAGGGGGTATCCAGTTGGCAAGCACAGAGGCAACTTCATGAAGATCACCTTCTACGGCGCGGCACAGACTGTCACCGGCTCACAGCACATGGTCGAGGTCAATGGGCTGCGGCTGCTGTTGGACTGCGGCCTCTACCAGGGCAAGCGTGCGGAAGCCAGCGAGCGCAACCGCAAGCTGCCATTCGATGCCAAGTCGGTCGATGTGATGGTGCTGTCGCACGCGCACACCGATCACGCGGGCAATATCCCTAACCTGACCAAGAGCGGCTTTCGCGGCGACATCATCTGCACGCACGCCACGCGCGACCTGTGCGCCGTGATGCTGATGGACAGCGCGCACATTCAGGAACGCGATGTCGAGTTCGTCAACAAGAAGAACCGCAAGCGCGGCAAGCCGGAAGTTGAGCCGATCTATACCACCCAGGACGCCACCGCCAGCCTGGACTATTTCACGTCACAGAGCTACAACCGCCCGCGCAAGATCGCGCCGGGCATCATGCTGACGCTGCTGGATGCCGGGCACATGCTCGGCAGTGCGACAGTCATGTTGGACATCGAAGATCAGACCAGCAAGCAGACGACACGGCTGGTGTTCAGCGGCGACATCGGGCGCAAGGGCATCCCGATCATTCGCGACCCGCAAACACCGGACGGCGCGGACATCCTGATCATGGAAAGCACCTATGGCGACCGGACGCACGACCCGTACCCGGACGCCGAGAAAGAGATCGAGCGTATCATCAACACCACCTACCGGCGCGGCGGCAAGATCATCATCCCGGCCTTCGCGGTTGGGCGCACGCAGCAGGTGGTCTTCACGCTGAACCAGTTGGCGCAGCGTGGCGACATTCCGCGTTTGCCGATCTACGTTGACAGCCCGCTGGCCGTCAACACGACCGATGTGTTCCGCTCGCACCCGGAATGTTTCGACGACGAAACGCGCGACTTCATCATGGGCGGGAATGGGCGGCGCGATCCCTTCGGCTTCAGCCAGGTTACGTACACCCGCTCGGTAGATGAGAGCAAGCAGTTGAACTTCCTGCGCGAGCCTGCCATCATCATCAGCGCCAGCGGCATGGCTGAAACCGGGCGCATCCTGCACCACCTGAAGAACAACATCGAAGACCCCAAAACGACCGTGCTGATCGTCGGCTGGCAGGCACCGGATACGCTGGGGCGGCGGCTGGTGGATGGCGAGAAAGTCGTTCGCATCTTTGGCGATGAATATCACAACAATGCCCAGGTCGAGGTGCTGAATGGCTTCAGCGGTCACGCCGACAGCGGCGAACTGCTCGCCTGGGTGGAGGGGATGGGGCGCAAGCCGCGCCGCACCTTCCTGGTGCACGGCGAGCCGGATGCTGCCAATACCTTGGCCGCATCGCTCAAGTCGCGCCTGGGGCTGGCGGTAGATGTGCCCGCGTGGAAGCAGTCGTTTGAGGTGTAAGTCATTAGTCG
>JAEUQX010000609.1 GCA_016788625.1 Anaerolineae bacterium
TCACTGCCCGCGCGCGACGCCGAGGTTGAGGCCATCCGCGCAGGCTACGGCGACATGGTTGACACCATTGTGCGCGAACACCTGCCATTTCTGAACCTGAGCGAGCAGGAATTTGACCAGCTCAAGCACCGCATTGTTGAAAAGTGGGACGCCATTCAGGAGATCGCGCAGCGCGTGCCCCCGCCCGAAACGATCATTAAGGCGCTCGATCAGGCCGGAACACCCACGACCTGGCAGGCGCTGGGACTGGACGCTGACGAGGTGCAGCCGGGCTTTGAGTACGGTCACTACCTGCGCAACCGCTTCACCGTGCTCAAGCTGAGCCGCATCCTCGGCCTGCCGCTGGGGTAAGGCGGGTTGATTGTAGTCGGGCGGCGTTGGGCACAAGGTACTGCGCCTCGCGGACGCGCCCGTGTGTGTCCTTTGCGCCTCTGTAGTGGAGGCTTCCGTTTTGCGTTTCTGAATGTACAGCCCATTCATCGCAACTCTGCGCTTCTGTGTCGCGCAAAGCGCCCGAACCCGTTATGATGGGCAGCATGAAAACAATACGACGCCTACTCCCCATCCTCGTCCTGCTCGTTCTCGCGGCGGCGGCGCTCAGCTTTGACCTCGCCAATCGCGGCGCGGCCTGGCGCTGGTTCTGGTCGCTGACGGGCGAGGAAGAACCGTTCGCCCAGGTGCGGGGCATGGTCGAATACGCGGGCAACTTCATCCGCCCGCAGCCGCGCACCGCCGCGCTGACGGCCATCAACCACACCGACGTGCCGCCCTATGGAATCAACACCTTCTTACAGCAGGAGGTCGAGATTGCCAAACGCGAGCGCACGCTGGCGATGATTGCCGAGGCGGGCTTCAGCATGATTCGCCAGCAGTTCCCCTGGGAAGACATCGAGATTCACGCGCGCGGCGACTTCAGCGACCGCCGCAACGACCTGAACGGCGACGGTGTGATTGACGAGCGCGACGCCGTCAGCGCCTGGGACAAATATGACAACATCGTAGCGTTGGCCGAGCAGTACGGCATCACGATACAGGCGCGGCTGGACAACCCGCCCGCCTGGACGCACGCCGACCCGGCCATCGGTTCATTCGCGCCGCCCGATGACCTCCAGGATTACATCAACTTCGCCGTCGCGGTGGCCGAACGTTACCGGGGGCGCATCCGCTACTACCAGATCTGGAATGAGCCGAACATCTACCCGGAGTGGGGCGAACAGCCCGTCAGCCCGGAAGGGTACACCGAGATGCTCTGCCGCACGTATGCCGCGCTCAAAGCCGTTGACCCGGCCATCGTCGTCATCAGCGGGCCGCTCTCGCCCACTGTTTCGCTCACCGACCGCAACCTGAGCGACTTCATCTTTCTGGAACGTATGTACGTGGCGGGCGCGGGGGCGTGTTTCGATGTCATGTCCGCGCAGGGCTACGGCTTCTTCAGCGGGCCGACCGACCGCCGGATGCGCCCGATGACGCTCAACTTCGCGCGGCATCTCTACATCCGCGACATCATGGTGGCGCACGGTGATGCAGCCAAGCCGATCTGGATCAGCGAGGCGGCCTGGAATCCGCAGCCGGAAGACCCGTCGATAGTCACCTCGCAGTACGGCAACTTCGGCATCGTCACTGAGGAGCAGGCCGGGCGGTATATGCCGCTGGGCTACCAGCGCGCCCAGGAAGAATGGCCCTGGATTGGCAACATCTCCTACTGGTTCTTCAAGCGTGCGGCGGACTACGAGCGCAACCAGGCCTTCTATTACTTCCGCATGGTCGAGCCAGACTTCACCCCGCTACCCGTTTACGATGCGATGAAGCAGTACATCACGACGCAGCAGCCTGTGCTGTTCCCCGGCGTGCATCAGGCTGAGGATTGGGCGATTGAACGTCCGCAGGATGCCGAACTGCACACCATCCCTGCTGCCAGCTTCGGGCAGGCGCTGACCACGCCGAGCGTTGCTTTCCGCGCGCAGGGCAGCGACCTGATCGTGCGCTGGCGCAGCGAGAACGGCTCGCAGATGGCGGTCAATTGGGCGGCGCTGGACGCGGCAGGCGAACTGGTAGGGCTGCCGATCGTGGCGGCGCTCGTGCCCAGCACGCCCGGCGCGTGGAACGAGACGCATTTGCGGCTACCTGCGTATGGGCGCTACCTCATCAACCTGGATTTCGCTGTCGATGACAATGTCTTCGAGGGTGATCTGGACTGGGTGCTCGTCGCTGACCGCAGTTACGAGAACACCTTCCCGATGCTGGCAGCCGTCGTTATCGGCGTGGGCTTCGCGCTGGTCGTGCTGCTCGGCGCGCTGCGGGAGCGGCTGCGATGAGGCTGCATCGCCATGCGGCGGTGTGGCTGGCCGTGCTGATCGTGCTGTTGGCAGCAGGGCTGCGGCTGCACCAGCTAGAGGCACAGTCGCTGTGGAACGACGAGGGCAGCAGCTATGTGCAGGCGCTGCGCTCCGTCCCTGAAATTATCGACAACGCCGGACGCGACATTCACCCGCCGGGCTACTACCTGCTGCTGGCGGGCTGGCGGCTGCTGACAGGCGAGACCGAGTTCGCCCTGCGCTCACTCTCCGCCCTGGCGAGCGTGCTGACGGTCGCGTTGGTCTATCGCATCGGCGCGCGGCTGTTCTCGCGCGGGGCGGGGGCGCTGGCGGCGGCGCTGGTCGCCCTGAACACGTTCAGCATCTACTACGCGCAGGAAGCGCGCATGTACGCGCTGCTGGCGCTGTGGGGCACGGCGGGCATGGCGGGCATGGCGCTGGTGGTGGAATGGACAGCAGAAAAACGAAGCATTCACCACAGAGACGCAGAGGAACACAGAGAGGGCACGGAGAGATTTCGTAGGGGAGGATTAGCGCGAAGCGCGTATATCCTCCCGCAAACACAGCAT
>JAEUQX010000659.1 GCA_016788625.1 Anaerolineae bacterium
GGGACGTTCTTGTCGTAGAGTTTCGTCCAGGGGCGCTCTGCATATGTAACCATAACTGGCTATTTCCTCAATAATTAAACGCGTATTTGATCGCCAAGTATAACGCCAGCAGGCAGGCTGTCAATAAGCTACGTGTTGGCCCAGGCACGCCATTCGTCCGGCAGCCGCGCCACCTGTCCGTCGTGCGTAATGCATATGTGCTTGGAATAGCCCGTGACCAGCACCTCCTGTGTCTGCGCGGCCACGATTTCATAAGCGAAGGTCAGCCCGCGACTCTTCATCTCATCAATCCAGCAGCGTACCGTGATCTGCTGGCCGTAGCTCGCGGACTTGCCGTAGCGTGCGTTGACTTCCGAGACGGCCAGATAATGCCCGCTCTGTTCGAATTTAGCATAGTCGCTGCCACGCTGCCGGGCATAGCTGCTGCGACCTTCCTCGAAGTAGACAATGTAGCTGGCATGGTGGATGACGCCCATCGCGTCGGTTTCGGCGTAGCGAACATAAAACGTGGTTTCAGCGACGAACTTGTTGGCTGGTGACACGGCAGAGAGTCCTCATGGTGAACCGATATGCGCCACAAGGATAGCGGGTTTGTGCAGGGTGTTTCAACTGGCCTACGGAATCCGTGCAATCGAACGATCTTCGATGTACACTCTGGCGCATGTAACATGATCATTTGCAGTTATTGCACAGGCGGCAACCGAGGCTACTATGAGCGACCAACACCTCATCAACTTCCACCACGCCTATATGAGTATGCTGCGCCACTGGCATCCTGATTCAGAACCTTTTACGGGGGGGGATGCGCTTTTCACGGCGGTCGAGGACGGTTGGCAGATCAACCCGACCATCGAATACGAAGCGCACTGGCTGCTGGGCGGGCGCATGGTCACCGTGTACCACTTCACGCTGGAGCGCGAGGGCGAGATCATGAAAATGCCTGTGCTGACCAATCCGTATGTGCGTCGAGCCTTGTATTACATGGACGTCAAGCTGGTCGAGCTGGAAGACAAGAAATCACAGCCTGCTATCAGGCGTTGATTCACCAGCCTGCGCGCTGCATCTCCGCCGCGATGCGCACGGTCTGCGCGTGAATATCGACAATATCCTCAACATCCCGCGCGTAGCCGCCCGCCATAGTAATGGCGACGGGCAGTCCGTGCTGGCGGCACATCTCCAATACCAGGCGATCGCGCTGCGCCAGGCCTGCTTTGCTCAGCCCTAAGCGCCCCAGCCGATCTCCGATGAACGGGTCTGCGCCTGCCAGGTAGATCGCCAGATCAGCATGTGCGAGCGCTAACGCGCGCCCGATGCCGACTTCGAGCATCTCCAGATACACATCATCTGCAACGCCATCATCGAGTTCGATGTCCAGGTCGCTCTTGATCTTGCGGAACGGGAAATTCTTCGCGCCATGAATGGAGAAGGTGAAAATAGTCGGGTCGTCCGCCAGGATGCCCGCCGTCCCATTGCCCTGGTGTACATCACAGTCCAGCACGACCACGCGGCGCACCCGGCCTTCCGCCTGCATCGCCCGCGCGGCAATCGGGCTGTCGTTGAAGATGCAGTAGCCTTCACCATGATCGCGCCCGGCGTGATGCGTCCCGCCCGCCAGATTGACCGCCACGCCATCGGTCAGCGCGGCTCGGCACGCGCCAATCGTCCCGCCGGATGCGCGCCGCGAGCGTTCGACGGCAGCGGATGACCAGGGAAAGCCGATACGCAGAATCTCGCGGCGGGTAAGTGTGCCGCTGACGACGCGCTCCAGATAGTCGGCGTCGTGGGCGCGCAGGATTTGCTCATCGGTAGCCGCATCTGGCACCAGCAGATCGTCCGGCGCGATGATCTGCTCAGCCAGGATGCGCTCACGCAGCAGGCTGTACTTTCGCATCGGAAATCGATGGTCGGGCGGTAAGTGTAAGACGAAATGGTCACAGTAGAAGGCTTTCATGTCTATCCTTATGCTGTTCCTACAACCGGTTTAAAAATAGTTTGTGTAAGATCAACAGACAGTTTTAACTCAAAATCCCTACACTGTAGTGTATAGTGACATTAAAATCCGATATGTCGCGGCGTCACAGTGCGAGAATTGTAATGTATTCCTGATGAGTTTATGCACTGCAATAAACCTCGCGACACCCCGATACTGTTAGTAGAAGCTCAGAGGGGGTAAGGAGGAGGCTCATGGCAAGGCTGGATCGGTTACATGTTGAGGAAGATCTGAACGTTTATCGTCACTGGCACGCCCATTCGGAGAAGTTCGCTGGCGGCGATGCGCTCGCCACGCTGCTCCTGACAGGTTGGCTGATGCGCGATGCCGTGTTTGTTGATACTTACTGGCTCTCCGGTTCGCGCCAGGTGCATGTGTATCACTTTGAACTTATTCGCGACGACGAGAGCGTTTCGATACCTGTCATCGGCAACCCGTATGTCGAGCGGCTGGTTGTGCTGCATCAGGTGAAAGTAGTCTCCATCGAGCGCCCGGCTTTGCTCGCGGCTACAGAGCAGGGAGATGAACGGGTGTCTGTTGCGGTGCCGGCGCGTCGGCGTTTAGCGCGCGTCTGAGCGATCATATCACAGGGCGGCACATGTCGCTCTGTTGTTTTGTACCGAATTTGAGCATAGGTCGTAGCTGTCCACGCCCCACCAGAACAGCAGGCAAGTCAGACGCGGCATGACTAAGGGGATTACCAGATAACATTCACAGGATATGCGGTGAACTCAGAGTCCTGACTGAGAATCGTCAACCCCTCAATTTGTGCCTGTGCGATTATTAAGCGGTCAAAGGGATCGCGATGATGATCTGGCATCAGCGCCAGGCCGTAAACATGTCTCAAGGTAATCGGCAATATTTCAATCAGATTATTCTGCTGCTGCCACTCAATGATTTCTGGCAAAGGGCGAGGAAGGTTGAGTTTTCCAATGTTGAGTTTGATTTGCATCTCCCAAACACTTGCCATGCTAAGGAAAAGACGATTGGCGGGGTCTTTACATATGGCCTGCCCATGAGCCGAAAGTTTTTCAGGTATGCTGTCTAGGCCAATGAATGCATGTGTATCGAGCAGAACATTCATGCGTCTTCACCCAACCAGAATTCGTCGGGCAGCGGCGCATCAAAATCATCGCTCATCCAAGCACCAGGATGTGCGCCAAGAACCCGCTCTTTGATCTGCTTTGGTGACGTATCGACAGATACGATCTTCATCAGTGGGTTGTCCCCCTGCATGATGATAACTTCCCGCCCATCATTCACTAGCGCAAGCAGTTCATCCCAATCAGCATCGCTTTTCTGAACACTGATGGTTTTGTCAAGCATAACCACGGCCTTCCACAATAGTTATCATCTCAGATTGTAGCATATGCAGCCTGCCGATTGGCATTTTGCAGTTTTCGAGAGGTGCGGCATATTTGTGGCGTACCTCACAGCATTCGATTTGAAAGGGCTGGTTATGAAATATCGTGAGTTGGGCCGCACAGGATGGAAGGTCGCGGAGATCAGCTTTGGTGCGTGGGCGATTGGCGCCTCGTGGGGGACGGTGGATGACCGCGACTCGCTGGCGGCACTGCACCGTGCCATCGATTTGGGCGTGAACTTCATTGACACTGCCGATGTCTATGGTGATGGACACAGCGAGCGGCTGATCGCACAGCTCAAGCGCGAACGCCCCGGCGAAGAGATCATCGTGGCGACGAAAGCCGGACGGCGCTTGCCCAAGCAAACGGTCGAAGGCTACTCGCCGGAGAACCTGACAGC
This sequence comes from Anaerolineae bacterium, assembly GCA_016788625.1. Taxonomy (GTDB): domain Bacteria; phylum Chloroflexota; class Anaerolineae; order Aggregatilineales; family Phototrophicaceae; genus CFX2. Next base: position 3,755 of record JAEUQX010000659.1, read on the forward strand.
CTGGATTGAGCGCAGCCTGACCAATCTGGAGACGGACTGCCTCGACCTTGTGCAGTTACACTGTCCGCCCACCGAACTCTACTATCACCCTGAAGTGTTCGAGACGCTGGATAACCTGGTGCGTGCGGGCAAAATCCGCTACTACGGCGTGAGCGTGGAGAAGGTCGAAGAAGCGCTCAAGGCGATTGAGTATCCCGGTGTGCAGACGGTGCAGATCATTTTTAACATGTTCCGCCACCGCCCATCGGAATTGTTCTTCCAGGAGGCCAGGCGACGCAAGGTCGGTATTCTGGCGCGTGTGCCGCTGGCGAGCGGAATGCTGACGGGCAAGCTGTCGCGCGAGTCGGTTTTTGCGGCAGATGATCATCGCCAGTTCAACCGCCATGGGCAGGCATTCGATGTTGGCGAGACCTTCTCCGGCGTGGACTACGACACAGGGCTGGCGGCGGTCGAGGAGATCAAGGCGCTGCTGCCTAACGACGCAACGCTGGCACAGTTCGCGCTGCGCTGGATTCTGATGTTCGACGCGGTGACGTGCGCGATCCCCGGCGCGAAGACCCCTAAGCAGATGGAAGACAACGCTGCTTCTGCGGAACTGCCGCCGCTGAGCGAAGTGCAGATGCTCAAAATTCGGGAGATTTATGGCAAGTATGTTCGGGCGCAGGTGCATCACCGCTGGTGAGAGACGGCGCAGCAGGTGGGGCGCGGTACTGACTGCGCCTCACCTTGGCGTGCGCTTAAGCGGTGTGCTGTTGATCGATGACCGTCAAGACCATGTCGCGAATTTCCTTCATGCGAAGCGGCTTGACGAAGTACCCATCGATTCGGTTGTTCAGTTCCGATGGAATAACCCCGGAGTGCGCCGTGATAATGCCCACATACATATTGTGCAGATGAGAGGTGTTTCGGACAAAGTGCAGGACATCCACGCCGCTGACCTGTGGCAGGAGCAGATCGAGGAACATCATGTCCGGCCTGTGACGTGCCAGCAGATCGATGGCTGCTGCGCCGTCCAGCGCGCGCAGGACCGATACATTCAATGGGCGCAAAAGCTGTTCTAACAGATCGAGCGTCGGTTGGTCATCATCAACCAATAAGATGACAGGGTGCATGTAAGCCACCTATTATGAACTCTGCCAATATTGTACCGCATCTCGCTGTGCGCTTGGCATTACAATCCTGTATCAGGTGGTAGTTCTATAGTCCACTGTTGATAAAAAACGTAAAGCTGCTGACCTCTGCGTCCCCCAGGAACAGCCGTATCGCATACTCGCCCGCGGGGTAGCCGTCGGCATTCGCGAAGAAGAAGTGCGTTTCGCCGTCCGCGTCTTGTCCCCAGCGGTATGAATTCCCCTGCACCGCTACTCCGTCGCGATAGAGCACGCGCGACCAGCCGACGCCCGGCTGCATGTTGGCGTAGGTCATGAACACATAAATCTCGCGGATGCCCGCGGCGAACTGCGTGCCGGCTTCGAGCGGCTGGTTGTCGATCACACCGCGCGCGACGGTCGTCAGGCTCAGCGTGGCGTTGGCGTCCGGTGCTTGAGCATTCGCCAGCGGCACGACCGTGATGGCGTCGGCAAATGTTGCGGTTGGTGTCAGCGTCGGTGAAGGCGTGGGGGTGACGCTTGGTGTCGGGGTTGCGCTGGCCGTCATGGTGGCGGTTGGCGTGGGAGTGATCGTGGGCGTTGGCGTTGCTGAGGGTGTTGGTGTCGCGCTGGGTGGCAGGGTGATGCGCGGCGTGGGCGTCGCGCTGGGCAGCGAGACCCCTTTGGGGGCATCCGAGTCCGTCGTGAGGCGCTCGCGCAGTTCGGTGTAGGCTACATCGGCCAGACCGCTGAATACGGCAATCGCCGCCGTGACCGCGTAAAGCGCCAGGGATGCGAGGAACAACTGGCCGCCGCGCTGCCCAGCCTGCCGCCGCTGCCGCCAGTATGAGCCAGTCCGTCCACGTCGGAGCATTTGCAGGGAAAGCAAAAACAACACCGTCGCCAGGGCGAGCAAGCCGAGTAGTGCATAGGGCAGAATCGCTGCGAATTCACGTGCAATCGTCATGGGGCGGGATTATACCAGTTTTCGAGGCACGGCGACGGGGAGAAAGTCTACAGCTTTTAGTCGATAGTTTTCAGCCGATAGCAAAAGGCAAGAGCTGACGACCAAAAGCTAACAGGAACAGACTATTGACTTAAAACTGGAAACGATCCTGATAACGGACGAGTTTACGCTCGTAATGGATGGTGTACGACTTGAGCTTGTCTTCCAGTTCTTCCCAACGGTCACTCTGGAAGATTTCGCGCAGCGTCTCCAGATTATCCGAGACAAATTCGACCTGCCGCAGTGGGTACTCGCCATACGCCGTGTGCCACACGCCCGCCATATACAGCCCCATGTTGTGCAGTGCGGGCACGAACTCGTTCATGACGTACTGGTAGTACGGCTCGTAGAGATCGAGCTTGATATCGTAACGCATCATCAGGCGGTAACGCGGCACAATACGAATTGGGAAGACCATGTCGTAACCCTTGTTCATTTACACCCACAGTCTAGCACAACTGATACGGCGCAAACATGAGTATTCGGTTCTCGAACCTGATCGCGCGCACAAAGTTTTGGCCTGCTAATCTGCTTCTCTATATTGCATTGTGTTAGCGGGTTGGCCGCTCACGAATTCAAATGCTCGCTCCAGCAGTTCATCACGCCCGGCGGCAACACCGGCCAGCGTGCGTTCAACCAGGATGTCGGGCGTAATGCCAACCGTGAACAATGGCGAGCCATCGAACTTCGTCACTCGCATACCTGTCCACTGCGTCCTATAGCCGTTTGGCAGGCCCAATGAAACTACATTGCCATTAGCGCC
>JAEUQX010000701.1 GCA_016788625.1 Anaerolineae bacterium
GCAGCGGTTCTCTGGCACGGTGATGCTGCGTATCCGTGACCCCGAACTGCGCGTGCCGCCTACACCCGAAGGCAACCGCTACCCGACACCTGTAACGGGCTTATCATTCAGTTATGAGGATTTTTGGCTAGATGATGTACGAATGCATCATTGGGATTTCTTAACGGGTTACAGAGGCCTATACTCGTATGATTTGTGGCCGGGTAGCTACCCATATTATGATCCGGTTTTCGGCTTCGAGATGCTCTACACGATTGGCGATACGCCACGTTATCTTACCTTTCGTATGGAAAACCCTGATATTCCATACGGAAAGAATTTTGAAGTAGAGGTCTGGGTTGAAAATCGCCACTGCTGCATGGGCTCGCGCTGATCAGGCAAAAATCTGCGCGACGGGGATGGCGAATGCGGGGATGATCTCGCCGCCGTGCAGCGTTTCGCCCACGCGCAAGATCGTCTGCTGGCGGGTGAACGGTTCGTGCGCCACCAGCGTATAGATCGACACCGTTTCGCGCGCCAAATCAACCGCCCACACGGCGCGCACGCCGTCCAGCAGGTAGCGGTCAATCTTGTCGCTGACATCGTTGGCGTCATCAGTCGGCGAGATCACCTCAATCACCAGATCGGGCACGAGGACGTAGGGCTTGAGCTTCCAATCGGGGTTAGCGGCTTTGTAAGCCTCCAAGCGCTCCGCTGTGTAGTACATCACATCAGGGATGCGCGACCCTGGCACCCAGTTGGTGGTGAAGCTGACGACGAAGGCCTGCTCGATCAACGCTTTGCCCAATCCATCTGCTGCTGCGTGTTCATGGATTGCATCGTGGACAATATGCATTGCCTCACCGTGACCGGCAATCTGCGGCGGCTTCAGTATCACCTCACCGTCGACCAGTTCAAACGGGCCGATTTCGTGATAAAGCTGGATGAATTCATTCATCGATATGCCGCCCGGCCTGACGATCTGCCGCGCCACTGCATTCACCTCCTAGACAATGTCTATCCGCGTTATAGCGCTGTTTTAGGCAGCAGCCGCACCGTATGCAGCGCCTGCCCCGCCGTGTGCTCGATGTAGAGTGTGTCACCCTCCTGGCGGTAGCTGCCATCGGAGAGTTCGACGATGCAGCCATGCGGGTAGTGGAAGTCCGGCACGAAGATTTCCGTCGGCGCGCTGATGGCCGGGTCGTGGCGGAATTCCAGCTCGAACACGCGCGTCGCCCGGTCAAAGCGCATCCGCAGCGGTTCGCCCGCCACCGCCCGCGCATAGGGACGCGCCACCGCCGCCGTGCCGCGCCCGCCCGCATGAATGTCCTCGCGCCAATCTTTGTCCTGCTGGTCGCGGCTGAAGATCGACAGGTCTTCGTCGTTCCACAGGTCACCGCGCGCGTTGCTGTTGTCCGGCGTGTAGTTCCAGATCGTGCAGTTGAGCAGGTTGGCGTCCATCGCGTTGTAGTACATATCCAGCGCCTGCGTGTGCAGGTCGAAGTTGCCGCGCGTGTAGCCGCTCTTCTCGTCCAGGTCGAAGGGCAGTCCGAACTCGCCAATCAGCGTGGGAATGCCACCCATATCAGCAGTGCTGCTCTCCTTGATGGCGGCAAGCTGCGCCGTGAACGACTGCTGCACATTCTCTGCGCCCATGATCGGCTCCATCAACTGCATGTTGACGTTGAAGTCTGGGTTGAACTGCTTGGTGAACAGCGTCAGGCCGTCGTACCAGTGGCCGCCGTTGACCACGCCGGGCGGGTCGGCGGCGTTCCAGTGTGGGTGTGGGCCGCCGCCGGGGAAGCCTTCGATGAAGAACAGCGCGTCCGGGTGAACGGTGCGCATGGCCTGAATGTAGCGAACGATGAACGGCTTGAGGTAATCGTTGGCGACATCGACTGCCGAGCCATCGCGCTTGCGGGCGAAGTGCTGTGGGCGCAGCAGTTCCGGCGCGCCATTGCCGTCCGTCCAGACGCCGTTCTGCTTCCAGGGGCAGTCGTAGCCCGCGCGCCACAACCGCGCCCGTCCCGCGTTGAGCATGATCTTGCCCGCTGGCTGAAAACCCTGGAAGCCCGCTTCATAAAGATCGACTTGCTGGGCATAGCCGCTGGCCGCTACCATGCCCTGGAAGGGAGTCGGCGTCGCGCCCAGCGCCACCAACCGAACATTCACGCGGTTCAAATCGTCCATGCCCAGGTAGCCGCTGCCAGGTTCGTTCAGGCTGTCGTAGCCGACCACGTTCGGCAGGTCATGCACG
>JAEUQX010000709.1 GCA_016788625.1 Anaerolineae bacterium
TGTTCATCGCCTTCACATCGACTATTCGAAAAGCACGGTCACTGGATCCGAGTATGCGGGATCTGCCGGCATCGTTTTTGTGAGGTGACCCCACAACCCGAGCACGTTGCTCAGGTTTATGCTGATAGTTACTTCAAGGACGGCGGTGCAGGCTATCCCGATTATCTCGGCGAATCCGATCTGCTCATCGCGCATGGGGCACGCTATGGACGCTTGCTGCGCCGGTACATGCAACCAGAAACTGTCCTGGATGTCGGCGCCGCTGCTGGATTCATCCTCAAAGGTCTGCAGACGGCAGGTTGGACGGGCATGGGGCTTGAACCAAATGCTGCAATGGCGGCTTACGCCCGTGATCAGATGGATATGAATGTCCAGGCTGGGGCGCTGGAGGACTTTGAATCTCAGCAGCAGTTTACACTTGTCTCGATGATCCAGGTGATTGCACACTTCTTTGATGTGCACAAAGCACTTGCACATGCCGCCCGAGTCACCCGTCCAGGTGGCTACTGGCTGATCGAAAGCTGGAACAAAGACAGTTGGATGGCGCGGATGTTTGGTGTGAACTGGCACGAATACAGCCCGCCGAGTGTCTTGCGCTGGTTTGCGCCTGCTGATCTTACCCATTTGGTAAGCCGCTACGGGTTTAAGCCTGTTGCTCAGGGGCGTCCTGGTAAATGGTTGAACGGAGCGCATGTAAAATCATTGGTGGGGTACAAATTGTCGGGCACATGGATGCAGAATCCAGCGGACGTAATGTTCCGACTGATGCCTGATAATCTCCCAATTCCATATCCGGCCTTTGACCTGTTCTGGGGTCTGTACCAAAAGCAACCGTGAAAGGTAGCACAATGAAAGATGAACTCGTCACGCTTATCCTCGACACACTTCGTGAGATGGGGAGCAGCGGTCAGTTTACGTTGGATGGCGTAACTGCAGAGACGCCGCTATTTGGCAAGAACGGACTGCTCGATTCGATTGGCCTTGTGAGTTTGATTGTCGCGGTCGAACAGGGCATTGAGGATCGCTACCAGAAAGCTGTGAGTCTGGCAGACGAAAAGGCATTCTCGCAAAAGAAAAGCCCTTTTCGTTCTATCGACTCGCTGGCGGACTATGCTATTGAATTGATCAATGCAGGCTGAGACCAAGATTACGATGAATGCGCCAATCACCCTGATTACAGGAACACGGAAAGGTATCGGTCAATACCTGGTCGAGCATTACCTGCGCGCAGGACACCAGGTGATTGGGTGCAGTCGAACACAGCCTGAATGGCATCTGGACAATTATGTCCATTACAATGTGGATGTGGCTGATGAAACGGCGGTTCGGCATATGTTCAGCGACATTCGCCGCCGTTTTAAACATATTGATCATTTGATCAATAACGCTGGTATCGCCGCGATGAACCATGCCATGCTCACCCCAATCTCAACGCTTAAGAATGTTCTGGATACCAATGTGATTGGTACTTTTCTGTTTTGCCGTGAAGGAGCCAAGCTGATGCAGACCCGGCGCACGGGGCGCATCGTCAACTTCTCTACTGTGGCGGTGCCGCTGAGTCTTGAAGGCGAATCGGCTTACGTCGCGTCCAAGGCAGCGGTTGAGTCGCTCACGAAAGTGCTGGGGCGTGAGTTTGCTGCATTGGGTATCACCGTGAACGCGGTTGGCCCGGTACCAATCGAGACCGACCTCATTCGCGGTGTTCCGGCAGACAAGATTGATAACCTTGTGGCGCGCCAGGCCATTCACCGGTTGGGTACGCCGCAGGATGTAGCGAATGTTGTCGACTTCTTCCTGAGTCCGGCCAGCAGCTTTATCACAGGCCAAATCCTCTATCTGGGAGGTGTGAGTTGAGTGCAGCTTATATCGCGTTTCTATTGGATCGCTTTGCCGCCTGCGCCGATCAGGACGCGATTGTCTGGCGCGGGGAACGATACTCGTATAGCTGGTTGGTTGAGACGACCAACCGCTGGATGCGCGATCTTGATGAACACAATGTGAGCCACAGCGCCGTTGTCAGCCTGGAGGCGGACTTCTCCCCTCACGCTGTCGCGCTGTTGTTGGCGCTGATTGATCGTGGATGTATTCTGGTTCCGCTTACATCTTCAGTGGGCGCGAAGAAGGAAGAGTTCCGCGCCATTGCGGAAGTCGAGGCCATCCTGGAAATAACCCCCGATGACCGCGTGACGCATCGAAGCACGGGGATTACTCCCAATCATGAGCTGATCATGCAGTTAAAGCAGTCTGGGCATCCCGGACTGGTGTTGTTTTCTTCCGGCTCTACGGGCAAGAACAAGGCGGCTCTTCACGACTTTGTCCCTCTGCTGGAGAAATTCAAAACACCCCGGCACTCGATGCGGACACTCACTTTTCTGCTATTCGATCATATCGGCGGTGTCAATACGCTGCTGTACACGCTTTCGAACGCCGGCTGCGTGATCACCGTATCGGATCGTTCACCGGAAGAGGTGTGTTCGGCTATCGAACAGTTCAAAGTCGAACTCCTGCCGACTTCGCCCACATTCCTCAACCTGCTGCTGCTCAGCCGTGCCTACGAGCGCTATGATCTCTCGTCGTTGCGGATGGTCACCTATGGCACCGAGGTGATGCCGGAGAGCACTTTGCAGCGGATGCACAGCATCCTTCCAAATGTAAACCTGCTGCAAACCTACGGCTTGTCGGAAGTGGGTATTCTGCGGTCAAAATCGAAGTCATCCGATTCGCTGTGGATGAAGGTTGGCGGTGAAGGCTTTCAGACCAGGGTGGTCGATGGGCTGCTGGAAATCAAAGCCGAATCGGCCATGCTTGGTTACCTGAACCATGCAAGTCCATTCACTGAAGATGGATGGTTCCGCACTGGTGACGCGGTCGAAGTTGATGGCGAGTACATTCGGGTTCTGGGTCGCAAGTCGGAGCTGATTAACGTTGGCGGGGAAAAAGTGTATCCCGCTGAGGTTGAGAGCGTGATTCTCCAGATGGATGGAGTCGAAGATGCGATTGTCACTGGTTCACCGAACCCGATAACCGGCCACATGGTTGTAGTCCGCGTTCGTTTGTCTACCGGGGAGAGCTTGTCGGAATTCCGCAGTCGGATGATGGCATTCTGCAAGGACCGGTTGGCTCGTTTCAAGATACCCCAAAAGGTTGTAGTGGTAGATGATGCGCTTCACGGTGACCGATTCAAGAAACTGCGAGGAAACAATGTTTAGCATCGAGATGGCGCAGGTCAGCGAGACCACTAAGCCGATCTTTGCATTGCGAGAAGTCACAGTCGCTGATCAGGCGGGACTTGATCTGACCACCAAACTGCATATGGACTTGCTTGGCTTTGGTCCTATGGCGATGTTTGGTGATCAGGTCATTCGAGAGACCATCTATGAAGTGGGTCTGGCAGATGACCTCATAAAAGTCGTGATCGCTGAGGTTGATGGGAAGCCGGCCGGCTTCATTGCCTATACAGCCCACGCACACGCTTTCCATAATGCGCTTATCGGCAACCACTTTTTCAAGGCAGTGCGTGTCATGCTCACTTCCTTGCTCACGCGCCCTGGCCGTGTGCGGTATCTGCCGCGCGCCTTTCAAGTGATATCCTCTCGTAACGAGCTGGCTCGCAATGTCCAGGATAACATCGACTCTGAAGTGCTTTGCTTTGGCGTATATCCTGAGTACCTAACACCTGCGTTTGTCCGCGAAACCAGATTGCGCATCGGCGTGCTTCTTCTTGAACATGCCTTTGAGGATTTGCGCCGCAGCGGCTTTAAGAACACGCGCATGATTGTAGATGGGGATAACCCGCGCGCGCTCCTGTTCTATCAGTCGCTCGGCGCTGAATTAACGGCCTGCCACTTTGGTGGTATTTCATCGTTTATCGTGCGCTTTGATCTCTGAGCCAGAGATCTCTTTCGGCATTACTCCTACGTGCAAATCAGCTTGCGCCTCGCGGTACATCGAGATTGGCATCTGTGGCAAGGTCAAGGAAAGGGCATGGCAGTACGATTGTCGGCATAGTTGACCAGATAGCCTATCGAGTGTGAAAAGGTAATTGCGCAATCATGACAAATGTACCTGACGCCATTGCTGCTGGCACACAACCTCTGGTTGCCGCCTCAGAGCGACCTGTTGGGGCTGTGGCGTCCGCGCGTTTGGCTGCAATCGATATGCTGCGTGGTGTGGCTATGCTCCTGATGGCGCTCGATCATTGGGCACCGTTCGCGCGCATCGAACTGGTCGCCGAATCTTATGGGGGTGTCAGGCCTACGCTGGGGAACGCCGGGCAGATCTTCATTGGGCTGATCACCAACCTTTCCTCTGGCATATTCTTCATGTTTGCCGGCACCAGCATTGCTTTCTTTGAACGCAGCCGCCGCAAGCGAGGCTGGACCGAATGGCACATCACCCGTTTTCTCCTGATACGCGCCGCCTTAATCCTGGTGCTTGATCAAGTTGTCAATCGCTTTGGGTACAGCATCAAAGACTACTTCTTGTTTGAAGTGCTTTCCGCCATTGCCTTCAATCTTGCTGTGCTCGCAATTGCCCGGCTTTTGCCGCTGCGTGTGATCGCCGTTTCCGCGGTAGCTCTGTTTCTGGGTTATCCGCTCCTTGTCATGCTATTCCCGCATGATCCCCAGAATCCACTTTCGACCCTTACCACCATCCTGTTTCAGTACCAGCGCGATTCAGCTCCGTATGTCCAGAATCCATTTATCGCCCGATTGAGTCTGGTGTTTGGCGGTTATGTGGTTGGGCGGCTGTTGGACAGCGGCAAGATTACCATATCGGTGCGCTGGTTATGGGTTGCCCTGGCGATCTTTGTGGCCTGGTTGGTGCTGCGCCTGGGATTGCTGCAAGGATATGGGGACTATCTGCCATATGAACCGGGTGCTCCCTGGATCAATCTGCTGGTGGACAATAAACAGCCGCCGAGCCTAACGTTCCTGTTATTTAATCTGTCAGTTTCGCTGATGCTGCTTGTTGGGCTTAATGCCTTTGCGGGGCGTATTGCCCGATCTGGCATCGGTTGGGTGTTGACGGTGTTGGGACAGACTTCGCTGTTCTTTTTTGTCGCGCACCTGCTTTTCTATCGGGTCTTGGAACACATCTTTCGTGGCAGACCGATTATTGCTCCCGAATGGGTCGGCAACAGCGATATCCTGCGCCTCATGATAGAATGCACCCTGATCATGGCTATAATGGTTCCGGTCTGTGCTGTTTATCGCAGATTGCGCCGCAAGTACAGTATCTTGAGTTATCTCTAGCCGCCGGGACGCCTGGAAGGTTAAGGTCGGTAATCTATGCCTAAACATTCGCGCGTCATGATCGCAAGCTTGATCCTGCTGGCACTGGGCATTACCTTGCCTCGCTTGGTCGCCCAGGAGACGGGCTATTCACTGCGGTTTTATGGAAACGGCACTGATGGTATTGACCGGGTGAAAATTGTGCTGGATGACCCCGCTGCTACTGTTAATGTCGGCGAGGATTTCACCATCGAGTTCTGGATGATGGCGGCTCCCGACGAGAACAACAGTGGTGATTGTTCATCCGGCGCAGATGGATGGATTACCGGCAACATTATCCTTGACCGGGATGTTTTCGGGGCAGGTGACTACGGCGACTACGGTCTTTCGCTTTTTGCGCGGGATGGTGTGATTGCGTTTGGCATTAGCGATACTGATACTGGTGCTACGGTTTGCGGCAGCACCAGCGTCAATGATGGCGCGTGGCATCATATTGCCGTCACGCGCGAACATTCAACTGGAATCGTGACATTGTTTGTCGATGGAACCTTGGATGGTTCGACGATCGCGCCGACCGGTGACATCAGCTACCGCCGCGGACGTTCGACCGAATGGCCCAATGATGCCTTCCTGGTGATCGGGGCGGAAAAGCACGACTACGATACGACAACCTATCCATCTTACAGTGGCTGGATAGATGAGCTGCGAATCTCGACAGTTATTCGTTACGTAGACGATTTCACGCCATCGACCGAGCCGTTTGTAAACGACGACGATACTGCAGCCTTGTATCATTTTGATGAAGGCGAAGGCGATTCGGTTGAGGACGCTTCGGGCAACGAAAATGCCGGACAGCGCTATGAAGGCGGCGTTCCACCGGGACCCGAGTGGTCGGACGAAACGCCGTTTGATGCCGTCGATCTACCCTTAGAGACTGCAACACCGTCATCGTAACGCTGGTTCCTCGTATTGCCAGGTACAACAGCCCTGACAAAACGCCATTATGTATTGTCACGACAGCCTGGTGCAATGTCCAGAGATACTCGTTTGTGCTGACCATCTGGCAGAAGACTGCGCATACCGCAGGATGTGTGAACGGAGCACTGTGAGATGAAACAACGGCGAATTGGCACCTTACTCCGGTTGATCATTAGTATTGCACTGCTGCTGGTGCTTTTTCTGCTGATTGATCGCGAGGCTCTGGTTGAAATCTTTCTGTCGGTAGATATTCCTTTCTTTCTGGCGGGATTGCTGTTCTTCGTTGGGACGATCCTGACCTGGACTCTTCGCTGGCACCTTCTGATGCGCGCGGCTGGCGAAGCGATAACCTATTGGAAATCGCTGCATACGTTGACTATCGGGATGTTCTTCTCGATGTTTCTGCCGACCATCGTTGGCACCGATGTCGGGCGTGTCTATGAATTGGGTCGCGACGACAGCTATCGTAGGTCGAACCTGGTCTCGACTGTGGTGCTTGATCGGTTAATGGGTTTGCTCACCATATCCATGATGGCGGTCGGTGGCCTGATTGCCGGGAGCCAGTTTGCGGCTGACCAGGGCATCGTCCTGACCGTGTTGGGTACGCTCGCGGTTCTGATTTTTGGCTGGGTGATCGTGTTCAATGCGCGTGCCGAGCGTTGGATTTTTTCATTGATCTCCCGCATACCGATTGTGAAGCGTTTCCGGGATAGTCTGCACAGAGTCTATAAATCTCTCGATACGTTGTACCGCCGGCCTCGACTGATGGCGACTGCCGGGTCGGTGTCAGTTATCAACAGCCTTTGTACCATTGTGGCTACCTATCTGGCTGCACGTTCGATTGGCGTTGATATCAATCCGATCTACTTCTTCATCTTCATGCCGATCATCTGGATTATCATCACCATTCCCGTTTCATTGAGCGGTCTTGGCGTGCGTGAGGGGGCATTCGTGTTCTTCTTCTCGCAGGTGGGGGTAGCCTCCAGCGCAGCCATTGCCATTTCGCTGCTGTATTACGCCTACAACGTTGTCGTCGGTGCGGTTGGAGGGCTGCTCTTGTTGTCATCATCTCTGGCTCAAGCACGACGGAGACGCATTGGTGAGGCCTGATCTGGCGGTTGGCGGAGCGGAAGTGATTTTGAAAGCGAGCTTCTGATGATGATGGATTTCAGCACGTTATTTGCTGATCGACAACTCCCCTCTCGGGATAGCAACCGCCTGAAATGGTTCCTGATTGGGTTCATCGTGGTGGTAGTATGCATTCATCTGCTATCGCTGACCATATATCCCCAGGTCTTTATCGACGAAGGTTGGTTTGCAAATACTTCCTGGAGCTGGCTCAAGACAGGCATTGTTTTTGACACCATCCATACTGGCCCGCTTGACCAATTTGGCGACCCCTGGGTCACAGACAATTTCCTGGCGCAGCTTCCCTATATGCTGATGTATCGCATTGCGGGAGTCGGGCTGTTCCAAACACGTCTGGTGTCGTGGGCTTTTGGCGTTGTTCTGTTGGTCGCCACGGCTCAGGTTGGTAAGCGTCTTTACAGCCTGAATACGGGTTTGGTTGCGGCGCTTCTGCTTTCGCTGAGTCTTCCGTTCCTCGATTCCAGCCGCATACGCCAGGATATCGTTCTGGCAACGATGATTATGTCCAGTTTCTGGTTGTCTATGTACGGCTTCGAGACGGAACGGCTGTGGGCGCACTTTCTTGCTGGCCTGATTCTGGGATTAGGATTCGACGTTCAGCAATCCTCTATCGTATTCATCCCACCCCTGGCCGCGCTATACCTTTTCCACTATCGCGCACGTATCTTGTTCAAACGCGGTACATGGGCTGTAGGGGTAGGGGGTGCGCTCGGTCTGGGTTACTACGTGGTTTCGCATGTGCTGCCGAATTCAGAAGTCTATTCCAAGTTGATGAGCTTCTATTTCGTGAGCGATGCCGATTCACGAGTTCCTCTCACCAATCCTGACATCCTGCTTGAATCAGCCATACGCGAAGTTGCCCGTTATCGTTTCCGCAGCAATCTTTTTGATCTGGGCATGATCATCGTTGGTGGATTGTTCCTGCTGCTTCGCCGCAGAAAATCCGATTTTGTGCTCCTCACATTCACGGGCAGCGCGTTCGTAAGTTTCATTCTGCTGAGCAGCAACAAGACGACACTCTATGCCATCAACCTCTATCCCTTCTTCATGCTCGTCGTTGCCGCTGGTTTTGTTGCGGCGCTGCACCGCTGGCAGGGGAAGAATCTGGCGCGGGTGATTGGCGCGGCGCTGGTTGTATTTACGGTGTACTGCGCGTCCCAGGTCTCGTCGCTCATCTATTCGAACCGGGACTATGACTATTATGCGATCACCGATCAGATGCGCGATGTTATTCCCGCCGACAAGCGTGTTCTCGGTATGCCGACCTGGTGGCTTGGGTTTGTGGAGTATGATTATCGCTCCAGCCTGAGCGTGCCGTACTACCGCTTCTTCAACGACTACGATGTGAATCAGGCAATGGAGGCACTACGTCCGGACTACATCATCGTTGACGATGCACAGGGTGCTGTGCTGGCGGATGAGGGCCAGACCCTGCCACAGGGGATGAATGTCTACCGGGTTCCGCGCGAGGAATTCGTCACGTTTCTGGAGACACGGACAGAACTCGTTCTGGATGTTTTGAATCTGCGGAACAACCATGTTCAGGTTTACAAGGTGAACTGGGACGAGTGACAGTATCACTGCTCGCGAAGGGGTCGTGTCATTCTATATGGGTCGAATAACGCCTGGCACGGTGGTCAGTATCCGCCGCCAGCGGATGGATTTTGGCAGCATACAATAAACCTCGTGACTCAACATTTCCATTCATGTGATCACTGTCTATTATCCCGCAAAACGGGGCTGGGAATAAAGACAGAAGATTTCACCACAGTGGCACAGAGGGAGTATATCTTCCCAATGGTTTGAAATACACCTAATTGATGCGCGAGGAATTGCTGGAAAGCATTCGCCTAACGCTACAGGAAGCATTGGAAGCAGTAGATGCGGAACAGTCGCCGGACGGCAAAACGTGGCACGACCAGGCCATCGCCCATTCCAACGCAATTCTTGCAGTCTCACGCTATAATCAAATCAGGAAGGAATGCAATTCAAGATCACCGCTAAACGCAAAGGTGATTTTGCCCCCAAACCTCCCCACTATCTAAGTTTGGTGATGTCGGCTGATTCTTGCTCATCGTCTTAGGCAAGATTCTCTGTCCGCTTCCGCTCACAAAACACAGCCCTAGACCTCCCCATGTTCATTTTGACGAATACCCCCGTGTTCCACGAGGGCTGTTACTTTTGGCTAACTTAGAAGCTAATGGAGAATTGCAAATGAAAATCAACTGGATACTTATCAAAACCGCAGCCGCCGTCGTGGTTGCGCTGGCGGCTGTCTTCTGGGCCGCTGGTCTGCTCGCGCCGCAAACCTACAGCGGCGCGAATATCACCTTTGTCGTTCGGAGCGGTCCCGTTGCCGTGACTAACCCTTCGACCGAGAATGTGACCGCGCAGTTGGTGACTACCGGGGGACGTGCTTTCTCCGTGTCCAGCACGACCGAAGGCATAACGGGCACATCAACACGTAGTGGCACGGGCAGCAGCAGCACGCAGTTGTTCGAGTTCCAACTGCCGCCCGGCCTGAGCGAATTCACAGTTACGAATGGCACTACTGCCACGCGCGACGTGAATTTCGTCGCTAGCCCTGATACACGGCTTGACGTGGTTGTCCAAATGCAAAACGCGGGCGAATCGCGCTTGACCCTGATTGTGGCCCTGGTGGTTATCGCGATAGCCTTGTTCTATATCTCGCAAGTGAATGAGCATCGCTGGCTGCGTACGATTTTGCGGACGCCTGTCGCGCCGGTCAGCGCGCCTATCCCAGTCGCGTCCGATGCGGGGCAGGGACCCACTATCCGGTCGTATGGCGACAATCGCACGGACAACTCGAATTAAGCGCCGTTTCGCTCGCTGTTTGTGATGCAAATCAGCGCTGTCAGCACCCTACAGGAAATCTCCCTTTCTGGCCTGAGGAGGATTCTGTAGGGGCGCAGCGCGTATTCTCCAGCTCACTGCACCTGAATACCTGTGGTGCTGGCGCAAGCGTTCAGCGGCTTACTCCACCTCCACGCACAGGGCGACCGCCTCGCCACCGCCGAGGCACAGCGCCGCCAGCCCGCGTTTTAGCCCGCGTTCGCGCAGCGCATAGATCAGCGTGACCAGCACCCGCGCGCCGCTCGCGCCCAGCGGATGCCCCAGCGCAATCGCACCGCCGTTGACATTGACTTTCTCCAACGGCAGGTGATGCCCCTCGCGTTCCAAGCCGACCTTGTCGCCGAGTACCTGCGCGGCGAAGGCCTCGTTAATCTCGAAGAGGTCAACATCGTCCATGCGCCAGCCCGCCCGCGCCAGTGCCAGCGGAATCGCTTTGACGGGCGCGTAGAAAATCCAGGTGGGGTCTACCGCCGCCTGGGCATAACCCGCGATGCGCGCGATAGGCTTTTGTCCGTGTTGTTTGGCGTAGGCGCGGCTGCTGACCACCAGCGCTGCTGCACCATCGTTCATGCCCGGCGCGTTGCCCGCCGTCACCGAACCGTCCTTCTCGAAGGCGGGCGGCAGCTTGGCGAGCGCCTCGATTGTCGTATCACGGCGGATGGCCTCATCCTGGTCAATCACCACCTCGCCTTTGCGCGACTTGATGATCACAGGCGCGATCTCGGCCTTGAAGCGCCCGGCGTCGGTGGCCTGCGCCGCTAACTGGTGACTGCGGAAGGCGAAGGCGTCCATCTCCTCGCGCGTGACTTCCATCTGGCGGGCGATGAACTCCGCCGCGTTGCCCATGCCCCAATCGCGGATCGAGCACCACAGGCCGTCGGTTTGCAGCGCATCGCGAAGCTGCACATGGCCGTACTTGTTGCCCTGTCGCACCGAGTCGTTGAGGTAGGGCGCGCGGCTCATGCTCTCAACGCCGCCTGCAATGTACAGGTCGCCGTCGTCGGCTTTGATCGCGTTAGCCGCCAGCATCACCGCTTTCAGCCCGCTGCCGCACACCTTGTTGACCGTGCTGCCGCCGACATGATCGGGGATGCCCACGCCGATGCTGATCTGCCGCGGCAGCGCTTGCCCTGTGCCCGCGCTGACCACGTTGCCGAGGATCACCTCGTTGATGTCGTTGGTTTTGATCGCTGCCCGTTCGAGCGCTGCCTTGACCGCCACCTGTCCCAGTTCAGCCGCGCTCAGCGCCGCCAGACTGCCCAGGAATTTGCCTTGTGGCGTGCGTGCCCCGGCCAGGATTACGGCATCGCGCGCGCCATTCTTGCTCATTCGGTTCCCCCTTCCGGCGGATAGAGTTCAGCCCAGCCCGCCTTCAGATCATGATAGATATTTTCCAACGAGTCCGGAATGACCCGTGTATTGCCGATGACGGTCATAAAGCTGGCATCCCCCGGCCATCGCGGAACAATGTGGAAGTGATAGTGTTCGGCGATGCCCGCGCCCGCTGCCGCGCCCAGGTTCGCGCCCAGGTTGAAGGCGGGCGGGTTATAGACCTTGCGCAGCACGGCTAGGCAGCGGTTGACCGTCAGCATCAGGTCGGTCAGCGCCTCGGTCGCAAGCTGTTCCTGCGAGGCGACATGTTCGTAAGGAACCACCATCAGGTGGCCGTTGTTGTAGGGGTAGATGTTGAGCGTGACGAAGACGTGCTGCCCGTAGTGGATCACCTGTTGGCTGGCATCCTGCGCGGCGGCCAGGTTGCAGAAGACACAGCCATGAACGGGTTTCTTTTCACCGCGAATGTAGGCCATGCGCCAGGGAGTGTAGAGATGTTCCATGTTGCCGTCCTGTCTACTCCGCTTGAGTATAGCCCTGTTCGCCGAGGCGCGGTAGTTCATTCTCATGCCGCTCATGCTACAATCGGACACTAATGAACGGGTTGATCTTACGTGACTACGATGAGTTTTGACGCGGAACATCTCCAAGTGCGTCTGTCCCCCCGCCCGGTGCGCTACTACCCGCAGGCCGACAGCACCAACGACATCGCGCTGGCCTGGCTGGGCGAAGGCGCGGAGGCCGGTGCACTGGTCGTCACAAATGAGCAGGTGAAAGGGCGCGGGCGCAAAGGGCGCACGTGGCACACGCCAGCGGGCACGGCGCTGACCTTCTCGGTCGTGCTGCGGCCACCCGCGGCGCACCTGCACCGTGTGACGATGCTGGGGGCGGTGGCGATCTGTGAACTGCTTGACCACCTGGGCGCTGCCGATGTGAGCATCAAGTGGCCGAACGATGTGCACCTGAACGGGCGCAAGGTCTCCGGTGTGCTTCCGGAGGCGGTATGGAATGGCGGACAGTTGAGCGGCGTGGTGCTGGGCATCGGTATCAATGTGAGCATCGATTTTGTAGGCACGGACCTGGCAGACACGGCCATCAGCATCGCCCCTGCCTTAGGCAGATCCGTTGATCGTCTGGAAGCGCTGGCCGTTGTGCTGGCGCGCATTGATGCGTGGTCGGCGGCCTTGGGCAGCGCGGCGTTGTTTGATGCCTGGAAAGGGCGGCTGAACACGCTGGGGCGGCAGGTCACGATTGGGGATGTGCAGGGCAGGGCGGAAGCGGTGGATGACGATGGGACACTGTTGGTGCGTGACGCAGCGGGGGCGCTGCATCGCGTCCTGGCGGGCGACATCGCGTTAGGGTGAGGCTTATGGGTATACGGCTGGATTGGGAAATCGAGGCGGAGCAGGCGCATATTCAGCGGGCGGGCGAAGACCCGGCAACTGCGCGGCGGCGGCGGCTGGCGCGGCTGCGCTTCCTGCTGTTTCTGCTGTTCATCCTCGCGGTTTTGGGCGGGATGGGCGCGGTGGTGCTTTGGCGGCTGCGCGCGGTCGATGCGGAGATCGAGCAGGCGTTACGCAATACGGTCGATGCTGAGATCACAGCGCTGCGGCTTGGCGACTTCGCGGCGTTCGCGCAGGCACAGCGCAGTGCCTCGCAGGATTGGCTGACCGCGCAGCAGGGTCTCTTTGACGAGTATCAGGCTCTGAAATTGCAGAACAATGTGCAGCTCACCGGGCAAATCCTGGACATGACGGTTGACCGTACCCGCGCCCGCGTGAGTGTGCAGGAGATCATCGATGGCGTGCCATATACGCGCGTGTGGTTCTACTGGCGCTATGACGACGGCTGGCGGCATGTCCCCCCGGATTATACGTTCTGGGGCGAGGTGACGACCGAGCAGCGCAGCGGCGTAAC
>JAEUQX010000711.1 GCA_016788625.1 Anaerolineae bacterium
CTTGCCGTCGGCATCGAAGGCGCGATTCGCGGGTGGGCCTTTCTCGATACGTTCCTCATCCGCCTGCCGGGTGGGAAGCTGCCAGGCGGCCAGCACCAAACGGCGCGGCGTGCTGAAGACCATCACACCCTGCGGCGGCGCGAGGCGCAGGCGCTCAAACAGGTCGGTCGCCAGCGTCTCAAGCTGTTCCTGAGCAGCGTTCACATCATCGGGTGGCAGTTCTTCGACGCCAATCTCCAGCAGGAAATCGGCGACAGGGGTGTTGACACTGGCAACAGCCGCCGCCGTCTGCAGCGCAGGCGCATCCCAGGCGCTGAGTTTGTCCAGGAAGGGGTATTCCAACCGTTGGCGCTGCTCGGCATAGGCCTTCGCCACATCGCGGGTCATAGCACGCATCCGCTGGAAGTAGCTGGCACGTTCGGTCACGCCAATCGCGCCGCGCGCGTCCAACACGTTAAACAGATGGCTGCACTTGAGCACATAGTCATACGAGGGAATGACCGCTCCCGCTTCCAGAGCGCGCTTGCTTTCACGCTCGTAGATATCGTAGGTTTGCTTCAGGCCATCAATATCCGCAATCTCGAAATAGTAGCGGCAGTGTTCGATCTCACTTTGCAGGAACACATCGCCATAATTCAGGCCGTTGCCGAGCCAGTCGATCTCCCAAACGGCGTTCTTATCCTGCAATGCCAGGGCGATACGTTCGAGACCGTAGGTAATCTCGACCGAGACGGGTTCGAGTTCCAGGCCGCCCGCCTGCTGGAAGTACGTGAACTGGGTGATTTCCTGGCCGTCGAGCCAGACTTCCCAGCCCAACCCCCATGCGCCCAGCGCCGGGCTTTCCCAGTTGTCCTCGACAAAACGGATGTCGTGCTCACGCGGACTGATGCCCAACGCCTCCAGCGATTGCAAGTACATCTCCTGTGGATTGCCGGGGTCGGGCTTGAGGATGACCTGGTACTGGAAGTAATACTGCATCCGGTTGGGGTTATCGCCATAACGCCCGTCGTCCGGGCGCACGCTCGGCTCGACATAGGCGACGCGCCAGGGTTCCGGCCCCAGCACACGCAGCAGGGTGGCAGGGTTTCCCGTGCCTGCGCCGACCTGGATGTTGTACGGATTCCAGATCAGGCAGCCCTGCCCGGCCCAGAATTCGTGGAGTTTCATGATGACTTGCTGAAAGTTCAAAGGTTGGGTCATATCGCTTCTTCCGATGTCATCTGGCGAAAAGACGCGCTGTATTATAAAGGAGTGACAGCGGTTTATCGAGGTAAACGAACCAGCAAACCCGCAACTACCCGCGCTCGTGCGGGTTTTTAGTGCTGATGAACATTTTCAACCGCAAACCCAAACACCGTGACTTGACTACCCTGACGGATACCGAGCTGGTCGCACTGGCGAAAGACAGCCAGGAAGCCTTCGGAATCCTTTATGAGCGGTATGTCGAGAAAATCTACAAGTACATCTACTACCGGACCGGCAATCACCAGGACGCAGAAGACCTGGCATCGGCAGTCTTCCACCGGGCGATGGCGCATATGGAGACGTATATTGATCGTGGCGTCCCCTTCCAGGCGTGGCTGTATCGCATCGCGCATAACCTCGTCGCCAACTGGCACCGCGATCGAGGACGGCGCAAGATCATCCCCCTGGACGAATTCGTCAGCGGCGGGCTGCAATTCGACGCACCAGACTCCGCCGCCGAGGACAAGGAAGAACGGCAGCAGCTTCTGGACGCCATCAGCCGCCTGCCAGACGAACGGCAGCAGCTTCTGTACCTGAAGTTCGTCTCGAACCTGTCAAACGCCGAAGTGGGTGAAATCCTAGACCGGACAGAGGGCGCGATCAAGTCGCTTTATCATCGAACACTTATTGCCCTGCGCGATGACATTCAGATGCAGCAGGCTGCCAAACGACCGATCAGCACGAAAGAAGGCAAACACAAGCATGGCTCATGAGATGGAAATGCAGGATCTACTCGCCGCCGTCACCGACGCTCTGTTAGCCACCCCTGATCAAAACATCGACATGATTGTCGGTCGTTACGCAGTGCCGCGCGCGGAAGTAGACAGTCTAGTGGGAGTTATCCGTAGACTGCACCTGACGCTCGTCGGCGCGCAGCCATCGCAGCGCTTCGTGCGGCGGTTGAAGAATGATCTCGTCGGCACACCGCGCCACCATGTTGTCTCGCGCATTCGCTATCTGCCGCCGCGTGTCCAGATCGCCGCCGGCATCGCATTGGTCGCGGGATTCATGCTGCTGACCCGCCGCCGGATGCTCGACGAGGTTCGGCGCGAAAAGCAGGAAGCCCCTGTGTTGCAATAATCACCTGATATAATAGGACGACTCATATGCCTGGCCGTTTTGCCAGGCATTGCTGTTATCAAGAAATGATCTTGACTCGACCGCACTATCGCTGTTTAAGGAGTAGGGTTTATGAGCAAGCGCCGCGCCGAAATTACCGGTTGGGGCAAATACGTGCCCGAACGGGTGTTGACCAACGCTGAGCTGGCGCAGATGGTCGATACCAATGACGAGTGGATTGTGTCGCGCACTGGAATCAAGGAGCGCCGTGTCCGCTCGGAGAGTGACAACACGACCAGCATGGCGTGCGCGGCGGCGACCGAGGCGCTGGCAGTCGCGGATCTGAAGGCCACTGAGATCGATCTGATTGTGGTCGCGAACTCATCGCCGGATTATCTGCTGCCTGCTCCTGCGAACTTTGTGCAACATGCGCTGGGCGCAACCTGCCCGGCATTCACCATTGCGGCGGGCTGCTCCGGTTGGGTCTATGCGCTGGTGACGGCCAACCAGTTCATTGAAACGGGCGCGTATAACAACGTGCTGGTGATTGGTGTCGAGCTGATTTCATATGCCTTGGACTACACCGACCGTTCCACCTGCATCCTGTTCGGCGATGCGGCGGCAGCGGTTGTGCTGCAACCGACGACAAATGGCGCGGGCGTAATATCGTTCGAACTGGGTTCAGATGGCGGACAGGCTCATCACCTATGGGTGCCGGGCGGCGGAACGGTCAAACCCGTCTCGCAGGATGTGGTCGATAATCGTGAACACTATATCCGCATGAACGGCCAGGAAGTCTTCAAGTTCGCCGTGCGCAAGCTCTCAGCGTGCCTATCGAACATCACTCAGGCTGCGGGGACAACCGTCGGTGATCTGGATGTGATCATCCCGCATCAGGCCAACCTGCGCATCATCGAGACTGCCGCGCGCACCCTCGATGTACCAATGGATCACTTCTTCGTGAACCTGCACAAGTATGGCAACACATCAGCGGCATCGATTCCGCTGGCACTGGTCGAGGCCATTCAGGAAGGCCGCCTGAAATCAGGTGACATGACTGGGATGGTCGCGTTCGGGTCAGGGTTGTCATGGGCAGGCGCGGTGGTCAAAATGGGTGAGGCGATCAGCAATCCCAAGGGAACGCCCGCCAACGCAGCCATGCCTGTTGTCAACTGAGGAAAGAGCAAATCACATATGCCGACTGTAGGGGCACGACACGTCATGTCCCCCTTTTCGATTCACATGCTCAGCCTTGAGAAGCCCTAAACGGGTCGGATTGCGAGCCTGGCGGTGCTACGCGAGCTTCTGCGGCACAGGTAGACGCGGTTCCAACGCGGCAACAATATCCGCCTGGACACGCTCAACGGGCTGCGCGGCGTTGATCGTTAGCCAGCGGGCAGGTTCGGCTGCGGCCAGCACATGATAACCTTCGCGGACGCGCCGGTGAAAGGCCATCGCCATGTCGTCGAGGCGCGTCCATTCCTCGCCCGATGCCACAGCGCTCAGGCGGCGCTGTAGACTTTCTTCCGGCGCGATGTCCAGCAGCAGGGTCAAGTCCGGGCGCAGACCACCCGTCGCGAACTCGGTGATCAGCCGCAGCACATCACGATCAAGACCATGCCCATAGCCCTGATAGGCATAGGTCGAATCGAAGAAGCGGTCGCAGATCACCAGACCGCCCAAAGCCAGGTGTGGCTTGATGACCTCCTCCACGATTTGCGCCCGCGACGCGCTAAAGAGCAGCAGTTCGGCGCGCGGATGCAGCGTCTTGTTATCCATATCGTGCAGGATGTGGCGGATCTGGTCGCCAATCGAAGTACCCCCCGGTTCCCGCGTGAGCAGCACATTGTAACCGCGTGCCCGCAGCGCCGCCGCGACCTGAGCAACCTGGGTGGTCTTGCCGCTTCCGTCCGGACCTTCAAATGTAATGAACATCGCACTTGACCTGTCGTCTTGAAACACAATAGGGGCATCTTTGCGTGCCCCTATTGATGGTGATGATAAATGGTCTTGCCTAGTCCTCGTCGGCGAGGAAGATACGAACGTGCCGGAACGGCTCTGGCCCGTAGCT
>JAEUQX010000337.1 GCA_016788625.1 Anaerolineae bacterium
CCGCATCTGCGGGAGGATATACGCGCTGCGCGCTAATCCTCCCCTACAACACACAACTCGCTCATGTTCCTCTGTGTCTCTCTACGGCGAAATCTTCGCTTTCCTCATTACTCATTACTCGTCGCTCATCACTGCTCACCCCACAGGCCGCAGCGTCTCGCAGCGCACATCGCCGAGCAGGGAGCCGATCTCGACCGTGAAGCCGCGCTCGATGCCTGTGGACTGCCACATGTCGAACGGCACCGCACATTCAAAAGTCTTGTCCTCGCCCGCCCGCAGCGTCAGGAAATACTTTTCGCTGCGTCCGCCCTCGCGCTCGCAGCCCAGGCAGGTACCAGCGTTCAGGTTAGTCGGCGGCCAGATCAGCGGCGTCTCTTTGTCGCCCTGCGATTTGGCGGCGCGGCTCTGCACCCAGGTATTGACCGTGTAGTAGCAGCGGTAGCCGTACACAGGTTCGTCGCGGTAGGTCGGCTGGCACACCTGCTCCTCGCGGAAGGTGCCATCGCCCTGGTCAACCTGGCGCACACGGCAGGTCTCGCCATCCTGCACCTGCTGAGAGCCGACCTGCTCATAGCGCTGCTCGACACCATACGCGCCAACGGGCACGGCATTACAGTCGCTGCGCCCCGGCACGGCCTGCAAGGATTCAATGGCAATGCTGCGTTCCCAGCGGAAAGCGGTCACATACGCAGGCGCGTTAGTCGTCCGCGTGAACAGGAAGATCGCCCCGCCACACACCACGATTGCCAGCAGCATCATCAGGATGAACATGCGGCTGCCGCCAGAGGATTTTTCTTCCTCGACAGCGGGTTTGCCGACCTGTTCGCGCTTGCGTTCGATGTCCTCAGTGGTGAAGCTCTCGCCTTCGCGTTTCTCGCGCTGCGCCCCCTGTGCCGCTTGTGCCGCCACATCGAGGGGCGCGCCGCAGTTGCCACAGAACTCCGCCTTGGCCGCGTTCACCGTCTGGCAGGCCGCGCACACCTTATCCGCGCCGACGTAGACATGATCTTCGACAGCGACCTTTTCCTCATCAGACGGGAAGTAGCGCCAGGATGGGTCTTGCTGCGCCCCGCAGTTGGGGCAAAAGCGGTGCGTCTTGCCCAGCAGCTTCTTGGTGCCGCAGAACTTGCAGTCCCACTGCATTTCATAGGTCTTCGAGCCTTTGACATAGCCGCTCGAATTCATATTCGTTCCTCGTTGGGTGGGTTACGTTATACCACCATTATAGCGCAGTCCGCCCGCGCCACTTACGCGATGGACTTGAGGAAGTCCAGCACGCCCGCGTTGAAAATATTGGGATGTTCCATGTTCGGCACATGCGCCGCATCCGTGATAGTCAGCCGCCGCGCGTTCGGCAGGTTAGCCACCATGAAGTCGGCTGCCGCACGGACGTAAGCCGTGTCGTGATCCCCCACGACGACCAGCACGGGCAGGGTCAAGTCGCTCATGCGCCGCGCGGCTGGCGGGTCAAGCGTGGGTAGCTCTGTGCCCAACCCAAGCTTCTCGTATTGCAAGGCCAGCAGGTTCATCTCGTATACCTTGCGCCGCACCGCCGGGTTGACCTGCTCCGCGGCCCTGCCCTGCCCATCCACCCACACCTGCATTTCCAGTTCACAGGTGCGTTCCAGATCGCCCGCCTTGAACGCGGCCACCAGTTCATCCCACTGCGGCGGCGGTGGCTCATCAAAATCAAAACCGCCCGGCCCCGACCCAACCATGATCAATGCTGCGGCGCGTTCGGGATGCTCCAGAGCGAAGTCCATACACACGCCGCCGCCCTTCGAGCAGCCCATCAGCAGCGCCCGTTCGACGCCCAATAGATCGAGCAGCGCGGCGAGGTCAGCGCGATTGCTGTACTCGCCCGCGACGGGCAGCGTTTGCCCATAGCCGCGCATATCGTAACGGATAACGCGGTAGTGCTGCGCGAAGGACTCAAACTGCGCGTCCCACATCTGGCTGTTGGCGATGCCCGCGTGAACCATGACGAGCGGCTGCCCCGCTCCCGCCACCTCGTAGTACAGGCGCGCGCCGTTGATCTGTGCGAAATTCCCGGCCATGAATCCATCCCTCTCACTATGACAAATGACTGACTGAGAATATCCGTTCTATTCTGATTTGTCCAGCAATGGCGCGTTACGCCCAACTCGTACGTCACGCTCATGAGTTTCTGCGCCTTTTGTGGTGCTATTGGTTACTGTGTATCTTGCCTGGCTCCCCCTGTAGACTGAGTACTGGAGGTTCAAACATCACCCTATGTCTGGTCAATTTCGAAGGAACTTGTGAGATGAACAAGACAAGCGTTTACAGGCAGCTTTGGAGCTGGATTGTTGTTGTGGGCGTGCTGTGTCTTATGAGCGGGGCGGCGCAAGCGCAGATCGACGATACAGAACTGACACCGCTGGAAATCAGTCAGGTAGCTGAAATCCGACATATCTTGGGTGAATATGCGGCAGAAGTATGGCCGGGCTGGGAACTTCAGCTAACGCCGCTGCTGGTGAGGAAAGGTGATTTTGATTATCTGATCGGTCATCCTGATCCGCCGCCGGAATTTGTCGACATACCGAGCCTGACCATCAATGGCGAAACGGTCTTCAGGATGGAAGGTCACCTGTCTCCCGCGCCCGTCGCAACAGCCTGGCAGGTTGATGCGCTGTGGGCTGCCGCGATACCGGTACGTGACGAATTCCAGAGCGCTGTTGACGAACTATTCGGCGAAGGAATCATCGTCTTGGATGATGCAGCTTACATTCGTGCGGCGGTGCACGAAGCATTCCATGCCTATCAGATGAACACCTTTCATGGACCGGAATCACTCCCCCCGGCTGTTATGATGACGAGCAGCCCGGCCTGGCTGGAGGATTTTTCTGAAAGCCAGATCGCTGAGCTTGACGCTAACCTGCTGGCCGAGGGACAGACGCTGAATACAGCGCTAGACCCAGATGCGTCACTCGAAGAAATCGCTGTGGCAGCGAGTGACTTCCTGCGCCTGCGCAAAGAACGCCGCGTTCATCTGCCATCCGAGGCGCTTGACTTCGAACGAGGGACAGAATGGATGGAAGGCGCAGCCCGTTACGTGGATACGCGCCTGATGCTGCTGGCAGGTTCGCCGGATTATGAACCTTCAATGGAAGCCCCCGCCGCTGGCGTTGTATATCCTTTGGCAGATGAAGTCTGGAGCCATTTTCGCGCGCAGGTGAATGATCCTGTATCCATCCCAGGGACTTACCGCGATCGATTCTATGTGTTGGGTGCGGCGCAGATGTTTGTCTTAGATCGACTGCTGCCCGGTTGGCAAACCCGGTTATTCACCGGCGAACAAATGGTAGAAGACCTGCTGAACGCAGCCCTGGAGGAACGCTGAACCTCCGCAGGAAGGACACATAACACAGACCTGAGCGAGTCGCGCGCTCCGAGCTGCCGCATATAATGACAGCAGGCCTATTCGCAGCAAGGAGCGTTAAGCATGGCAGAGTGGCATGATCTTGGGGAAATCGAAGCACTGAAGTCGCCCACACTGCGCCAGATCGTCATTGGGCGCACGCGCATCGCCCTGAGCTATCTGGATGGAAAGTTCGGCGCGGTATCGGGCGTGTGCAACCACGTCGGCGGGCCGCTGGGCGAAGGGCGGCTGGATGGCGAATACATCGTCTGTCCCTGGCATAATTACAAGTATCACTGCCGCAGCGGCGAAGGCGAGCCGGGTTACGAGGCCGACCGCGTGCCGCGCTACGAACTGCGCGAAGAGAACGGTCACCTGTTCATCAACCTGGAAGCCGTGACGACGCGCAACAAGCCTGCTCACGACCCGCACCCACTCACTCGCCCGATTGTGCGCGAGCCGGGGAACATCCGCGTGTTGGGTCTTTCCACGACGGCGATGGATGCACGCAACCCGCGCTACTCTACCTCAGACGCCCTGCTCGAAATCTCGCTCGACCACGCGCGAACGCTGAACACCGAGACGAAGCTGATCAAGATCAACGACCTCAAATTCCGCCACTGCGAAGGCTACTATTCCAAGAGCGCGCACGCCTGCACCTGGCCGTGTTCGATCACGAAAATGGACAAAACGGACGAGATGGTACAGGTCTATGAGGCGCTGGTGCACTGGTGCGACGCCGTGATCATCTCGTCGCCCATCCGCTGGGGCAGCGCCAGTTCGCTCTACTTCAAGATGAT
>JAEUQX010000030.1 GCA_016788625.1 Anaerolineae bacterium
AAAACCCAGCGCCATCTTCGTGTCCTCCGATCTCATGGCTGTCGCGTGCATCCAGGTACTGAACGCGCACGGGCTGTCTGTTCCGGAGGATGTCGCGGTCATCGGCTTTGATGACCTGTCCCTGGCGGCGACCACAAGCCCGCCCCTGACGACGGTTCGCCAGCATGTTGAGCAGTTGGGCAGAGCCGCGGTTGAATTGCTCCTCAAGCTGATTGAGCAGCCTGAAGCTGCGCATGAAAGTATTGTGATCCCCACAGAACTGATCATCCGGGAGAGCTGTGGCGCACGAAAAAATAAACCCATTGCAAGGACACTTGAAGGCTGAATGAAGGTAACCCCCTATGCAAACTATGACTCACACTTCGATCTTCGCTCATGAAGCGCGTATTGACGCTCTCGTTGACCAGATGACTCTGGCCGAGAAAATCGGGCAGATGACCCAGGCCGAGAAAAACAGCATCACGCCCGCCGACGTGATCACCTACAGCATCGGCTCGGTCCTGAGCGGCGGCGGCGGCAACCCGCCAGAGAACAACCCGCAGGAATGGGCGGCGATGGTGCGCGCCTACCTGGAAGCAGGGCAGCAAACGCGGCTGGCGATCCCGCTGATCTACGGCGTGGACGGGGTGCACGGACACAACAATGTTCAAGGCGCGGTGGTCTTTCCGCACAACATCGGCCTGGGCGCAGCGAACGACGCCGATCTGGTCGAACGGATTGGCGAGGTTGCTGCCCGCGAGATGCTGGCGACGCATGTGCGCTGGACATTTGCTCCGGCGGTCTCCGTGCCGCATGACATTCGCTGGGGGCGCACCTACGAGGGCTTCAGCGAAGACACCGATGTGGTCATCCCGCTGGCGCTGGCCTTCGCGCGCGGGCTGGAAAAAGGCCAGCGCGTGCTGCACTCCTACAAGCACTTCGTCGCGGATGGTGGCACGACCTGGGGCACAACGCGCACGTACCCTTGGGAGGATGGCGGCAACTGGCAGGCGGCGACGGGTGGCTTCAAGATCGACCAGGGCAACACCATGCTCGACGAAGCCGCGCTGCGCCAGGTACACCTGCGCCCGTATGTTGAGGCCGTTAAAGCGGGGGCGCTCAACATCATGGTGTCGTTCTCCAGTTGGAACGGCCTGAAGATGCACGAGCATCGCTACCTGCTGACGGACGTGCTGAAGGGTGAATATGGCTTCCCAGGCTTCCTCGTCTCCGACTGGAAGGGCATTGACCAGATCGCGGCGAGCCACTACGACTGCGTGGTGCGGAGCATCAACGCCGGCATGGATATGGTGATGGTGCCCTACGATTTCAAGCGCTTCATCAGCACGCTGACGGAAGCGGTACAGAAGGGCGATATTCCGATGACGCGCATTGACGACGCGGTGCGCCGCATCCTGCGCGTCAAGTTCGCGCTGGGCTTGTTTGACACACCTTTCGGCGACGAAACGCTGCTCTCTGAAGTCGGTTCGCCTGCTCACCGCGCGCTCGCTCGCGAGGCCGTGCGGCAGGCCGCCGTCCTGCTGAAGAACGAGGGCGAAACACTGCCCCTGTCCAAGAGTGTGCCAAGCATCCTGGTTGCCGGGAGCGCTGCCGACGACGTGGGGATGCAGTGCGGCGGCTGGACGATCTCCTGGCAGGGCGGCAGCAAGGCCGACGGTGTCATGCCGTTGGGCACGAGCGTGCTGGAGGCAGTTCGCCAGACGGTCGCGCCGGGAACGGCGGTTCATTTCAATGCCTCCGCCGATTTTGCTACAGACGTGACCGCGGAAATCGGGATTGCCGTCATCGGGGAAGCGCCGTACGCGGAAGGGTTTGGTGATAATGCCCATCCATCCCTGACCGCGTATGACATCGCCGTGCTGACGAAGCTGCGCGAGCGCTGTTCGAAGGTGGTGGCCGTGCTGGTGTCCGGGCGTCCGCTGGTGATCACGAACGAACTGCCGCTGATCGACGCGCTGGTCGCGGCCTGGTGGTTTGGCAGCGAAGCGCTGGGCGTGACGGATGTCGTGTTTGGCGACTACCCGTTCACCGGGAAGCTGCCGCATTCCTGGCCGCGCGCGATTGATCAGGTTCCGCTGGCGAATCTGAAAGCCAGCAGCGACGCTCCGCTGTGGCCGTTCGGCTACGGTCTGTAAGCCTGTTCCAGAAAACGAAATCTTCGCTTGTAGGGGCGCGGCAGTGCCGTGCCCGCAAGC